>NZ_JBSGFZ010000030.1:0-135287 GCF_053603655.1 Kribbella sp. NPDC004138
GCCGCGGCTTCTTCTTGCCCATGGACTCCATGATGAACATCCTTCCGGAGCACAAGCTCCTGATCTCGGATGTCCGTCAAAACGGGGCAGGCCCACTGCGGCATGAGCCGACGTGCCAATGGGACACCGGCAGGTGCTCCACACACCCCCGGCACCGCCCACCAACACGCCGTAGTGGCGATCTGGCTTGGTCACTTCTTCGAGGCCATGCCTGAGGCTTCGAAACCGATGACCGCGTGGCTGAATGGAACTTCCGCGAACGCCGCCGCTCCAACGTTCGCAAGCCGTGGCTGGGGCTGAGTTGCGTGGCAGGCCGCTGGCCGCCGCGGCTCACTCAGGCGGGTGCCTGGTTCGAGGGCTCGTAGATCTGGGCCCGAGGTCCGCCTAGGCTTCCGGCAGGACACCGCGGCAGGGAGGGTCGGATGGCGATCACGGTCAGCATTGACAACTTTGCACGTGCCGAGACGGACCGGATGTTCGCCGGCATCCAGGCCGGTGCCGGGGGGATCAATACGTTCCGGCACAACCGGGAGCCCGCACCCATCGACGAGCAGACCGTCATCCGGTTGAACCGCGACACCCTCTACAGCTTCGCCGTCGTCGACATCTCCGCCGGAGCACGGGTGACCCTGCCCGATGCGAGTGAGCGCTACATGTCTGCGATGGTGGTCAACAACGACCACTACGTCAACGCGATCTTCCATGGCGCCGGCGCGCACGAGTTGACCGTCGACCAGTTCGACACCGACTACGTCCTGGTCGGTGTGCGGACCCTGGTCGACCCGGCTGAGGAGGGCGACATCGCCGAGGTCTCCCGGTTGCAGGACCAGATCATGCTGGAGGCCGGGTCGGCGCGGCCGTTCGTCTCCCCCGACTACGACAGGGTCAGCTTCGACGGCACCCGCGATGGGCTGCTCCAGCTCGCCAAGTACGTGACCGGGTTCGACCGGATGTTCGGCACCCGCGAGGAGGTCGACCCGGTCCGCTACCTGCTCGGCGCCGCCGCCGGGTGGGGCGGGCTGCCGACCAGGGAGGCCGCCTATGTTGGCGTCGAGCCGCGCGTGGACAAGGGCGACTACGAACTGACCCTCAAGGACGTCCCCGTTGATGCCTTCTGGTCGATCTCGGTCTACAACGCCCGGGGCTACTTCGAGCCGAACGGCAGCGGCCGCTACACGGTCAACAACATCACTGGAGTCCCGAACGACAACGGGTCGATCACGGTCCGGTTCGTCACCGACCCCAACGACCCGCGGGCCAACGCAATCCCCACCCCGGAGGGCTGGAACTTCCTGGTCCGCCTCTACCGACCACGGCCAGAGGTACTCGACGGAACCTGGAAGGTGCCCACCCTGGTGCAGGCGCCTTGAACACGGTCGGGAAGACACCCAGTCAGCGCGTCGTCTGGGCGGAATGACGCTGGCTGCACCGGTTGCCACAGGGCAGCTTCATCGCACGCCGGCAACGCTCTGTCATCGGCAGAGCGTGCTTCACGGACGCGGCAAAATGAGTGCATCGCGTGTCGCTGCGTCCGCCGCCGAGGTACCATGGCCGAAACCCGCACCGGGTCGCGTCACGTTACGGCGCAGCAGATGACGAGGAATGAGTTGCGCGGGATACCTCATCGGCCCCGCGATGCCAGAACTGCCAACGGCCTCCGTATGCAATGGCTGCTGCGGCGGTGGGAGCACATCGTCAAGCGGGCCGAAGCTGGTTCGACGAACTTCGATCGGCTGTCCCGCTTGTGACGGCGCTGAGGGTCTCGACGCACGTGACGAGCTTGAATCATTGATGCGCCGGGGCGGCAGACGAGCCGAGCGCATCTCGGTCCAGGTGAAGGCGCTGGATGAGCGCTTCCTACGAGCAACTTCTCCGCAGCCGTTCTCGCCCGTCGACGGCAACTGGTGGCGCTACCGCAATCTGGACTGAGTAGGTCCGATACCCGGCAGATGACGTTGCTCCTGAGCATCCGCTCATCGGCATGAGCGCCCTTCACTCTCGGCGGCAAATCCGGACGTCTTGCATGCCAAGGGGCGCCGACCTATACGCACTCCTCATCGCGCACGTGGCATCAGGTTTTGGCATCGGAAGGCGATGTGAACCGATCTTGGCCGACCATCGGCATGAGCGCAGCCTTACCATCCGGCGGCATGGGCACCGGCGCTCGTTGGAGGATGGGGGCATGGATGGCGCAATACCGCCCGATTGAGTTCGTGACCGACGGCCGGGTCTACGAGCCGACCGGACCACGTGCCGGTGAGTTCATCGTTGTGTTCGGCGCGTTGGTCACCGGGCCGGCGGCTCCGCCGTTCGGAGCGTCATGGGTGGTGGAGTTCTCAGCCGAATTGACGAAGCCCGACGGCACACGGGTCCTCGTCGACGCCGCGCATGTGGACTATCCGGTGGGCGACGAGTCTCCGGAAGAAGGGCCCTTTGTTTTCCTGCGCGGCGCACACGCGGGTGACGTGCCTGTCGGCACTCTGATCGTCTCCCGCGACACCACTCGATAGCTCTCGCGTGGCCCTTACCGCGGCAGAGTCGGACGCTATCGGCCGTCCCGACAGCGGCTGATCAGTGCGTTTGCGGATGGACGAACGTGGCCAGTCTCGGCGGGCGGCGCCGATCCTTAGAGGTAGTGAACACCGGTGTCGAGCCATCCGACGTCCGCGAGAGCGTGTCTGGCCGGCAAGTAGCGGTATGGAGTGTGCTGCCAGTCCAAGGCGGTCAACTCTTCCTCGTCGGTGAGCCACACGAAGTTCCGGAGGGCAGCCGCAGTGATCGCCGCTTCGGCGGCCGCGAACCGGACGCCCTCGTGGGCAAACACGGGAGCGAGGTCGATCACAACACAGACGTCCGGGAGCCGGGTAGCAGGTAAAACATGCTCGTAGTAGTCAGGCTTGAAGTCGAAGCGAGCGTCGAAACCAGCCCAGGCTTCGGCGTAGTCGATCGGCCGCCACACTTCTTCGGCCCGGAATGCTTCGCTCATAGGTGCAGAGGCTAGTGTGGTGCGACCTCAGACGCCTCAACTTTCCTCTCGGCGGCCTGTCCGTGCGTTGGGCCCAGCCGCTTGGGGCGTGGCGCGCGCTGTTGCGGGCCCGGGCCAATGTGCACCTACCCTATCCGGCGTGATCGTCAAGTATCCGTGTGTCTGCTGCGGGCATCTAACCCTCGGGGAACCGCCAGGTTCGCACCTGATCTGCCCAGTGTGCTTCTGGGAAGATGACGCGATCCAACTCCGTTGGCCGGACTGGCACGGCGGCGCCAACAAGGCCTCCCTGATCGAAGCCCAACTGAACTTCCAGCAAGTTGACGCCAGCGACGAACGGTCCATCCCGCACGTTCGCGCGGCTAAGGAAGACGAGCCCGTCGACCCGAGTTGGCGTCCCATCAATCCTCGCCAGGACAAGTTCGAACCACGCGGCGTCCAGTTGACCGCATGGCCGGACGACCGCACTGTCCTGTATTGGTGGCGCTACCGCGACACCACCTTCTGGATCCAAGACCCTGACAGACACGGTCACGAGCCACCCCGCCCTGGAGACGGTTAACTGCGCCTGTCAACGGCAGCGAGTCGAAACGCACTCAATTCGGCAAATCCGTGTGTCGGCGATCCGTCAAGTCGTCGCGGATGATCCGACGGATCACGGGATCGACCGATCTGAGCGCCAAGGTGTGCGGCGCGTGCTAGTCCAGGAAGGTCCATCCCAATCCGACGTACAGGGCTGCGCCGACGATAACGATGGCTATGAAGGCGAATTGCGCGATACCCGAGCGCAGGTCGCGGGCCTTGACCCGTGGTTGCTCCTGCTTGGACAGTCGTCGGAACTGCTTTCCCTTCATCTGATGAATATCGAACATGAGTGATGGATCGCCACCTGTTATCAAGAGGATGGCAGTGGACAGCAGCGCTGCGCCGTACAGCATGCCGTCGAGGCTGGTACCGGCGGCTAGCCCACGAACGAAGAAGGTCACCGTGGAAAGCAGTACGCCACTGATCGCGCCGGCCGCACCGATGCGGCTGGTCCGAGACTTGACCGCCGCGAGTACGAGGTAGATCAGCCATGTTGTCCCGAATGCTAGGAGTGCCATCGCTAGTAGTGGTTCACCTTCGGACACACCCCAGTCGTGCATGACGTGGAACGCAGCACCCCCCGGCCCGCGGGCGCTCCCAAACGCCTAGCCTGACGCGGCGTGGGTCTCGGCGGAATCGGTCCACGCGCAAACTCTCCCAACCGGGCATGGCCTGACGGTATCCGAACCGAGCAGTCTTCAGACCCCAGGCCGAAGCCGATCGAGTCGGCTGAGCAACTTCCTGAACTCGGCAGATCCGGAAGGACATGCCTTGCGCGCCGGGCCGAAGAAGTGTCGCCACCAAGTGCCCCGGAAGCGTCACCGATGTCCTGATACTGATTCGTCACCGATGTCTTGAGACATGACAGTGGGGACCCGGGTGAGCTGAGACTGCATGGGAACATTTGTTCGAAAATCATGTAGACTCGGGGTATGGCGGGGCGGAGTGTGGTGGGGCCGACGGCTCTGCGGATGATGCTGGGGGGTCATCTGCGGGAGCTGCGTGAGCGCGCCGGCGTTTCCCGGACCGACGCCGGCTGGGCGATTCGGGCCTCGGAGTCGAAGATCAGCCGTCTCGAGCTCGGCCGGGTCGGGTTCAAGGAGCGCGACGTCGCCGACCTCCTGACTCTGTACGGCGTGCAGGACGCGCGTGAGCGAGACCGCCTGCTGGCGCTCGCCCGCGAGGCCAACGACCCGGGGTGGTGGCATCGGTACGGCGACGTGACGCCGGAGTGGTTCGACGCGTATCTGGGGCTCGAGGCCACCGCTGAGCTGATCCGCACCTACGAGATCCAGTTCGTCCCGGGCCTGCTGCAGACCGCCGACTATGCGCGCGCCGTCGCGCAGCTCTCCCCCAGCGGGCCGCGCGCCGACAGCGAGATCGAGCGGCTCGTCGCCTTGCGCAGACGACGGCAACGGGTGCTCGACCGCGAGCCGCCGCTCAAGCTCTGGGCCGTTATCGAAGAGGCCGTCCTGCACCGTCCGATCGGCGGCACCGCGGTGCTGCGCGACCAGCTCGACGCCCTGCGCCAAGCCATAACCCGGCCGAATGTGACTGTCCAGATCATCCCGCTGGAAAGTTCAGGTCATGCCGCCACCGGAGGCGCGTTCAGCCTGCTCCGCTTCCCGCAGCGCGACCTGCCCGACATCGTCTACCTGGAGCACCTCACCAGCGCGCTCTACCTGGACAAGCGCGACGACGTCGAGACCTACACCCAAGCCCTGGACCTGCTGGCGTCCACCAGCCCGTCGCCGCAGCGGACCGAGCAGCAGTTGACGCGCCTGCTCGAGCGCCTGCCGGCCTGACTATTGCTCGGTCTCGTGCTCAGTCTCGCCCTTCAGATGTTCCACCCGCCCCTGGTCCTCTCCCGCGTCCAGCAGCTTGCCCCCAGGCGTCGGGTTGTGCGCGTACTCGGCGAGCGCCAGTGATGGATGGTGGAGGTCGAAGGCTGGGGACTCCGAGCGGATCCGGGGCAGTTTGACGAAGTTGTGCCGCGGCGGCGGGCAGCTGGTGGCCCACTCGAGCGAGCGGCCCCAGCCCCACGGGTCGTCGACCTCGACGCGAGGCGAGCGGCGGGACTTGTAGATGTTGTAGAAGAACGGCAGCATCGACGCGCCCAGGATGACGGCGCCGACGCTGGACACCTCGTTCAACGTGGTGAAGCCCTCATTGGCGCCGTACGACGCGTAGCGCCGCGGCATGCCCTCGACACCGAGCCAGTGCTGCACCAGGAACGTGGTGTGGAAGCCGATGAACAGCAGCCAGAAGTGCAGCTTGCCCCATTTCTCGTCCAGCATCCGGCCGGTCAGCTTGGGCCACCAGAAGTAGAAACCGGCGAACATCGCGAACACCACCGTGCCGAAGACCACGTAGTGGAAGTGCGCGACCACGAAGTACGAGTCGTTCAGCTGGTAGTCCAGCGCCGGCGACGCGAGGATGATCCCGGTCAGACCGCCGAACAGGAACGTGACGAGGAAGCCGACCGCCCAGAGCATCGGCGTGTCCAGCGACACCGAGCCGCCCCACATCGTGCCGATCCAGTTGAAGAACTTCACCCCGGTGGGGACCGCGATCAGGAACGTCATGAACGAGAAGAACGGCAGGTTCACCGAGCCGGTGACGAACATGTGGTGCGCCCACACCGCGATCGACAGCGCCCCTATCGCGAGGGTCGCCGCGACCAGGCCGTAGTACCCGAAGATGGGCTTGCGGCTGAACACCGGGAGAATCTCGGTGATGATGCCGAAGAACGGCAGCGCGATGATGTACACCTCTGGATGCCCGAAGAACCAGAACAGGTGTTGCCAGAGTATTGGTCCGCCATTGGCCGCGTCGAAGACGTGTGCCCCGAGTGCACGATCCGCCTCCAGCACCAGCAGCGCCGCCGCCAGGATCGGGAACGCGATCAGCACGAGGATCGACGTGACCAGCACGTTCCAGGTGAAGATCGGCATCCGGAACATCGTCATACCAGGCGCACGCATCGTGATGATCGTGGTGATGAAGTTGACGCCGCCGAGGATCGTGCCGAGGCCCGCCATCCACAGACCCATCACCCACAGGTCCCCGCCGACGCTCGGCGAGCGTTCCCCGCCCGACAGCGGCGAGTACGCCGTCCAGCCGAAGTCGGCCCCGCCGCCCGGGGTGCCGAACGCGCTCAGCGTGATCAGGCCGCCGAACAGGAACAGCCAGTAGCTGAACATGTTCAGCCGCGGGAACGCCACATCCGGCGACCCGATCTGCACCGGCATGATCACGTTGGCGAAGCCGACGAACAGCGGGGTCGCGAACAGCAGCAGCATGATCGTGCCGTGCATCGTGAAGAGCTGGTTGTAGACCTCTTCGTTCACGATCTGCAGACCCGGCTTGGCCAGCTCCGCCCGGATCACCAGCGCCATCACGCCGGCGATCAGGAAGAACGCGAACGACGTGACCAGGTACAACTGGCCGATCACCTTGTGGTCGGTCGTCGACAACAGCCGGCCGATCACCTTCCCCAGCGGCCGCCGGCTCCCCTGGACCGCGGCGGTTCCGGTGCGCTCGGTGACCCCGGCATGCCCGCTGACACTGGCCATGCACCCTCCCGAACTACAGCATCCCTTCGATTAGACACCTATGCTCCGAAGAGCAACACCCCATCAACCGAGTGCGCTCAGTAGCGATTTGCTGAAGGCCGGCAGGTCGTCGGGCTTGCGGCTGGTGATCAGGTTGCCGTCCGTGACGACGGATTCGTCCACCCAGTCGGCGCCCGCGTTGCGCAGATCCGTCCGCAGACTCGGCCAGGACGTCATCCGCCGCCCGCGCACGACGTCCGCCTCGACCAGCGTCCACGGCGCGTGACAGATCGCCGCGACCGGCTTGCCCGAGGCCATGAAGTCCTTGACGAATGCGACCGCCTTCTCGTCGGTCCGCAGCGCATCCGGGTTCGCCACTCCCCCGGGCAGCACGAGCGCGGCGAAGTCGTCGACCGACGCATCACCGACAGCCTGATCGACAGGTGCCGTCTCCGCGGCGGTCAAATGATTGAAAGTCTGTACCTGACCGGTCTCGGGGCTGAGCAGGACGGGCTCGTGACCAGCATCCTGCACGGCCTTCCAGGGCTCGGTGAGCTCCACCCGCTCGATCCCCTCGGCAGCGACCAGGAACGCGATCTTCGGCATCGTGAACTCCTCTCGGGTAGCAGGGACGTCATCCGGTACCCGAGGAGCCGGCCGGCACACGCGCTATTTCGGCGGACCCGCGGCGATCAGTGCGCGGACGTCAGCGAGCTGCAGCGTCACCGGGTCGACGTCCATCAGGCACCAGGTCGCGCCCGCATCGGCGTACGGACGCGGATCGACGTCCGGCTCCAGCGCGACCGCGATGTCGTAGTCGTCCAGGTCGCCGCGCAGTTCACGCAGTACGGCGGCCGGTGCCGCCACCTGCTCCGGCGAGGTGAGGTTGACCGGGAAGAAGCCGTCGTACCGTGCGGCGCGCCGGACCGGCTTCGCGTTGCCCGGGAAACCCGCGAGCCACACCGGTACCCGGCCGGCGACCGGGCGCGGCAGGAACTGCACGTCGTCGACCAGGAAATGCTTGCCGTGGTGCCGCACCGGCTCCCCGGTCCACCCGGCGGTGAGGATCTCGAGTGACTCGTCCATCCGCTCGGCGCGGATCCGGTCGTCGATCTCCTCGCCGGTCTTGGAGTACTCCTGCGCGAACCGGTCGCTGCCCAGCCCGACCCCGAGGATCAGCCGTCCGCCCGAGAGCCGGTCCAAGGTCGTTGTCTCGCGCAACAGCTTGGCCGGCCGCCGGCGGGCGATCGGCGAGACCATCGGACCGATCCGCAGCTGTTCCGTGGCGGTCGCCATCGCGCTCATCGTGATCCACGGATCCGAGACCTCCCGCACCGGCGGCCGCCACCACAGCTGGTCCCAGAGGAAGAACCCGTCCCAGCCGGCCTCCTCGGTCGCCGCCGCCAGTTGCGCGACCAGCAGCGGGTCGGACAGCTCGTCGAACAGCGGCAACCAGATCGCGTACTTCATCGCGTCACCTCGTCCACGAACGTCTTCCAGTACGGCGCCGACAGTCCGTGCCCCATGCCGTGCAGGACGACGAGCCGGGCCCCGGGCACCGCGTCGCGGATCGACTCACCGTGCGGCAGCGGCAGCAGCGGGTCGGCGTCCCCGTGCAGGACGAGCACCGGCACCGCCAGGTCGCCGAAGCCCCCGTTGCGCGGGGCATCGAAGTCCATCGCGAAGTGGTTCGTCAGCGCGGCCTCGTAGTCCTTCGTACGAGCCATGTCGTCGCGGACCAACGCCCGGGCGGCCGACTCGTCGAAGTGCCCTGCCGCCTCGGCCTCGATCGAGCGTACGACGTACTCCTCCACGGCGGCCGCATCACCGAAGTCCGGCGTACCCAGCCGCGGCATGTCCGCCGACGGCGGCGGCAGGCCCTCGTCGCCGCTGCTGCTCGACACGAACGTCAGCGACGCGACCCGCGACGGGTGATCGAGGCCGAGCATCAGTGCCGTCCCGCCGGACATCGACTGCGCCACCACGTGCGCCTGCGCGACGCCGAGCGCGTCGAGCAGGCCGACGGCGTCCGCGGCCAGGTCGCTCATCGCGTACCCGGGCGCGCCGACCGGGAACGAGGTCGAGCGACCGGTGTCGCGCTGGTCGTAGCGGATGACGAAGCGGCCGCGGCTCGCGAGCTCGGCGCACAGTTCGGCGTCCCACCACAGCATGGACGCCCCGGCGCCGTGGATCAGCAGGATCGCGGGGTCGGCCGGGTCGCCGTACGTCTCCGCGCAGAGTTCGATGTCATGGACTCGGTAGGTGGTCATGACACGACCGTAGGATCCGGCGCATCATCGTGAAAAGCGATTGATTCTTATCAAAGCGATCGCCATTGGCGATAGAGTGCGGCGCATGTACGAGTTGCGTCATCTGGCGACGCTGGCCGCCGTCGCCGACGAGGGGTCGTTCGGACGGGCCGCGAGCCGGCTCGGGTACACCCAGTCGAGCGTCAGCCAGCAGATCGCCGTCCTCGAGAAGACCGCCGGCGGTCCGCTGTTCGACCGGCCGGGCGGGCCGAAGCCGGTCCGGATCACTCCGCTCGGCGCCGTCGTGCTGCGGCACGGCCGCGAGCTCTTGCGCCGCGCGGACGACATGCGTGACGGGATCGAGCGGTTCCGGGCGGGCGACAGCCGGATCGACATCGGCACCTTCCAGACCGTCTCGAACACGTTGCTGCCGCGGGTGATCCGGGAGCTGCGCGACGCGCATCCGGGCTGCGACATCCGGCTGTTCGAGGAGGAGACCGACGATCCCGACCTGACCGGGCTCGACCTGATGTTCTTCGACGGGCGGACCGGAGACAGCATCGAGGACCTGAAGTTGCTCGACGACCCGTACGTGCTCGTGGCGCGCCCCGGCGACTTCCCCGCCGGACCGATCCCGCTCGAGAAACTCGACGGGCTTCCGCTCGTCGCGCACCCCGCGATCTGCCACCAGGCCGTCGTCGAGGATTTCCTGAACGCCCGCGGCATCCACCCGCAGTTCGTGTTCCGCACCGAGGGCAACGAGGCGCTGCTGGCGATGGTCCGGGCCGGTCTCGGTGCGGCTCTGGCACCGCGTCTCGCCGTACTCCGGGACGACGAGAGCCTGGCGTTGCACGAGCTCACGCCAGAGCTCCCGCCGCGGGAGATCTTCTTGCTGTGGCAGGCCGGCCGCACCCACTCGCCGCTCGCGGCGCACGCGATCGAACTTGCGCGACGTGCGGCGGCCGACCTCGCCGGTTAGCTGACCGTCAGCACCTTCGACGCCGTCTGCGTGCCCTGGTGGTCCGCGTCGGCCAGCCACACCACGCGGTAGGTGTACGTGCCACGGGCGGTCGGCTTGAGGCTGAACGCGTACTTGCCGTTCGTCGTCAGCTTCCCGGTCGTCACCGCCACCCACGACGTACCCGAACGACGCTGCAGGTACGCCGTCGTACCGGCGTGTGCCGGGTTCAGGTAGCCGTACAGCAGGCTCGATCCGCCGAGCGTGATCGCGCCCGGCACGAGGTACGCCGACATCGCCGGGTGGACCTGCACCAGCGCCGTGGCGCTCCGCGTCCCGAGCAGGCCGGCGCCACCGTTGTAGCCCCACATGTAGTAGGTCGACACAGCCGGCTTCTGCGACGTCGAGACGACCCCGTTGGCGTCGGTCGTGAAGGACCCGACCGTCGACCACTTGGTCGCGTTCTTGGCCTTCGAGTACAGCACCACCGGCACGCCGGCCATCTTCGCCGCACCGTCCAGCCGCGTGACGCCCATCGACAGCGTCACCGCACCGGTGTACATGATCGACGCCGAACTCGCGCCGAACGTCGCCTTCGTCCCGACCAGCCGGACATCGACACCCGGGCTGATCTTGCCGGCGCTGTTCTTCACCCACACGCGATACGCGTAGCTGGCCGAGTTCGCGAGCCCGGTGTGCGTGAACAGGCTCGCCGTGCCGTTGTAGATCGGCGTACCCGCGGTCGGCAGCTGCGGCGGGGTCGAGCCCGACGCGGCGCGGACCATGATCTGCCCGAGCGTGACGTTGGCAGGCTGCGTCCAGCGCAGCGTGGCCGCCGCGACCCCGCCCGACACGGTGAAGCTGGTGACCGGCGGCGGCGGAGCCGTCAGGTTCAGGTAGTCCTTGTCGATGTTCAGCGTCACGCCGCCGTTGGTCTCGGTGACGTTGTCGTACTGATGGACGCGCTGGTGGTTGCTCCAGTACGTCGCCGGGATCGACATCGTGCCCGGCGTGCGGTTCCACTGCGCGACCCAGATGTTGTCGGGACGCGTGTACGCCGTGTTCGCGTACGCGCCGACCAGCGCCTTCGCGCCGGAGGTGGCGCCGACGTACGCACCGCCGACGTACCCGCGGGCGTTGAGCTCCTGCGTCCACCCGCTCAGGTAGGACAGGACCGCGGCGTCACAAGCGGCCGTCGACGTGTACGCCTCGATGTCGCTGTAGATCGCGCTCCGCTGGGCGAACCCCAGCGCCTGCGCCGCCGTGACCGCGTTGATCGCCGCATTCTTGCCCTGGATCAGCGCGGTCGACGCGACCGAGGACATCCGGCTGTTGTACGTCGTGCACGGCGCCTGCAGGCCGACGTCGATCAGCAGGAACTGCCAGCCCTTGCTCGCGTTCGTCGTGACCCAGCTGGACGTCAGGTTCGGCTGCGCGCACGCCCGCAAGCCGCCGCTGATGTAGATGCCGATGCCCTGGTACTTCGGGCGCCAGGCATCCATCGTGCTCTGCGACGGCGCCGTGCAGGCGTCGAAACCGTCGCCCGCGTAGTTGCCCGTCGCAACAATCGTCGGCGTCACCGCAGCCTGCTGGGCGACCCGCGCCGACGAGGTCTTCGTCACCACCCGGCCGGTGGCGAGCAGGTCGCTCGCGGTCTGCTCGGCGCCCGGCGCGTAGTACGCCGTGGCCAGGACGCCGGCATCCGCGACCGCGCGCCGGAGCAGGCCGTCGGTGGACGGCTGCGCCGTGGTCAGCGGCTCCAGGATCAGGCCGGTGCTGCGGCCGACGCGGTGCGCCGGGCAGTCGGCCTGCGCCGTGCTGTGGCCGAGGTACACGGCCGGCTGGTCGAGCCGGACGCAGGCGGACGGAGTCGCGGCCAGGTCGACGACCGGCCAACTGGCCGGCACGGTCACCTGATAGCCGCGGTAGGAGACGGTCTTCGTGTCTTCAGCGGTGGCCGGTGCGCTCGCGGCGACTCCGGCGACCAGGCCGAGGGCAAGTGCCAGCACCCCAGGTCTGAACAACCTCACAATGCTCCTCAGTTCATCGATGGACGGTCCCCCCAAGTGAAGGCGAGCGCCGCCGCACTGTCGAAGAGCTTCCGGCACTCGCCTCGATGCGCAGATGCTATCGGCGGTGGGAGATCACCCGCCGGGGAGGATATTTTGGATCAATCGGTCCAAAACGTGCTAGGCTCGGCGGCATGCCGAGACCGAGGACGTTCGACGAGGACCGCGCCGTGGACGCCGCGATGCGGGTGTTCTGGAGATCGGGCTACGAGGCCACCTCGACCCAGGACCTGTGTGCGGCGACGGGCCTCGGCCGGAGCAGCATCTACAACACCTTCACCAGCAAGCGCGACCTGTTCGACCGCGCCCTGCGGCGGTACGCCGATCGCTTCACCGCCGCCCAGCTCGAGGTCATCCAGGACGCGACGCTTCCGATCCGCGAGCGGGTCCGGCGGATCCTGTGGACCGCGGTGGAGCCGGATCCCGACGACCCGGCGGGCTGTTTCGTGATCAACACGATCGTCGAGCTCGGCCCCAAGGACGCCGAGATCGTCGAGCTCCTCGACCGCGACCACAACGTCAAGCTCGCCGCCCTGACCACTGCTCTCCGGGCGGCACAGGCCACCGGCGAGCTCGACCCGGAGCCGGACGCGGCCGGGCTGGCGACGTACGTCTTCACCGTTCTCGGCGGGCTCCGGGTGGCCGCCCGGCGTGGCGCGACCCCCGAGAGCCAGCGAGTGGTCGTCGAGGCCACCCTGCGCAGCTTCTGAACCGCATCTCCCCCGGGCAGTCGCCTGCCCGCTTTTTGCACCGATCGATCCATTATCAGCTTGATTTCCGAGAGGACCCTCATGCCTCGCGCTGTCTATCTGCTCGGGCTCGCGATCTTCGCCCAGGGCACGTCCGAGCTGATGCTCGCCGGTCTGCTCCCCGAGATCGCGACCGACCTGGAGGTCTCGATCCCGGCCGCCGGGCTGCTGATCTCCGCGTTCGCGGTCGGCATGCTCGTCGGCGCCCCGATCCTGGCCGTCACCACACTGCGCTGGTCCCGGCGCGCCGCGATGCTCGCCTTCCTGACCGTCTTCGCGCTCACTCACGTGGCCGGCGCGCTCACCTCGTCGTACGGCGTGCTGGTCGCGACCCGCGTGGCCGGGGCGTTCGTGTACGCCGGATTCTGGGCGGTCGCGTCGGTGACCGCGATCGAACTCGCGGGACCGGCGGCGCGGGCCAAGGCGATGAGCATCCTGGCCGGAGGTCTGACCGTGGCCACGATCGTCGGGCTCCCCGCCGGCACGCTCCTCGGTCAGCACCTCGGCTGGCGATCGGCGTTCTGGGCGGTCGCCGTCTTGTCGGTCCTCGCGATCGCCGGCGTCGTCGCCACCATCCCCGGCGGGCGTGCGACGGAGGCGCCGCGGTTGCGCCTCGAGCTGCGGAGCATGGCGAACCCGCAGCTGTGGCTCGCGTACGGGACGACGGCGTTGTCGACCGGCGCGATCCTGGTGATCTTCAGCTATCTCGCTCCGCTGCTCACCGAGACGACCGGCCTGTCCGCGACCTGGGTGCCGGTGATCCTGGCGCTGTACGGCGTCGGCGCGCTGGCCGGGATCACGATCAGCGGACGGACCGCGGACCGGCGACCGTTCCGCACGCTCGTGATCAGCCTGACCGGGGTGATCGCCGCCGCGGTCGTCGTCGCACTCGCGACCGCGACGCCATGGCTCGCCGTACCGGCGATCATCGGCGTCGGCACCTTCGGCTTCGCCACCAACCCGGCGGTGAACTCGCGGGTGTTCAGCGTCGCCGGCTCCGCGCCCACGCTCGCGGCCGCATTCAACATCTCGGCGTTCAACGTCGGCATCACGGTCGGGCCCTGGCTCGGCGGCCTGGCTCTGGACGCCGGCGCGGGCTACTCCGCCGTCGGCTGGATCGGGGCCGCGCTCGGAGTCCTTGCCTTCGGCACCGTTCCGCTCGCCGCCCGGGCCGCGGGCAGGAAACGCGCCGCGACCGATCAGGCAGCGTACGAGACGGCCAGCTCGATCACCGGCGCGTAGGCCGCGCGCCGGGTTTCGGTCCAGGTCGCGGCGCCACCGGCGAGTTCGTCGGTGGTCAGGCGATAGATCAGCGCCCGGACAAGCATCTGCCCCCACTCCGGCAGGTGCGCCCAGCGCGCGGCGAGATCCGGTGTCGCGCGGTACCAGCACAGGGCGTCCGCGACGGCGACCGCCGCAGCCCAGGACGGTGGACGCCAGTAGACCGGCCAGTCGATGATCGCCGGCGGGAGACCGTCGGCGAACATCACGTTCCCCGGCAGATCGCCGTGCACCAGCTGCGACCTCAGCTCCACCGGCCGCCACGCCGCAGCGAGCGGCCCGACCAGGTCGACGTACGCCGGACTTCCGTCGGCCGACTGCTCGCGCCAGGCCACCCGGTCACCGTCGGCCCACGGATCACGGCGCGTGTCGAGGAACGACGGCCGCGGCAGGTCGGCAACGGCTTCGTGGAACGCGGCGGCCGCCGTGAGTACGTCGTCCTGCCGACTGACGTCCGTCGCTCCGGCGAGCAACTCCGTGGCCTCCCACCCCAACGCGACCCACTCACCGTCGCGAGCCCGCACCGGCCGGGGCACGCGGAAATCCCTGGACTCCGGCAACGCGTCCAACACGTCGGCGCGCCACGCGGCCTCGGCGTCAGCGCGTTTCAGTACGACGTCACCGGACCGCCAGGTCTCCCCCTGTCCACCCGCCAGCCGTACGGCGGGCTCGGACAAATCGAACGCGTCCAGCACACGACTTCCCGGTCCGTCCACAGCTCCACTCTTTCATCGCCGGGGTGCTCTAGGATTTCGCGGTGACTGATCTCGACCTGTTCGGCGACCTGGACACCGGCGCGCTCCCGGAGCGGCAGCAACGCATCCTGGTGGTGATCCGGGACTGGGTGACGCGGCACGGATACCCGCCCAGCAGCCGGCAGCTCGGCGACGCGGTCGGGCTGCGCTCCTCGTCGTCGGTGTCGAAGCACCTGGCCAGCCTGGAGGAGAAAGGGTTCCTCCGCCGCAGTCCGTCGGTCTCCCGGCCGATCGACGTGCGGATGTTCCTGCAGGAGCCGGCCGCGCGCGCCACGGGCGACGAGAACGTGCCGGTGCCGGTGGTCGGCGACATCGCGGCCGGTACGCCGATCTCCGCGGTCGAGCACGTCGACGACGTCCTCCAACTCCCCCGCGGGCTGACCGGCCGGGGCACCGTGTTCGGGCTGCGTGTCCGCGGTGAGTCGATGATCGACGCCGCCATCTGCGACGGGGACATCGTCGTGGTCCGCCAGCAGTCCGAGGCCCACTCCGGCCAGATCGTCGCCGCGATGATCGACGAGGAGGCGACCGTGAAGGTGTACCGCCGCCGCAACGGCCACGTCTACCTGGAGCCCCGCAACCCGGCGTACGAGGTCATCGACGGCGACAACGCCACCATCCTCGGCATCGTGGTCTCGGTGCTGCGCAGCGTCTAAATCCGCTCCAGGGTCTTCTTGACCCCGAACAGCTGCGAGACACCCGGGACGGACGAGAGCAGCCAGGCGAGCAGCGCGGAGACGGCGAAGGCGGAGGGCAGGAGTACGGCGTACTTCGGCCCGATGCCCGCGTCCCAGGTGACGACGAAGTACGCGATCGCGAGGATCACCGGCTGGTGGACGATGAAGTACGGCATCGCGGCCCGCGCGAGCGTCGGCGGTAGCGGACGCTGGAGCGCGGGCGCGCGGAGACCGAGGCCGAGGACCGCGACGAGCCAGCCCCACACGGCGAGCGTGATGAGCGGCGAGTACCACAGGTACGCCCACGAGTAGCCCGGGTCCGGCCACCAGCCGTCGAGGAAGTCGATGATGCCGGTCACGACGCCGAGCACGAACGCACCGGCGCCGAGCAGCAGCCCCGGTACGGCGTCCCGTCGTACCGCTGCCAGCAGGCGCTCGTCCGACATCACCAGGTAGCCGACGACGAAGAAGTCGAAGAAGAACACGAACTCGCCCCAACCGTGCTCGGGACCGGGCGCGGCGAGCAGCAGCAGATGGACCGGCACGAGCGGTACGGCGAGCAGCAGGATCGACCCGCGCCGCCGGCAGCGCCGCGCGATCCAGTCGGTTCTGCCGCGCAGCAGCAGGAACAGCGGTAGCCCGAGCACGGCGAACTGGATCAGGTAGACGAGGAACCACAGGTGGTACGTGTCCCGCAGCCACAGCGGCGCATCACCACCGAGGTCGCTGAAGAACGTCTGGACGTCACCGAAGAACGACGCCGTCGAGCGTCCCTTGTGGTGCTCCTCGATGAAGTACTGCAGCGGCGAGAGCAGCACGTACGCGACGACGAACGGGACGAGCAATCGCAGTGACCGTTCGCGGAGGAACTGCGGCGCGGCCCGCCACCGCAGGGCCAGCCAGGCGGCGCAGCCGGAGATCATGAAGAAGAACGCCAGCCCCCACAGTCCCAGGAACGCGATCCCGATCGAGATACCTTCGCTGGTCTCCGCGTTCTTCACATGCCAGTCGCCGTCGTCGAACGGCCGCAGCGTGTGGAACACGAACACCCCGACCACCGCCAGCGCCCGCAGCCAGTCGAGAAACCACAGCCGTTCCCCCCGCCCCTCCGCACCCATGGAGCAAGGATGCTCGGTCAGCGGGCCAGCCGCTCGTTGAGCAGCCCCAACTGTGCCGGGTTGGTGGTCAGCTCCGCCGCGCGACCGTCGGCGGTCCGGGCCTCGCCGTCGCGGCCGAGATCGCGCAGCAGCTGGGCCCGGGTCGCGTGGAACAGCGGGTAGTGCTCGAGATCGCCCGCCAACCCGTCGAGCTCAGCCAGAGCGTCCGCAGGCCCACGGACGTACGACAGCGCGATTGCTCGGTGCAGTCCGGCGACGGGTGTCGGCTGCAACGTGAGCAGCATGTCGTACAGGACGAGGATCTGCGGCCAGTCCGTCTCGGACCAGGTACGGGCCTCGCTGTGACAGGCAGCGATGGCCGCCTGGAGCTGGTACGGGCCGGGTGCGTGGTGACGGCGTGCGGTGCGGGTCAGGAGTGCCGTCGCTTCGGTGATCGCGGCGTGGTCCCACGAGGTGCGGTCCTGGTTCTCGAGCAGGACAATGTCGCCGTCCGGCGTGAACCGCGCCGCCGTGCGGGCCCGGTGCAGGCGGATCAGGGAGAGCAGGCCGCCCACCTCGGGTTCGTTGGGCAGCAGGCCGTGCAGCAGTGCGGTCAGCCATTCGGCGTCGTCGACGAGGTCCCGCGAGTGCGCACGGTCCGCCGTACTCGACAAGTAGCCTTCGTTGAAGAGCAGGTAGATCACCGTCAGCACTTCGTCGAGACGTTCGGGCAGGTCGTCGGCGCGCGGGATCCGGTACGGGATGCCCGCGTCGGTGATCTTGCGCTTCGCCCGCGTGATCCGTTGCGCGACCGCGGACTCCGACGCCAGGAACGCCGCCGCGATCTGCGCGGTCGTCAGACCGCACACCACGCGGAGCGTCAACGCGACCTGCGCCTCCCGCGCGAGCGCCGGGTGGCAGCAGGTGAAGATCAGCCGCAATCTGTCGTCCGGCGGCGGCTGCACCGGCGGCTCGAGCGCGGCCAGCTTGGCGCGGTAGTTCTGCTGCCGGCGCAGCACGTCGAGACCGCGCCGCTTCGCGACCGTGAACAGCCAGGCGTCCGGCCGCTCCGGGATGCCTTCGACAGGCCAGCGCTTGAGCGCGATCTCGACCGCGTCCTGGACCAGGTCCTCCGCGGCGGCGAAGTCGCCGAGCAGCGTGACGAGCGCACCGGCGAGCCGGCCGGCGTGGTCCCGGACCACGCGGGCCAGCTCGTCCTCGGGCCTCGTCACATCTGCTCGACCGGCCGGATCTCGACCACCGGGCAGGCCGGCCAGGTGCGCACCATCCGCAGTGCCTCGTCGAGGTCCTCGACCTCGATCTCGGTGAACCCGGACACGACTTCCTTGCCCTCGATGAACGGCCCGTCGGTGGTCATCACCCGTCCGCCGTCGAGCCGGACCGTGGTCGCGGTCTCCGGGCCCTGCAGCTTGGAGCCGCGGTCGGTGATCTTGTCCTTGTGGTCCTCGAACCACTGGTACACCCGCCGGTACGCCTCCTCCTGCTCGCCCGGTCCCAGCGCCGCGAATTCCTTCGCGAACTCCTCGGTCTCGATGAACATCAGCACGTACTTCACCCACGCACCTCCTTTCCGGACAGTCTGGCTCACGAAGCGGGCAGGGCGGCGTAGAGATCGACACCGTTGCCGGACGGATCCGCGACGGTCGCGTAACGCATCCCCCACGGCGCGTCGAACGGTTCCTGCAGGCTCGGTACGCCGGCCCCGACCAGGTCGGCGTACGCCGCGTCGAGCTCCGCCGGGCTGCCGTACTCGAAGGTCAGGAAGATCCGGCCGGTCGCCGGCGGTGTCCAGCCGGCAGTGATCTTGCCGCGGGCCTCGTCGGTGTCCAGCATCAGGTGCAGGCCGTTCGGCAGGTCGCAGCCGGCGTGGTCGTCCGGCATGTACTGATCGCGCTCGAACTCGAGCCCGAAGCGGCGGTAGAACTCGATCGCGGCGCCGAGGTCGGACACGACGACGTCGATGATCTTCACGGTGCCTGGCACGGTGGTAGGCATGGTTCTCTCCTCGTGGTGATGAACAGCGGTCACTCTGGAGACGATCGGCGGGTGCCGAGATCCGACACTCTGGATCCGACACTCTGAGAGGGTGGAGAGCATGAAACATCCGCTCTTCGCCCGGATCTACACCAAAGCCCGGCCGGCGCTCGACCAGCAGGGCGCAGCCGAGCACCGTCGCCGCCTCCTGGCGGGCGCCGCGGGCCGGGTGATCGAGGTCGGCGCCGGGGACGGCGGCAACTTCACGCACTACCCGCCCGAGGTGACCGGCGTGCTGGCCGTCGAGCCCGAGCCCTACCTGCGCGCCCAGGCCGAGCGGCAGGCCGAGTCCGCGCCGATCGACGTCGAGGTCGTCGAAGGTACGGCGGACCGCCTGCCGGCCGCTGACGCGTCGGCCGATGTCGTCGTGGTCTCGCTCGTTCTCTGCTCCGTGCCGGACCAGCAGGTGGCGCTCGCCGAGGCCCGGCGGGTGCTGCGCCCGGGCGGAGAGCTCAGGTTCTACGAGCACGTCGCAGCCGAGCCCGGCACGCGGCTCGCGACCGTGCAGAAGGTCGCCGACGCGACTCTCTGGCCGTTGTTCGTCGGCGGCTGCCATACCCACCGCGACACCGCGGCCGCGATCACGGCCGCGGGCTTCGAGATCGAGGACCTGGACGAGTTCCGCTTCCCACCCGACCGCGTCACGCCCGCCAGCCCCCACATCGTCGGCCGGGCTCGCCTCAGGGCATGAGGTCCATTGCGGCGGTTCCGGATTCGAAGTTGGTCGGGACGGAGACCTGGTCGTGGACGATCAGCCACTGGCCGTCGATCTTCTGCCACGCGGCGGTCCAGCGCAGCCAGTAGTCGATCTTGCCGCCGGGCTTCAGCGCAGCGTTCATGTGGTTCAGGGAGTAGACGACGGCCAGGTCGCCGTCGACGAGGACGGTGAGGTCGCGGACCTCGTACTCCAGCGGGGTCTCGAAGACGGTGAAGACGCGCTCCCAGTTCGCCCACTTCTTCTCCGCGCCGAGGTGCCGCAGCGGCGGCTCGATGTCGAAGGAGACCAGGCCGGGCGCGAAGATGGTCTTGACGGCGTCCAGGTCGCCGGTCCGGACCGCGTCGAGCAGGACCTCGACGCGCTCGCGGATCTCGACCTCGGAGACAGCGTTGTGTGACGTGGTGTGTGTGGTCATGTTCCCTACGACGAGACGCCGCCGCGAACTGTCAGACCTCACACTTCGCGGGCCTGTTCCGTCGTACGGGGTATGGACGAGAGGACCGACATGAGTGAGCCCGGCCTGAGCGCGATCATGAGCGAGCGGCGGCAGCTGATCAACCTGGCCTACCGGCTGCTCGGCTCGCTGGCCGACGCCGAGGACGTGGTCCAGGAGACCTACGCGCGCTGGTACGCGATGACGCCGGACGAGCAGCGGGCGATCGAGAACCCGGCGGCGTGGCTGACCAAGGTCGCGAGCCGGATCTGCCTGGACCAGCTGCGGTCCGCGCGCGCCCGCCGCGAGCGGTACGTCGGTGAGTGGATCCCCGAGCCGCTGCCGGAGACCGCCGAGTGGCAGACCGGGCAGACCGGCACCGCCGACCCGGCCGACCGCGTCACACTGGACGAGTCGGTGAACATGGCGTTCCTGGTCGTCCTCGACGCGATGACGCCCGCCGAACGGGTGGCGTTCATCCTGCACGACGTGTTCCGCTACCCGTTCCCGGAGGTCGCCGAGATCGTCGGCCGGACACCGGCGGCCTGCCGGCAGCTGGCCTCGTCGGCCCGGCGGCGGATCCGGGACGCCGAGCACCCGGCGGCGCCGTCCGCGCGCCGGGCGGAGCTGATCCGCGAGTTCAAGGCGGCCTGGGAGGCGACCGACATCGCCGCGCTCGTCACGCTGCTCGACCCCGAGGTCACCGCGGTCGCCGACGGCGGCGGCATCGTGGCCGCCTCGCTCGCGCCCGTCCACGGCGGCGCCGACGTCGCGCAGTACTTCGCCGACCTGCCCGTGTTCCGGCTCGGCAGGACGCTTCTCGAGCGCACGGTCAACGGGCAGCCGGGCCTGGTGATCCAGTTCGACGGCGTCATCGAGACCGTGATCGCCTTCGACGTGGCCGACGAACGCATCACCAACATCTGGGCGATCAGGAACCCGGAGAAGCTGAGCCCCTGGCAGAGCTGACCAGTGTCCGCACGGTCTCCTGGGCGCAGGCCTTGTTGACCCCGATCCCGCCGCGCGCGCCGCGTTTGATCCAGCCCGCCACGTAGTGACCGGGCCGGTCGACGACGGCGCCGCGGACGTTCGGGACGATGCCGCGGTCCGCGTCGAACGGCAGCCCGTCGATCGGCCGCCCCTCGAACCCGATCGCGGTGAACAGGTGGCTCGCCGCGATCGTCTCGCCGGTGTCGAGGACCAGGCCGTCGCCGGTCCAGGCGGCCGGCCTGGCGTGGTACCGGAACTCGACGCGGTCACCGACCGCGGCCTGCAGCTCCCGCAGGGCGGACTGCGTGTATGCCGCCTCGCCGGGCCCGCGTCTGCCGACCAGTACGACCTTCTTCACACCGCTCGCAGCCAGCGCGGCGCGCACCCCTGACGGAACCGCCATCGAGCGCAACCGCTGCTCGTCGCTCAGCAGGATCCGGGCGACGTCGAGTGCGACGTTCCCGTTGCCGACGATCACCGCACGCGGGCCGGCCAGGTCCGCGGGAGCCGCAGCGCCAGGGCGTCCGTTGTACCAGGCAACGAAGTCCTCGGCCGCGATGGCGGCCTCCTCACCGGCGATGCCGAGCTGACGGCTCCGCCGGGCGCCGACCGCGTGAACCACGGCGTCGTATCCAGCCGGCAACGCGCCGTCGTACCCGTGGAGCGCCGCCGCATCCGTCCCGGGCCGCCACCGCACCCGGAGGTGTGCGGCGATCCGCTCGAAGGTGTCGATGATCTGCTTGGTCTGCGGATGGTCCGGCGCGACGCCGTACCGCACCAGGCCGCCGACGTGCTGGAGCCGGTCGACGAGTGTGACCTCGGCCGTTGTCCGCAGCAACAGTTCGCGGGTCGCGTAGATGCCGGCCGGTCCGGCGCCGACCACCAGCACGCGCCGCGGCCCGCCGCCACGCACCTCGTACGACGGCGGCTCCCAGCGGTCCAGATCCATGGCCTCCAGTGGCTCGCGCTCCGCGAAGTGCGCCGCGTTGCGCTGCACGTCCTCGGGCGCCGACTGGTCGGAGGGCTTCGCGGCATCGACAGGGCAGATGTCGGCGCACGCGCCGCAGTCGATGCACGTGCGCGGGTCGATGAACAGGCTCGCACCGGTACCGAACCCGGGCTCGCCCGGCGCCGGGTGGATGCTGTTCATCGGGCAGACCGCGACGCAACTCGCGTCCGAGCAGCACTCCCCCGAGATCGCGTAACTCACAGCAGACCGGTCCGCCGGTACACCCGGGCCGCTGCGGGCGTGAGCAGCCCGACCGAGCCGAGAAAGTCCATCAGGTTCGCGCAACTGGTCCGCAGCAGCGAACGGTGGTACTCGTTGTGCCGCGCCTCCCGGATGGCGCGGCCGACGTCCAGCCCGACGTTCGCGTACACCTCCCGGCCGACCATGCTCGACACGATCATGTCGGCGGCGATCGCGATCACCAGCGCACTCACCCAGCGCCGTCCGCGTCCCGCACCGGCGAGCCGCTCGCGGGTCTCCTCGCGCGCGAACACCATGTGCCGTGACTCCTCCACGACGTGGATGTGGTTCACCGTACGTACCAGTGGCTCGACCCGGCGGTCGCGCATCCAGTCGCGCTGCATGACGTCCAGCACTTCCTCGGCCACCAGGATCGCGGCGTACGCCGACTCGCCGGTGGCCACGGTCTTGAACATCCGGCCGAGCTCGCGCGCCAGCAGCCGCGGCCGGTACGACGGCTCGACCATCCGCTCGGTCGCGCGGGCGAACATGATCGAGTGCCGGCACTCGTCGGCGATCTCGGTCAGCGCCCATTGGAACTCGGCGCTGCGGGCCGGCTTGTCGTACACGTCGCGCAGGATCAGCTGCTGCAGGATCAACTCGAACCAGATCCCGGTCGTCGCCACCGACGCCGCCTCGTGCCGGGTCAGCTCCCGCCGCTGCGCCTCGGTCAGCTCGTCCCAGTACGGCGTCGCGTACAGCGTGCTCCACTCCGGCGACATCCCGTACCCGTCGCCGATCGGCGCGTCCCAGTCGATCTCCGCGTCCGGATCCCGCGACAACCGGCCCGCCGACCCCAGCAACCGCTCAGCGGTCTCGTTCATCGAGCACACCTCCGAAGCGATATGACATCGTCTATGTAACATAACCGATGTCCGAAGTCGTGTCGAGGTTCCCAGTCGGTGTAACAGCCGCTACATTTGCTGCTGTGACGGATCGATGGCTGGTGCTTGTGGTGCGGATCCCCGCGGAGCCCTCGCGGCACCGCGTGGCGGTGTGGCGGGAGCTGCGGAAGGCGGGGGCGCTGTCGCTCGGGCAGGGCGTCTGGGCGGTGCCCCAGCTCCCCGTGTTCGAGGCCTCGATGCAGCGGACGGCCGAACTGGTGGCCCGTGCGGACGGCGAGGTCACGGTGCTCGACGCGGCCGGCCGGAGCGCCGACGACGCGGCCCGGCTGCGCCGGCTGTACGACGAGGCGCGGCGCGCGGATTGGACCGAGTTCCTGGCGGACTGCACGAAGTTCGAGGAGGAACTCGCCAAGGAGATCCGGATCGAGAAGTTCACCCTCGCCGAGCTCGAGGAGGAGGAGCAGAGCCTCGAGCGTCTCCGCCGCTGGCACCGCGACCTGACCGGCCGCGACGTCTTCGGTACGCCGGAATCCGCACAGGCGACCGCCCGGCTCAAGGACTGCGTCGCGCGCTGCGAGGAGTACGCAGAACTCGTGTTCCGCGCACTGCATCAGCTTCCGGGGCACGTGTGAGGACCATGTGGCCGCTGTATGCGGCCGGTTTCACGACCGCCTTCGGCGCCCACGCGGTCGCGGCGAACCTCGGTGGCTCGTCCGAGGATGCCGTCACGTCGCTGCTCACGCTCGGTCTCCTGCTCGCGCTGTACGACGGGGCCGAGGTGCTGCTGAAGCCGGTGTTCGGCACGATCGCCGACCGGATCGGCGCGCGCCCGATGCTGTTGTTCGGGCTCGCCGGCTTCGCCGTTGCCTCAGGCACCTATGTGCTCGTGGACCGGCCGGGCTGGTTGTGGGTCGCGCGCCTCGGCCAGGGCGCCGCGGCCTCGGCCTTCTCCCCCGCCGCCTCCGCGCTGGTGGCGCGGCTGAATCCTTCGGCCAAGCACGGACGCGCCTTCGGGAGCTACGGGTTCTACAAGAGCATCGGCTACACGGCCGGCCCGCTGCTCGGTGGTGGGCTGGTGTGGCTCGGCGGCTTCCGGTTGCTGTTCGCGGTGATGACAGTGCTCGCCGTGGGCGTTGCCGCTTGGGCGCTGATCGCCGTACCGGTGGTGCCCCCGTTGCCGCGGACGCGGCAGACCGTGCTGGACCTCGCGCGCCGAATCACCGATCCGCAGTTCCTTCGTCCGACAACGGCACTCGCCGCCGCGACGGCCGCGTTGTCCGTCGGCGTCGGGTTCCTGCCGGTGACCGGCGCCGCGGACGGACTCGGCACCATCGCGACCGGAGCGGCGGTGTCGCTGCTCGCCGCGACCGCGGCCGTCGTACAGCCACGCAGCGGCCGTGCGCTCGACGCCGGCCGGCTGACGACCCGCGCCGGCATCGCTCTCGGATTGATCCTCGCGGCGGCCGGTTTCGTGTGCGCGGCCCTGCCCGGCGTCGCGTTCCTCCTGATCGCGGCGGCGTTGATCGGTGCGGGGACCGGCGTGATCACGCCGCTCGGGTTCGCGGCGCTGGCGGCGAGTACGCCGCCGGAGCGGCTCGGTCAGACCATGGGGACGGCCGAGCTCGGCCGCGAACTCGGCGACGCGGGCGGTCCGCTGCTCGTCGCCGCGATCGCGACGGTCGCCGTACTCGACGCCGGATACCTCACGCTCGCCGCACTGCTGCTGCTCGGGCTGCTCATGCTCCGCCCGGGACGAAGCTGAACAGGCTCTGCCCTGTCACCAGCGGCTCCGGCACACCGGTGAAGCGGTGCACGCCGACGCCGAAACCGGCGTCCCGGTCGGAAAGCCAGACCCTTTCGAAGCCGCGCGCCTCGAACCAGTCGCAGATCGTCGGCGCCAGGTCCGGGTCCTCCCGGTGGCGGGTCCAGATCACGGTGCCGCCGGTCCCGCAGAACTGCGGCATCGCCTCGACCGTCCGCTTGATGTCCGCGTCGGACACGTTGCCGAAGATCCCGCACAGCAGCACCAACTCGGCCGGCACCATGCCGTCGTACTGATCGGTCAACGACGCATCACCCGTGATCACGTCGACATGGTCCGGCGCCCGCTCCCGAGCGGTGGCTGCGAGCTCAGGGTCCAGCTCGACGAGCCGCGCGTGGACGTCCGCCCCGCGCGGGTGGTCCTCGATCACCTCGAGGAGGTCCCGGCCTTGTCCTGCGCACAGGCTGACCACAGGCACCGGCCCGGCCGGAGCACGGTCGAGCGCCGCCCGCACCTGTTCCTGCACCGCCGCCAGCCGCCGCGACAGCTCCGATCCCGGGACGTCGTACTTCGCATGCCACGCTCGCCAGTCCATAGCGCGCAACACTAGAGACGACCTGAGGTCAGGTGCCGATCTGCCGATCTGTAACCTCACGGTGACGGAGAGGCAGGAACTTCCGGCCCTGATGGATAGTTGATCTTCAGGAGCACGGGCACGATCAGAGGAGAGTCATGGCACGGCGCGTCGAACAGAAGGCTGCGGCCCGCGAGCGGATCGCGGCGCAGCTGGCCGCCCAGCAGCAGGCGGAGCGACGACGACGCCTCCTGTTCGCGGTCGGTGCGGTCGTCCTGGTCCTGGTGATCGTCGGCGGTCTGGTGACGATCCGCCTGGTCGGCGGCGGCAAGAAGACCGCGACCGGCCCGTCCGGCGCGGCCGACTCCGGGCTGGTCACGGCGCTCTCCTCGATTCCGGACTCGACCTTCGCCGCCGTCGGGAGCGCGGACGTGAAGGCCGCGCCGTCGGCGATCACCGCCCCCGCGCTGACCGCGGGCGGCAAGCCGAAGGTGCTGTACATCGGCGCCGAGTTCTGCCCGTACTGCGCCGCGGAGCGGTGGCCGGTCACGGTCGCACTGTCCCGCTTCGGGACGTTCAGCAACCTCGGCACCACCCACTCGGCGTCCGAGGACGTCTTCCCGAACACGGCGACATTGTCCTTCCACGGCGCGACGTACACGAGTCAGTACCTGGCGTTCACCGGCGTCGAGACAACCACGAACGAGATGGTCGGGAACGGGTACAAGCCGCTCGACACCCCGACCGCCGAGGACCAGAAGACGTTCGACACCTACAACAAACCGCCGTACGTCGAGAGCGACGGGTCGATCCCGTTCATCGACCTCGGCGGCAAGTTCGTCAACTCCGGCGCGACGTACAGCCCGGAGGTGCTCGCCGGGAAGACGCAGACGCAGATCGCCGACGCGCTCAAGGATCCGTCGAGCCCGATCGCGAAGGCGGTCCTCTCCTCCGCCAACGTCTACACCGCGGCGATCTGCAAGCTGACCGACAACCAGCCGGCGAAGGTCTGCTCGACCGACACGGTGACCGCCGCGGCGGCGAAGCTCGGCAGCGCGAAGGGCTGAGGCGTGGCCAGCACTGCACAGCAGTCCGCCCGGACGTCGCTCGGCGTGATCCCGTGGGCCACGCTGGCCGTCGCGGTCGCCGGGCTCGCGGTCGCGGCGTACCTCACCTACGAGCACTTCACCGCCGGTTCGACGCTCGCCTGCCCGGACACCGGGGTGGTGAACTGCGCCAAGGTGACCAGCAGCCAGTACTCGAAGCTGTTCGGGATCCCGGTCGCGCTGCTCGGCCTCGCGTTCTTCGTCGGCATGACCGCGCTGTCGGTGCCGCCGATGTGGCGTACGGCGTCCCCGTGGCCGGGGCGCCTGCGGCTGGCCGGCGTACTGACTGGTGTCGTGTTCGTCTGCTACCTGATCTGGGCCGAGTTGTTCCAGATCAACGCGATCTGCCTGTGGTGCACGGTCGTCCACGCGCTGACGCTCGTGCTGTTCGCCCTCGTCATCGTCCGCCTGGCGCTGGTGCCCCCGGTGTCATGAATCAGGCTGCGTGAGCGTGTAGTCGACCAGCGACACGGTGGTCACGACCCGGCCGTCGGTCCGGGTCTCCTGCTGGATCGGCATCCCCGGCAGGCTGGTGGCGAACCAGAACACCTCGTCGGCCGCGCCGTCACGCACGGTGTAGCGCAGGCAGTCGAGGTCACCGATCGCGGTCCGGATCCGCTCCGGCTCGATCGTCGTGTCCGTGGCCGGGAACGAGGCGTGGCCCTGCAGGTCCAGCCAGGTCGTCGTGAACACCTGCGGCTCGCCGAGCGGTTCGCCGTCGAGCGTCAGCCGAGAGCGCTCCAGCGTGGCGCCGTCCGCGTCGCACTCGAGGTAGGTGCTGATCAGCAGGAACGACTGGGCATCCTCGGAGTCGACGCGGCGCGTGATCGACTTCCCCACCGTTGTCGCGTCCCGGATCTGACCGGCCGTGAACGGCGTCGGGGCACGCCCGGGGCCGAGCACATACGCATCCCGCGAGTCAGCTGCCATCTGGTGCCTCCGTGGCGAGGAATGGAGCCACTGTAGACGTCCTGTACCGCGTCATGAAACGAGTCGGCAGGGGTACCGGAGCGGCATGCGATGGCTACGACCGCGAGCGTTGCTGCTGGCCAACCTGGCGCTGTTCTTCGGGTTCCTGGTCGGACTGGCGTTCGTGGGTCACGCGCAGCAGAACTCCGAGCTCACCGATCACGGCCGGCCACCGGAGAGCTTCGGGCAGTACGTCGGCTCGTCCTCCTTCGGCGAGGCGCTCTTCGAGAACTGGGAGTCCGAGTTCCTCCAGATGTTCATGTACGTGCTGCTCACGGCGTACCTGGTGCAGAAGGGCTCGGCGGAGTCCCGGCCGCTCGACGAACCGGCGCCGCAGGACGAGGACCCGCGCGAGCACCGCACCGACCGGAACGCGCCCTGGGCGGTGCGGCGCGGCTCGGAGCTGATCCTGAGGCTGTACGAGAACTCGCTGGCGATCGCGTTCGGGGTGGTGTTCCTGCTGTCACTGTGGTTGCACGCGGCAACCGGTGCCGCGGCGTACAGCGAGGAACAGGCGCTGCACGGCGGCGCCGCGGTCACGACCTGGTCCTATCTCGGCACGAGTCAGTTCTGGTACGAGTCGCTGCAGAACTGGCAGAGTGAGTTCCTGGCCGTCGCGGCGATCATCGGCGGTTCGATCTACCTGCGGCAGCGGCGCTCGGCCCAGTCCAAGCCCGTCCACGCGCCACACTCGGAGACAGGTGGCTGATGAGCAAGTACCCGGGAGCGCAGGAATGGGTCCCGCACGACGGCGGGATGCGGAAGGTCCGCGCCGTGCTCGGCGACTGCCGGGGCTGCGACCTCTGGGAGGACGCCGAGCAGGCGGTGCCCGGCGAAGGGCCGGTGCGGGCCCGGATGATGCTCGTCGGCGAGACACCCGGTGACCACGAGGACAAAGAGGGGCACGTCTTCGTCGGGCCGGCGGGTCACCTGCTCGACAAGGCGCTCGTGGAGGCCGGGATCGACCGGTCGGCGGTGTACCTGACGAACGCGGTGAAGCATTTCCGTTTCGAGCGGCAGGGAAAGCGGCGGATCCACAAGACGCCGGCCGCCAGTCAGATCACCGCGTGCCATCCGTGGTTGCGGCGCGAGCTGGAGATCGTGAAGCCGTCGTTGGTGGTCGTGATGGGATCGGTGGCCGCGAAGGCCTTGCTCGGCTCGACGTTCCGGGTCACACAGGAGCGGGGAAAGCGGTTGGAGCTTCCGGGCGGCGGCCTCGCGGTGGCGACGGTGCATCCGTCCGCGGTGGTCCGGTCGGACGAGTTCCGGCGGGACTTCGCTCGGTTCGTCGACGATCTCCGGGTCGCGGTCGGCCTACTGGACTGACCACCGCCAGCCCCGAACCTCCGGCAGGTCCTCGCCGTACCGGGTGACATAGGCGTGATGCCGTGTGCGCTGGTCGATGAAGTACTGCCGCGCGGACACCGCGCGGGACCGCAGTGCCGGCACCCGGTCGATGACGTCCATCGCCAGGTGGTACCGGTCCAGGTTGTTGCGGACCACCATGTCGAACGGCGTGGTCGTCGTCCCTTCCTCGAGGTACCCGCGGACGTGCAGGTTGGCGTGGCCGTGCCGCCGGTAGGTGAGGCGGTGGATGAGCCACGGGTAGCCGTGGTAGGCGAAGATCACCGGCTTGTCGGTGGTGAACAGCGCGTCGAAATCGGCGTCGGGCAGCCCGTGCGGATGCTCGGCGGCGTCCTGCAGGCGCATCAGGTCGACGACGTTCACGACCCGGATCCGCAGGTCCGGGACGTGCTCGCGGAGCAGGCCGACCGCGGCCAGCGTCTCCATCGTCGGTACGTCGCCCGCACACGCCATCACCACGTCCGGGTCGCCGTCGTCGTTGCTGGCGAAGTCCCACACGCCGACGCCCCGGGCGCAGTGCACCGCGGCCTCGTCCCAGTCCAGCCAGTTCGGCTGCGGTTGCTTGCCCGCCACAACGACGTTGATGTAGTTCCGGGTCCGCAGGCAGTGGTCCATCGTGGACAGCAGCGTGTTGGTGTCCGGCGGCAAGTAGACGCGGACGACCTCGGCCTTCTTGTTCACGACATGGTCGATGAAGCCCGGATCCTGGTGCGAGAACCCGTTGTGGTCCTGCCGCCAGACGTGCGACGTGAGCAGGTAGTTCAGCGACGGGATCGGCCGCCGCCACTCGAGCTGGTTGATCGTCTTCAGCCACTTCGCGTGCTGGTTGACCATCGAGTCGACGATGTGGACGAACGCCTCGTACGACGAGAACAGGCCGTGCCGCCCGGTGAGCAGGTACCCCTCCAACCAGCCCTGGCAGGTGTGTTCGCTGAGGATCTCCAGCACCCGGCCGTCCGGCCCGAGGTGGCGGTCGGTGTCGCGCCGCTCGGCGAGCCACAGCTTGTCCGTCTCCTCGTAGACCGCGCCCAGCCGGTTCGACTCGGTCTCGTCCGGCCCGAACAGCCGCAGGTTGTCCGGGTTCCGCCGGAAGGCGTCCCGCAGGAACGTGCCGAACACCTTCGTCGGCTCCCCGTCCTCGGCGCCCGGCGCCTTCACCGGCACCGCGTACTCCTCGACCGGCGGCAGCTCGAGGTCGCGGCTCAGGAGGCCGCCGTTGGCGCGCGGGTTCGACCCCATCCGCAGCCGCTCCCCCGGCGCGAGCTCGATCAGCTCCGGGACCGGACGCCCGTCCTCGTCGAACAGCTCCCCGGGCCGGTAGCTGCGGAGCCAGTCCTCCAGTTGCCGGAGATGGTCCTCGTTCGTACGGACGCCGGACAGCGGCACCTGATGCGACCGCCACGTGTCCTCGACCGGCTCGCCGTCCACGGTCTGCGGGCCGGTCCACCCCTTCGGCGTCTTCAGCACGATCATCGGCCAGACGGGCCGCGGCGGCGCGTCGCTCGCCGACCGTGCCTCGCGCTGGATCTCGTCGATCCGGTCCAGACACACGTCCAGGGTCGCGGCCAGCGCCTGGTGGACCGCGGCCGGCTCCGACCCCTCGACCAGGTACGGCTCGTACCCGTAGCCCTGCATCAGGGCGGTCAGCTCCTCGTCGCCGATCCGGGCGAGCACCGCCGGATTCGCGATCTTGTATCCGTTCAGGTGCAGGATCGGCAGGACGGCGCCGTCGCGCGCCGCGTTCAGGAACTTGTTCGAGTGCCAGGACGCCGCGAGCGGACCGGTCTCCGCCTCGCCGTCGCCGACGACGCAGGTCACGACGAGGTCCGGGTTGTCCGCGGCCGCGCCGTACGCGTGACTCAGCGAGTAGCCCAGCTCGCCGCCCTCGTTGATCGACCCCGGTACGTCGGCCGCCACGTGACTCGGGACACCTCCGGGGAACGAGAACTGCTTGAACAGCCGCCCCATCCCGGCCTCGTCCAGCGTGGTGTTCGGGTACGCCGCGGTCCAGCTCCCCTCCAGCCAGGTGTTGGCCACCAGGGCCGGGCCACCGTGGCCGGGGCCGGTCACGAACAGCATCTCCCGGTCCCGCTGCCGGATCACCCGGTTCAGATGCGCGTAGATCAGGTTCAGGCCGGGCGTCGTACCCCAGTGGCCGAGCAGCCGCGGCTTGATGTGCTCGGGTCGCAGCGGCTCCCGGAGCAGCGGATTGGCGAGCAGATAGATCTGTCCGACGGACAGGAAGTTGGCCGCGCGCCAGTAGGCGTCGATGCCCTCGAGTTCGTCGTCACTCAGTGCCTTGGCCTCGATCCGCTCCACGGTCGCCCCTCGGGATTCGCCGACGATCTTCGTGCGCCAGCACTGGTACCCGGTGCCGGTCTCCAACATTCGGCAGAGTGCGGGTAGCATGGTTTCTCGATCGCGCACACAGGAGCGGTGCATTCTGAGCCGCGTTCCTGGAGGACCCTCTGAACGGCCCTCTGGACGACACCGGGTGGCATCTCGTCGGCGGGTCGGTCCTCGCGCGGTCCGGTATTCCGTCACGGCCCCCCGTGGCACGACACAGGAGGAAATGTTGGCCCGACGAGGTCAGCGCCAGCCCGGCGCTACCCGTTCCGCTCCCCGTCGCCGGCGCCGTGTCCGCGACGGCGAGTCCGACGGTCTGATCCAGGTCCTCGCGCAGGCCGTGCGCGAGGTCGAGGCAGCGGTCACCCGCGCCGCGATCAAGCCGTCGACCCGGACGAAGTTCCAGGTCGTCGCCCTGCTGGTCCGCGAGGAGCGGGCCCGGGTGAACGGCGCCGAGTCCGCCACCGAGGCGTACCGCACCGAGCAGCTCCGGCGACTCGACGGGATCGCGACGATCCTGGCCAAGACCGCCGCCCTGGAGCCCTCGCTGCTCGGCCTGCTGGCCGAGGACGCGGTGATCTCCGAGGCCGCGGCCGCGCTCCGGCGGCAGATGCTCGAGGACGCCGGTCTGGAGGCGCCCGAGGAGCCGGAGCCGGAGCAGCCCGTCGCTCCCCCGGAGACCCAGACCCGGCGGGTCGTGCCGCAGGCGGTCGTCTCCCGGCAGCTCGCCAACCCGTTCCTGGCCCCGGACTTCTCCAGCGCCCCGTCCCGGCCGGCCAGGCCGAGCCGGCTCGGCGGCTGGGAGCTGATCGGCCCGCTGCTGCGATCCTTCGAGCACGCCGCGGCGTCGGCCAGCATGACCCTGCCCGACCCGACGTCGCTGCGGCTGACCGGCGGCATCGACTCGCTCCGGCTGCGCGGTCTGGAGCTGATGCCGCACCAGGCCCGGCTGATCGCCGCCGCCGCGGCCGGTCACCGGACCTTCCTGCTGGCCGACGAGCCCGGCCTCGGCAAGACCGCCCAGGCGCTGCTCGCCGCCCAGGCCGCCGACGCGTACCCGCTGCTGGCCGTCGTGCCGAACGTCGTCAAGACGAACTGGGCGCGCGAAGCCGGCCTCTGGACCCCGCGCCGGACGCCGACGGTGATCCACGGCGACGGCGACACGATCGACGGGTTCGCCGACATCGTCGTGGTGAACTACGAGGTGCTCGACCGGCACGTCGGCTGGCTCGGCGAGCTCGGCTTCCGCGGCATGGTCGTCGACGAGGCGCACTTCATCAAGAACAAGAAGTCCCAGCGGTCGCGGAACGTGCTCGAGCTGTCGGACCGGATCCGGTCGCGGACCGCGCGGCCGCTGCTGATGGCGCTCACCGGTACACCGCTGATCAACTCGATCGAGGACTTCACCGCGATCTGGGAGTTCCTCGGCTGGATCGACGAGAAGGCGCCGCGCGCCGAGCTGATGGACAAGCTCGACGACACCGACCTGACGCCGGCCGACCCGGGCTTCGCCGCGGCCGCGCGGGCCAGCGTGATCGACATGGGCATCGTCCGGCGCCGGAAGGTGGACGTCGCCGCCGACATCCCGGCCCGCCGGATCGCCGACCTCCCGGTCGAACTGGACGGCGCCCTCGGCCGCTCGATCCGGGACGCCGAGCGCGAGCTCGCCGACCGGCTCGTCGCGCGCTACCGGACCGCGCTCGAGACGCGCCGGCTCGGCATCGTCGTGGACGGGATCGACCACGACCTGGTGCGCCAGGTGGCCGGCTGGGAGCGGGCCGAGATGGCGACCAAGAAGACCGGCGACAACGTGTTCAGCCTGTTCCGCCGGATCGGCCAGGCCAAGGCCGGCCTGGCCGCCGACTACGCGGCGCAGCTCGCGCAGAACGTCGGCAAGGTGGTGTTCTTCGCCCGCCACATCGAGGTGATGGACACCGCCGAGGAGCTCTTCGCCGAGCGCGGCATCCGGTACTCGTCGATCCGCGGCGACCAGACCGCGCGCACCCGGCAGAAGAACATCGACGCGTTCGTCAACGATCCGGACGTGGCGATCGCGGTCTGTTCGCTGCTCACCGCCGGCGTCGGCCTGAACCTGCAGGTCTCGTCGAACGTCGTCCTCGCCGAGCTGTCCTGGACGAATGCCGAGCAGACCCAGGCGATCGACCGGGTGCACCGGATCGGCCAGGACGAGCCGGTCACCGCGTGGCGGATCATCGCCGCGCAGACCATCGACACCCGGGTCGCGGACCTGATCGACGCCAAGGCCGGCCTGGCCGCGATGGCACTCGACGGCTCCGACGAAGAGGTCGGCTCCTCGGCCGACTTCCAGCTCGAGGCGCTGGTCGCCCTGCTGACCCGGGCGCTGGAAGCCGCGGCCTGATTCAGCCTGACATCTCCCCCACCGGCAACTCGACACCCAGCGTGTTGGTTGCCGGTGCGAGGGGGCAGGTCCAGTCCGGGCTGTAGGCGCACGACGGGTTGTAGGCGAAGTTCAGGTCGACGACGAAGCGGCCGGTGGCGAGGTCACCGCCCAGGTCGGCGCCCTTGACCGTGTCGATCAGGTAGCGGCCGCCGCCGTACGTCGTGCTGTTCGGGTCCTTGACCGGGACGAACAGGCCGCCGCCGTACGACTCCAGCCACCAGACGTCCAGGTCGCCGATCGGAAGGTGCAGGACGCCGACGCGGGAGAACGGGATCACGCCGTCGGTCGCCGACAGGAACTCCCAGTTGTGGGGTTTCACGTCGGTGTCGATGGTCGCTTCGAAGCGGTACTGCGGGTCGTACGGCGCGACGGGTGCGCCGGAGTATCCCTCTCGTTGTTCGACTGGGACCGGTGAGGCGGGGTGATGTCTCAGCAGGTCGTCGCGGGTGGCCTGCCACCGTGCGTGCGCCGCGGCGGGGTCGCTCTCGGCGCGGACGGCTCGGTACAGCGCGAAGACCTGTTGGCGCCAGTCGGCGACGGCCAGGGTAGGTGCTGCGAAGGTCACAGGGGCTCCTGTCAGCTCTCGAGGGCTTCGGCGGACTTCGCCCAGTTGCCGTGCAGGCGGTCGAGGTACGACTGCGCCTGCGCACCGGCCTTGCGGCCGCGGGCGAAGATCCGCATGTTGCCGCCGCCCGCGTTGTAGCCGAGGGCAAGCAACTCGTCCTTGGTGTAGAGGTCCGCGCGGTCGGCCGGCAGCCGTCGCGCGAGGTCGTGCAGGTGCCAGGCCGCCGCCTGGATCGCCAGCGCGGGGTTGTCGGGCAGCTCCTCCCACGTCCGCTTCGCGAACGGGCGGCCGCGTTTGGTCTCGTCGAACGCGGGCTTGTGCATGTTCGCGATCCCGAACGCCGGGTTCGAGTCGACCGCGGCCCACTGCCGTTCGAACTTCGGGTCGTGCGGCTTGTACGACTCGTTGTACAAGATTGCCATCAGCAACTGTGGGTTGATCCCGGCCTGCTGGGCGTAGCGCCGGACGTCGGCGGCGAAGTGTGCCGGGTCGTAGTCGTCGTACCAGGGTTTCGAGGCCGTCGGTGTCGGCTTGGCGGGAACCGTCGTGCTGACGGTGGGTACCGGTGCGGTCACCGGTTCGGTGGTGGCGCCGTCGTCCGAGCAGGCCGCCCACACCCCCGCCACGAGGACCCCGACCGCGACCCACGCCCACCGCTTCGCCACCTGCACCCCTCAAACCTAGCCGTACGGCGAACACCGGCCTGTCCGCAGAACGCAAATTGTGCGGGAAACGGGACAGATCGCGGCGAAACCGGTCATAGCAGCCGCATGATGTCACCACGGCAGCCCGACGGCGGCCAACCCCCGCCGGACCGCCAGGAGACGATGAACAGATGGCCATGATCGACCCGATGAGCGACATCACGGCCTCGGCCTTCGCGCGCCTCGCCCTCGAGCTCCACGACGCCGCGAGCGTCGAGGAGACCGTCGACGCCGTGGTGCAGTTCGCCCTTCAGGCCCTGAACTGCACCTACGCCGGCGTCGCGTTCGCGACCCGCGGCGCGCGGGCGCAGGTCGCCGCCGTCACCGACCCGGTGGTCGCCGAGATCTTCGAGCTCCAGATCGGCAGCCAGACCGGTCCCCTGGTCGAGTCTTTGCAGAGTCACGCGCCGGTCCTGATTCGCGACACCGGCTCCGACGACCGCTGGCCGGTGTGGGCCGCCAAAGTCACGGCGCTCGGAGTCCGCAGCGTCCTCGACGTACCGATGGTGACCGGGGCGGAGTCCCGCCGCGCGGTCGGCGTGCTCGGGCTGTACAGCCCGGACCCCGACGCGTTCGGCCCCGACGACGAGGCGGTCGCGCACATCCTGGCCCGGCACGCGTCCGTCGCGCTGGCGTCGGCGCGGCACGAGGAGTCGCTCGCCCAGGCGATCGACGCCCGCAAGCTCGTCGGGCAGGCGATGGGCATCCTGATGGAGCGCTTCGACATGGACGCCGACCGCGCCTTCGCCGTCCTCAAGCGCTACTCGCAGGACACCAACACCAAGCTCCGGGACGTCGCCCAGCAGCTCATCGACACCCGGAAGCTGCCCTAACGCGCCAGGGTCGTGCTCGGCAGCTCGCCGTACAGCTCGCGGTACGCGGCGGTCATCCGGCCGTGGTGGTGGAAGCCCCACCGGGCGGCCACTGCCACAACCGTCTGCTGCGACGGGTCGGCGGCCACGAGCTCCGCACGCACCTCCTCCAGTCGCAGCCGACGCAGGTAGGCCAGCGGCGTCGTACCGAGGTGCCGCTGGAAGGCCGTCTGGAGCGCACGCACGGTGACCCCTGCCGCCGCCGCGATATCGGCGATCGCGAGCGCCTGGTCGAGGTTCGACTCCATGAACGTGAGCGCCCGGCGGACCGTCGTGGGCCGCGCGTCCCGGCTGTCGGCGCCGACCTGCTGAGGGTCGGCATCGGCCGTGTTCGGGAACGCGGCCAGGACGCTCGAGGCGAGCAGCTGCGAGACGGACGCGAGCACGAGCGGCGAGTTCTGGACGGCCGGGTTGGGCAGCGTGTCGGCGAGGTAGGCGATCGTCTGCGACAGCTGGCGGGCGGCCTGACGGGACCGCGGCCGGTGGGCGAGCAGCCGCACCGGCCCGTTGATCTTCCGGCCGACGCCGGCCACCCGGGTCAGCAGCGCCGGGTCGAACATCGTGATGCTGTACGACGACGTGCGGATCTTCCCGGCGTACGGCCGGTCCGGCGGCGCGAACGACACCACCTCCCCCGGCTGGAACGCGTCCTCCCAGCCGTCAGTCGCGTGATCCGTGATGCGGCCGGTGTACACCTCGCACAGGCAGATCTTGCCGAGCGGGTCGGCGTCGTAGCTCATCTCGAACCCGATGTCGATCCGGTCGACGGTGATCGACTCGGCGGCCGCCCGCGCGATCCGCGTGCGCACGCCGGCCGGGCCGCCGCCGATCTGCATCTTCGTGTACGCCCGGTTCAGGAATTCCTCGGTCCGGCCGAGGTCCTGGCTCTCGAACACCAGTGACTCCATGCCCCCATCCTGCACGCCACCGGCACTCGTTGGCGACCAGCAGCCGTGGAAAGCGCTTGCTACAGTAGCGGGGTGATCTACGAGCTGAACCATGTCGGCGGGCGGGTGCGGGATCTCGAGGCGAGTCTGGCGTTCTACGGCGGGCTCGGGGCGGAGGTGGTCGACCGGTTGTTCATGGCCGGTCCGCGCGTGCACCGGGTGCACGTCCAGCTGGCGACCGGCCTGGTCGAACTGCTGCACCACGAGGAGCCCGACGCGCAGGCGTCGTACGGGCTGAACCACATCGGCTTCATGACCGACGACCTGGATGGCGACTACGCGCGGCTGACGGCACTCGGGTACGCCGAGATCTCGTCGCCACGGGTGGCCGGCAGCGGACAAGGGCGGCTGGCGTTCCTGTCCGACCCGAACGGCGTTCGGGTCGAGCTGCTGCAGCGCTCGGAGGAGTTCCGCGTCCCGCCGATCACCGCCGGCCCGGTCCGGGCGTTCACCCACGTCGCCGTCGCCGCCCCCGACCTGGACGCGGCGGCCGAGTTCTACGGCACGCACGTCGGCATGGAGCGCGTCGGCGAGAACACCTTCCGCCTCGGCGCCGACACACTCGAACTCGCAGCCCCGCCGGCCGCGTCGATCGCCCACCTGGCCTTCGCAACGACCGCCTCTGGGCCCGACACCCAGGACCCCGACGGCAACTCGATTCACTTCGTCCCTGCCTGATCTAGCCTTGGCGGCGTGTTCGACTACGACGCCGAGATGCGGTTCCTGCAGGCGCGCTTCCGGGCCGCCTGTGGTGTGCAGAGCGGGGACCGGGTTCTGGATGTCGGCTGCGGGGGCGGGCAGACGACGCGGGAGGCAGCCGCGGACGCCCGGCCGGGGCGGGTGGTGGGGGTGGATGTGTCCGAGCGGATGCTCGCGCACGCCCGACGGCACACCTCCGAGGGGCACGTCAGCTATCTGCTGGCCGACGCGGCGACGTACGACTTCGGGCCGGCCGCGTTCGAGGTGGGGATCAGCCGGTTCGGGGTGATGTTCTTCGACGACCCGGTGCGCGCGTTCACCAACTTGCGGCGGGCGTGCGAGCGGCTCGTGGTCATGGTCTGGCAGCCGCGGGCAGCCAACGAGTGGGCGCGAGTGATTCCGGAGACGATCGGCGGCGCCTTCCGCGACGAGTCGCCGTTCACGCTCGGCGACCGCGATGTCGCGCGGGACGTGCTGACGTCCGCAGGTTTCGCCGATCCCACCTTCACCGCGGTCCACGAACGGCTGTACTACGGCCCCGACGCCGAGTCGGCGTACGAGAACGTGCTCCGGCTCCGCGAGCCGCAGGCCCTTCTCGCCGAGCTCGCTCCGGCTCAGGCCGACCGGGCCCGGGAGGCGTTGCGTGCGATGCTCTCCGCGCGCGACAGCGGCGACGGAATCCTGTTCGACTCCGCGGCCTGGATCATCCAGGCTGTGTGACCGGCGTCACATTCAACGCATGTCGAGCCGCTCGGCACCCGCACGACGCACAGGCACAAGCACCAGACACCACTGAGCACCACTGATCCAAGGAGCACCAGATGCGTACCCTCATCACCACCGCGTTCATCTCCCTCGACGGCGTCGTGGAGGGCCCCGGCGGCGAGCCCGGCTACCGCAACTCCGGCTGGACCTTCAAGGACATCGCGTTCGAGGAGGCGGCCTACGCGCTGAAGGGCGAGGAGCAGACCGAGGCCACCGCGCTCCTGCTCGGCCGGGTCAGCTACCAGGCGTTCTCGCCGGTCTGGCCGGGGATGACGGAGGAGTTCGCCGGCTACAACGCGATGCCGAAGTACGTCGTGTCGACCACGCTGCAGGACAGCGACCTGGTGACGAACTGGGGCGAGACCACCATCCTCCGGTCCCTCGACGACGTCGCGGCGCTGAAGGAGACCGACGGCGGCCCGATCATCATCAACGGCAGCGCGACGCTCAACCGCAACCTGTCCGACGCGGGCCTGATCGACCAGTACAACCTGCTCGTGTTCCCGGTCCTGCTCGGCGCCGGCAAGCGCCTCTTCAGCGACGCCGACCGCGACAAGACCAACCTCGAGCTCGTCTCCAGCGAGTCCTACAAGAACGGCATCCAGAAGCTGGTGTACTCCGTCCAGCACTGATCGCTGTACTACGGTTCGGGGCATGGGTGTCGACGTCGTAGCACTCGCCCGCGAGCGGCTGGGGTTCGAGTCCCTGCGGGCCGGCCAGGAGGACGCCGTACGGGCTGTGCTCGACGGGCGCGATGTGCTCGCCGTCCTGGCCACCGGCACCGGGAAGACCGCGATCTACCAGTTGGCCGGCCTGGCGCTGGGCGGGGTGGCTGTAGTGGTCAGCCCGCTGGTGGCGCTGCAGCGCGATCAGCTACGGGCACTGCGTCCGGCCGGTGTCGAGGTCGCGGAACTGAACGCGACCGATCGCGCCGGCCGGCACGCGGTCCACGAGTTGCTGACGAGCAACCGGCCCGGCTTCGTCCTGCTCTCCCCCGAGCAGCTCACGCATCCCGACGTACTGGAGTTGCTCGCCGCGTCCCGGCCGACGCTCGTGGCCGTCGACGAGGCACACCTGGTCAGCGAGTGGGGTGAGGACTTCCGGCCGGACTATCTGCGGCTCGCGACCGCGATCCGCGGGATGGGACGGCCGCCGGTCCTCGCGCTCACGGCGACCGCCGCGCCGCCGGTCCGCAAGGAGATCGTGCACCGCCTGGAGCTGAACGAACCCGCCGTCGTGGTCGGCGGGTTCGACCGCCCCAACCTCAACCTCGCCGTGTTCGCCTTCGCCGACGACGACACGAAGAACCGCCGGCTGCTCAGCCACGTCCGCTCGTCGCGCGGGCCGGGCATCGTGTACGTCGGCACGCATCGGCATGCCGAGGAGCTCGCGCACGAACTCGACACGGCCGGCGTCGCCGCACAGGCGTACCACGCCGGGCTGCCGGCGAAGCAGCGCCGTGACGTGCAGGACACCTTTCTCGCCGGGGGTTGCCGGGTCGTGGTCGCCACGATCGCGTTCGGGATGGGGATCGACAAACCGGACATCCGCTGGGTCAGTCACGCGGAGGCGCCGGCGTCGGTCGACGCGTACTACCAGGAGATGGGCCGTGCCGGGCGGGACGGCGAACCGGCCGACATTGAACTGTTCTTCCGGCACGCCGACCTCGGTCTGAACCGCTTCTTCGCCTCCGGCGGCGTCACCGACGAGGATCTGCTCGCGGTCGCCACCGCGATCCACGACCACCGGCCGCAGGACGTCGTTGCGCTGGCCCAGGCCACCGGTCTGAGCACGGCCCGGGTCGAGCGTGCTCTCGGCCGGCTGACCGACGCCAGGGTCGTTGCCGTCGGCCACCAGTTCCGGCTGACCCGCTCGGTGGACGCCGCCGTCGCCGCGGCCTCGGCGGTCGAGCACGACCGTCGCGAGGTGGCCCGCTCCCGGGTCGAGATGATGGCCGGCTACGCGGAGTACGGCGGATGCCGGCGCGAGTGGCTGCTCAGCTACTTCGGCGAGCGGTACGACGGCCCGTGCGGCAACTGCGACAACGATCTCGCGGGCCGGACCGCGGCGCCGCCCGAAGACCAGCCGTTCCCGGTCGGCAGCCGGGTCGTGCATCGCGCGTTCGGAGCCGGGCTGGTCGAGCACTACGACGGCACGGCGATGACGGTCCTGTTCGACCGGGTCGGCTACAAGGAGCTCCGGACGGCGTTCATGATCCACAACCAGCTCCTGCAGGCCGAGGTGGCGCCATGAGTATCGACGTACGGCCGGCCAGTGTCTTCGAGGACGTGCGGGCGGTGATCGGGCCGAAGTCGCCGACGGCCAACGTCTGCTTCTGCCTCAGCTACCGCATCCCGTCCAAGCTCAACAACGCGCTGCGCGGCCCGGAACGCGCCGAGTACGTCGCGGGCCTGTGCGCGGCGACCCCGGCGCCCGGCGTGCTCGCGTACGACGGTGACACGCCGGTCGGCTGGGCCGCGATCGCACCGCGCGCGGAGACGACGTTCGCCCGCAACCGGAAGATCCCGCACGTGGACGACCTGCCGGTGTGGTCGTTGTGGTGTATCCGGGTCCGGCCGGGTCATCGCGGTCAGGGGATCTCGCACGCCCTGATCGCCGGCGCCGTCGACTTCGCCCGCGCGAACGGAGCGCCGGCCGTCGAGGCCTACCCGCTCGACAACGGCGACAGCTTGGTCGACCTGACGATGGCGTACGCCGGTATCCGCAAGAACTTCGAGCGCGCCGGGTTCGCCAAGGCCGCAGACACCACGTCGACACTCGCCGGGCATCCACGCATCCTGATGCGCCTCGACCTCAGCTGAGATCGAAGCGCAGCAAGGTGATGCTGTGCGGCGGGAAGTCGTAGCAGCCGTCCGCCAGCTCGGCGGTTCCCAGATCCCGCAGGCTGACGGCGTCCGGTGTGGTCAGGGTGTTGGTGGCGAGCACCTCGTCCGCGCTCAACTGCGTCACCGCAGCCCGGGCCGGAAGGCGGCCGCCGTCGAGCGTCAGGGCGGCGCGGATCGCCGTGTCGCGATGACGGTTGATGACGGCCACGCGGAGCGAGCGGCCGTCGGTCGTCTGCGTCGCGGAGACGTCGAGGTCCGGCACGGTCGCCGGGTAGCTGCGGAACTCGCCCCGGCGGTCGCGCTCGTCCCCCTGCCGTACGGCGGTCAGCCTGCCGGGCGACCGGACGTCGGCGGACAGCGCGACCGGGCCGAGGTGGTTCTGGTACAGGTCCCAGACGTGGTATGTCGCCGCGCGCACCGCACCGCCGGGCCGCGCGACGATGACGCCGTTCGCGTTGAGCAGGTTCACTGTGTTCGCCATCGCGACCGGGACCTGACGGCCGCCGGCGCGGTGCAGCGCATGGAAGACACCGGCGTAGAAGAGCGCATCGGCGAGCGTTCTCGGGCTCCACCGGTTCACCCGGTGCGCCGGCGCGGTCGGCAGGCCGTCGACGTCGCGCGCGACGGTGCCGCCGTCGTCCGACGGTTGCGGATCCGGCCAGGCGGCAGGCTCGACGTGCCGGATGTTCCACTCGTCGAGCGACAACGCCAGCGGGCGGTCCCCGGCGAAGCGTTCGACCAGGTCGGAATACTCGATGATCTGCTGCTCGAAATAGAGCGACTGGGCAACGATCGCCTCGTACTCCGCGGCGCCGTCGACCAGCTGCGTCGTCGCGCCGTACAAGTGGAACGACAAGTAGTCGATCTGGTTGCCGACAGCCCCTAGTACGGTCTCGGTCCAGCCGTCGCGGTCGTCGGCCTTCCCGACCGCAACGAACTTCAGCGCCGGGTCGACGGCTCGCATGAAGCGAGCGTGCTCGGCCGCGTCGGCGGCGTACGCGGCGGCACTGCGGTGCCCCATCTGCCAGTCGCCGTACACCTCGTTCCCGAGGCCCCAGTACTTCACGCCGTACGGCGCCGGGTGGCCGTTGCGGGCCCGCTGCCGGGTGTACTCGGTGTCGCCGCCGTAGTTGGTGTACTCGACCCAGCGGACCGCGCCGTCGACGTCCCGGCAGCTGTGGGCGAGGTACGGCTCGGTCCCGACCTCGGCGCACCAGGCGAGGAACTCGTCCGTGCCGAAGCGGTTGGTCTCCTCCGAGCCCCAGGCCAGCTCGAGCCGCCGCGGCCGGGACTCCCGCGGGCCGACGCCGTCCTCCCAGCGGTACGGCGACGTGAAGTTGCCGCCCGGCCAGCGGACCACCGGGAGCCCGAGTTCGCGGCAGAGCTCGATCACGTCGCTGCGCAGGCCGTTGCGCGCGCCGCCTCCGCCGTACGCCAGCGGCGAGCCCTCGTCGAACACGCCGCCCTCGATGTTGCCGAAGAACGCGGACTCCAGGAAGTGCCCGTAGAGCATCGGATCGATGGTGTGGCGCCGGTCGCGGTGGATGTCGATCGTGGCGGCGGATGTCACGGGCGGGAGACCTCCGGTGGAGTTGTCGTGAGCACGAGGGCAATGCCGCCGCGGGCCGCGGCGTCGGGACCGAGCGCCGCGTGGGTGAGTCGCGCGGTCCGGCGGACCTGGCTGTGGGTGTACCGGCCGAACGCCGCCCGCAGCGGGTCGAACAGGGGGTCGCCGGTCTCGGCCAGTTCCCCACCGATCACGACGACCTCCGGGTTGACCGTGTTGCAGGCCGCCGCCAGCACCTCACCGATCCGCGCGCCGGCTTCGGCCAAGACCTCGTGAGCCTCGGCGTCGCGCGCTTCGAGGACGGCTGCGCAGCGCTCTTGCAGGGTCGTCAACGAGACGTACCGTTCGAGGCAGCCCCGGCCGCCGCACGGGCATGCCGGTCCGTCGCGATCCACGCTGATGTGCCCGAGCTCCCCCGCCGCGCCGCCCGCGCCCGCGAACAGCCGCCCGCCGAGGACCAGCCCGCCGCCGACGCCGTACGACAACCGCAGGTACAACGCGCTGCTCACACCCGCGCCGGCGCCCCAGACCGCCTCGGCCAACGCAGCCAGGCGGGTGTTGTTGTCGACGAACACCGGTACGCCGAAACGCGCGCCGAGAGTCTCGCGCACCAAGTCCGCATCCGGCTCGGGCCGGCTCGCATCGGCCGTGACGGGCCCGACGATGCCGACCCCGATGCCGGCGAGCGCGGCCAAAGAGATCTCGTGCCTGCTGGTCAGGTCGTCGACCAGATCGAGCGCAAGCTCCAGGCGGCGCGCCGACGGTGTCCTTTCCGCGCAGGCGACCGCGCCCGAGGCGACCACCTCGTGCGCGACGTTCGCGATCGTCGCCTGGACGCCGCGGTGGCCGAGGTCCAGACCGAGTGCGAGCCCGCCGGCCGGGTTCAGCGTGAGCATCGAGACGGGCCGTCCACGCCCCCGACCGGTGGTCGCCTCCTCGCTCGTCTCCGTCAGGGCCTGCCGACCGAGCAACGTCTGGACGATCGACGAGAGCGTCGCGCGCGACAGGTTCGTCTGCTCGACGAGTTGGGCACGGGTCAGCGCGCCCCGGGTGCGGAGTGCGGTGAGCACTCGTTCCTCGTGTGTTTCCCGGAGCAGCCGCAGCGGCCCGGACGGTTCCGTCCCCACGGCATCCGACTCTGACCGGCACGCCCTCTTTTTGTCAATGCTCCAGATTTAATAGACTGGTTCGCATGCCGCCCAACGTCCTGGTTCTCTGCACCGACCAGCAGCGGTTCTCCGCGCTGGGTGCCGCCGGCAACGACGAGATCGACACGCCGAACCTCGACCGGCTCGCGAGCCAGGGCGCGCTGTTCGGCAACTGCTACGTGCAGAACCCGGTCTGCGCTCCCTCCCGCGCCAGCCTGATGACCGGCCGTTACGTGCACCAGCACAGCCTGTGGGCCAACGGCGTCGGCCTGCCCGACGAGGCGCGGCTGTTCAGCAAGGACCTCGCCGACGCGGGCTACGACTGCGGCCTGGTCGGCAAGTTCCACCTCAACGCATGCTTCGGCGGCCGCTCCGAGAAGCGGCACGACGACGGCTTCCGCGTCTTCCGCTGGGCCCACGATCCGTACCCCGGCTCCTCCGAGAACGAGTACCACCGCTGGCTCCGCACGCTGCGCCCCGACCTCGCGGGCGCGGACATCGACTACGACACGCTGCCGACCGAGCTGCACTACAGCCACTGGATCGGCGAGCAGACGATCGACTTCCTCACCCACTCCCGCGAGCGCGGCAAGCCGTTCCTGTTCGTCGCGAACTTCTTCGATCCGCATCACGGCTTCGGCGCCCCGGAGGAGTACGTCCGCCGGTACCGCGACCGGGAGCTCAGTCGCCCGCTGCCCGACGACCTGACCGGCAAGCCGCCGATCCAGACCGAGGCGTCGCACGCGTCGTACGCCGGTCACGCGCGCGGCTTCACGTCGTACAGCCCGGAGGAGTTGCAGGAGGTCAAGGCGGCGTACTACGCGATGGTGACGCTCGTCGACGACGAGGTCGGCCGGATCCTCGCCGCGCTCGACGCCGAAGGGCTCACCGAGGACACCTTGGTGATCTTCACCAGCGACCACGGCGAGATGCTCGGCGACCACCGGCTGATGCTGAAGGGCCCGATGCTGTACGAGCAGGCCGTGCGGGTTCCGCTCGTCGTGCGCTGGCCCGCGGCCGTCCCGGCCGGCACCCGCTGCGACGAGCTCGTCCAGTGGATCGACCTGTCCGCCACGATCCTCACCGCCGCCGGGCTGCCCGTCCGCGGTGAAGGGCAGGATCTGTTGCCATTGGTTACCGAGCGTGCCGCGGGCCGCGGTTGGGCGCTGAGCGAGTACCGCAACAGCGGGCATCCGTACACGCCGCCGGTGCACCTCACGATGCTCCGGCGCGATCGCTGGAAGCTCGTTGTCCAGCACGGCTCCCCCGCGACCTCCAGGGAGCGGACCGGCGAGCTGTACGACCTCGCCGCGGACCCGGACGAGCTGCAGAACCTGTGGGACGACCCGCTGCATCGAGACATCCGCACCGACCTCCAGGAGTTCCTCCTCGACGTCCTGGTCGCCACCGAGGACCGCAGCCAGGAGCGCGTCGCGGACTGGTGAGGCTCAGGCGGTCGTGAAGCGCTGTTCGACCGTGTCCAGGAAGCCTTCGACCTGGCGGTACGTCTCGGAGCTGTAGGCCCCGATGCTGCGTTCGTTCCCGAGCGCCTCCCGCATCGCGTCGAGGTAGCGGCGCTGCAGGATCTCCATCTGTTCCCGGGTGTCCGCCTTGGTCTCGCGCAGCTGCCGGCTGCCGGAGACCAGGCGCGGCACGATCCGGTCCTTCAGCGTGCTGACCACGACCGGGTCGAGCGGTTCGCCGTCGACGGTCTGCTCCTCGAGCGGGCCGACGGCGTCGATCGCGGACTCGCCGATCCGCCGCATCAGCGCCTGCACCGAGTCGCGCTTGTCCTCGGCGCTCTCCGGGCGGAACCGCATCCGCGCGATCACCGCGGGCAGCGACAGCCCGAACAGCACCAGCGTGATCAGCGCGACGATGAACGCGGCGAGCACGACGGTCGCGCGGTGCGGCGTACCGGCGGGAATCGTCTGCGCGGCGGCGACCGTCACGACGCCCCGCATCCCGGCCCAGGCGAGCACCAGCAGGCCGCGGCCGGTGATCGGCTCCCGTTCCTCGAAGTCGGCGTCCGCACGGCCCCGCGCCAGCCGCTTGCGGGCCCAGGCGAGCCTGTTCTCCTCGCGCGCGCCGGACGGCTCCATCGAGTCCAGATGCTCCTCGAACTGGTCCAGCTGCGCGCGGACCTGCTCGGTGCGGTCGTTCCGCCCGAACCGGCCCTGCAACGCCGGCCACGCCAGACCGAGGAACCGCAACACGATCAGCAGGCCGACCACCAGCAGGACGAGCGCGGTGATCTCGCCGAGCGTCGTCTCCGCACGGGCGTCGTCGACGAGCTCCGGCAGCTGGTACCCCATCGCGAGGAAGACGCCGCTCTCCAGGATGAAGCTGATGGTCGTCCAGGTGGTCGCCTGCGTCTGCCGGTCCCGGGCGCTGAACTTCCGGCTGCCGAGCGCTCCGGTCAGCAGCCCGGCGACGACCACCGCGAGTACGCCGGACGCGTGTGCTTCCTCGGCCGGGAAGTACGCGAGGAACGGCACGGCGAACGAGATCGTCGTGTTCAGCACCGGGTCGTCGAGCCGCTGCCGCAGGACGACGGTGAGCAGCCCGACGGCTGCCCCGATCAGGATCGCGCCGACGACCGCCCAGGCGAAGTCGAGGACGGTGTGGCCGAGGCTGAAGTGGGCGGTGACGGCGAGCGCGGCGACCGCCGTCCGCAGGACGACCAGCGCCGAGGCGTCGTTGACGAGACTCTCGCCTTCGAGCACGGTCATCAGGCGGGGCGGGAGTCCGACCCGATGGCCGATCGCGGTCGCCGCCACCGCGTCCGTCGGGCTCACGACCGCGCCCAGCGCCGTCGCGAGCGCGAACGAGATGCTCGGGAACAGCGCGTGCACCAGCGCGCCGATCACCAGCGCCGACACGATCACCATCACGATCGACAGCCACGCGATCAGCCCGAAGTTCCGCCGTACGTCGAGCACCGGGAGCTGGACCGCCGACGCGTAGAGCAGCGGCGGGAGGACCCCGGCGAGGATGATCTCCGGCTCGAGGTGGATGGCCGGCGTACTCGGCAGGTAACTCGCCCCGATCCCCAGCGCGACCAGCAGCAGCGGCGCCGCGACGCCGGTCCGCCGCGCGAACACCGAGGCCGCGATCATGATCGCGAGCCCCGCTCCGGCAATCAGAACGATCTGGTGGTCCACATGACAGCACTCTAGGGCCGGGCACTGGGGTGCCCAGGTAATGACCAGGGATTCTCACTGGTGTCACGGGGGCCGCGGAGCGGCAGATTGGTGATCAGCGAAAACGTCGATCCCAGGAGGAAGTCATGAGCAGCACCGACCTGAAGCTCGAAGCCGTCGTCGTCCCGGTCGCCGACACGGATCGTGCCAAGGAGTTCTACACCGGCCTCGGCTGGCGGCTGGACGCGGACTTCGCGTTCGACAACGGGTTCCGGGTCGTCCAGTTCACCCCGCCGGGCTCCCCCGCCTCGGTCCAGTTCGGTACCAACATCACGACGGCCGCACCGGGCACCGCGCAGGGCCTCTACCTGGTCGTCACGGACGTCGAGGCGGCGCGGGCGGAGCTGCTCGCGCACGGCGCCAAGGTCAGCGACGTCTTCCACCCGGCCGCGCCGGGCGCCCAGTTCGAGCCCGGCGACGGCGGCGCGCGGGTGACCGGGCCGGCCGACGAGCGGTCCAGCTACGGCTCGTTCGCGACGTTCAGCGACCCCGACGGCAACACCTGGCTGCTGCAGGAGGTCACCAAGCGGCTGCCCGGGCGCGTCGAGGACGCGACGTACAGCTCGGTCGACGACCTCGAGGCCGCCCTCAAGCGCGCCGCCGCAGCGCACGGCGAGCACGAGGCCCGGACCGGCAAGGCCGACGAGAACTGGCCGGCCTGGTACGCCGCCTACATGGTCGCCGAGCGCACCGGCTCCGAGCTTCCGGAGTAAACCTGTCCGTGGTCGCCCCTAGCCTGCGGGTATGAACCGGATCGATCGGCTGTACGCGCTCGCGGAGGAACTGCGCGCGGCGGGGCCACGAGGGCGGACGGCGCGGCAGTTGGCGGCGCGGTTCGAGGTGAGCGTGCGGACCATCGAGCGCGATCTCAGCGCGCTCGGGCAGGCCGGCGTTCCGCTGGCGACCAAGCAGGGCCGCACCGGAGGGTATTCGGTGGACCGTTCGATGAGCCTCCCGCCGCTCAACTTCAGCGCGCGGGAGGCGATGGCGGTCGCGGTCGCGCTGAGCCGCGGCGACCACGTGCTGTTCGCGCGGGACGCGCGGACCGCGCTGCAGAAGATCGTGGCCGCGATGCCGCAGCGCGATCTCGACGAGGCGCGGGCGGCGGCGGCCAAGGTCCGGCTGCTGGTGCGGCCGGTCCCGGATCCGGACGTCGCGATCGCCGAGCAGGTCTGGCGGGCGGTGCGCGACAACCGCGTCCTGCGGATCCAGTACACGAACGGCGACGGCGTCGAGACGCTCCGGGAGATCGAGCCGCAGCACGTCGTCGTCGGGCCCAACGGGTCGTACCTGACCGGCTGGTGTCAGCTGCGTCAGGAGGAGCGGGTGTTCCGGATGGACCGGATCACCAAGGCCGAGCCGTCGGCGACGCTGCCGCAGCGGCCGCCGGCGTCGGGCCGCCTGCAGGTGGACGGGTACGAGACCAAGCTCCCGGCCGCCGCGCTGCGTCCCGAGGATCTTTTTCCAACACCGACATAGGGCTGTCGCGAACCGCTGGGAGCGTGGTTCTCGTTGACACGTTCTACGTCGAAGGAGAGATCCATGAGTACTCCCGCCCCTGGCACACTGGCCTGGTTCGAGGTCGCGAGCGACGACCCGGAGACCGCCGAGAAGTTCTACGGCGGGTTGTTCAACTGGTCGTTCGAGTCGTCCGGGAGCCTGACGTCCGGCGGCCTCGACTACCGCAACATCACGGCACAGGGCGCGCAGCAGCCGATGGGCGGCCTGTTCGCCACCAACGGCGAGCTGCCCAACCACGCTGTTTTCTACATCCTGGTCGCGGACGTCGAGACGACCTGCGCGGAGGCCGAGCAGCTCGGCGGCACCGTGGTGAACAAGCGCATCGGCACCGGCGGCGGCACCCCGGACTTCGCCTACCTCCGCGACCCGTCCGGCAGCCAGTTCGCGGTCTTCACCCCTCGCCCCGAGTGATGCAGGTCCCCCGCCGGTGTGTACCGGCGGGGGCACCCGTCGTCGAGGGTCAGACGGCCAGGCGGCCGCCGTCCACGGGGAGGGTCGCACCATGGACGAGGGAGGCGGCGTCGGAGGCGAGGAAGACGATGCCCGCGGCTACTTCGTCGGGCGTGCCGACGCGCTGGAGCGGGGTCGTGCCGGCCAGGTTGTCGAGGTTCTCGCCCATTACGGCGGTGCCTTCGGTCCGGGTCGGGCCGGGGCTGACCGCGTTCACGCGCACACCGGCGGGCCCGAACTCGGCCGCCCAGGCCCGGGTCAGCAGCTCCACCGCCGCCTTGCTCGAGCCGTACGCCGCCATCCCGGCCATGCCGATGGACGCGACCATCGTGGTCACGTTGACGATCGCGCCCGATCCGCGCGCCGCCATCAGCGGGGCCAGCTCGGCGACCAGGTAGAACGGCGCCCGCACGTTCACGGCGTACACGGCGTCGAAGTCGCTGTCCGGCACCTCGGCCGTCGGCCCGAACGGGAAGATCCCCGCGTTGTTGACCAGCACGTCGACGTGCCCGCCGCCGAGCTCGATCGCCTGCTTGGCCAGGGACCGCACACTCGCCAGGTCGGTCAGGTCCGCCGGCACGAAGTCCGCCGTCCCGCCGTCGGCCCGGATCTCCTCGACCGCCCTGCTTCCCCGGGCGGCGTCCCGCCCGCTGATCACCACGTGCGCGCCACGCCGCGCGAGCTGCCCCGCCACGGCGCGGCCGATGCCGCTGTTGCCGCCGGTCACGAGCGCGGTCCGGCCGGCGAAGTCCTGCGTCATATCGGTTCCATCCTCTGGTTCGGAGTTGACGCTCCGATAGTTCGCCGACGAAATTGGAGTATCAACTCCAAAATCCGTACGGTGGGCGGTATGACCGAGACCGCCCGGCGACTGACCAGGAAGGGCCAGGCGACCCACGACCGGATCGTCACGGCCGCGGCGCGGCTGATGCTCGAGCAGGGCGTCGCCCGCACCACGATCGAGGACATCCAGGCCGCGGCCGGCGTCAGCCCCTCCCAGCTCTACCACTACTTCCCCGGCAAGGACGCCCTGGTGACGGCGGTGGTCGACCACCAGGCGACGCAGGCGCTCGACATCCAGCAGACCTGTCTGCAGCGGCTGGACACGATCGACTCGCTCGGCCGTTGGCGGGACGTGATGGTCAACATCCTGACCGAGATGCAGTGCGTCGGCGGCTGCCCGCTCGGGTCGCTGGCCAGCGATCTGTCCGAGAGCGATCCGGTCGCCCGGACCCAACTGGCCGCCGCCTTCGCCCGCTGGCAGGAGCTGATCCGGGAGGGGCTGGCCGACATGCAGGCGCGTGGCGAGCTCGCTTCGGAGGCGGACCCCGGCGAGCTCGCGGTCGCGATGCTGGCGGCCGTCCAGGGCGGGCTGCTGCTGAGCCAGGTGAGCCGCGACCCGGCGCCGCTGCGGATCGCGGTCGACACGATGATCGACCACCTGCACGCCTTGACGCGACCCGCGGTTCCGTAGGGTTCGCGGTATGGGTAGCAGTGTCTACGTTGCTTCGGTGGAGGGGACGACCGGCAAATCGACGGTCGCGCTCGGCGTGCTCCATCAACTGTCCCGCCGGGTCGGGCGGGTGGCCGTGTTCCGGCCGATCGTGCGGGCGGACGCCGCCACCCACGGCGGCCGCGACTACGTCCTCGACCTGCTGATCGCGCAGGACGCGGTCGAGCAGTCGTACGAGGACGGCGCCGGCGTCACGTACGAGGAGGTGCACGCGGACCCCGAGGCCGCGCTGGACACGATCGTGCAGCGCTACCACGCGGTCGCCGAGCAGGCGGACGCGGTGCTGGTCGTCGGCAGTGACTACACCGACGTCGGCACGCCGACCGAGTTCTCGTTCAACGCCAAGATCGCGGCCAACCTCGGCGCGCCCGTGCTGCTCGTGGTCAACGGCTTCGGCCGGACGCCGTCCGAGGTCCGCGCGATCGCCGACATGGCCGCGGCCGAGCTGACCGCGAACCACGGCTCCCTGTTCGCCGTGATCGCCAATCGCGTGGACAGCCAGAGCACTCCGGTGGTCGCGGCACTCGACGGCATCGGCGCGCCGGCGTTCGCGATTCCCGAGCAGCCGGTGCTGAACCAGCCGCTCGTCGCCGACCTGCTCGCGCCGATCGACGGCTCGCTGCTCAGCGGCGACCCGCAGCTGCTCACGCGCGAGGTCACCGGGCTGATGATCGCCGGGATGACGATGCCGAACGTCCTGGACCGGCTCTTCGACGGTGCCGCGGTGGTCACCGCCGGCGACCGCCCGGAGGTCGTGCTCGGCGTCCTGATGGCGCATGCCTCGCGGACCTTCCCGCAGATCTCGGCCATCGTGCTGAACGGCGGCTTCGAGCTGCCCGGCCAGGTGCAGCGGCTGATCGAGGGCCTCGGCGTCACGCTGCCGATCATCGAGACCGGCCTCGGCACGCAGGCCACGTCCGCCAGGCTCACCGCCGTCCGCGGCCGGCTGACGAAGGACTCGCCGCGCAAGGTCGACACCGCCCTGACGCTCTTCGACCAGTACGTCGACGGCCCGGCGCTGCTCGACCAGCTCGCACTCGCCCGCAGCAGCGCGGTGACACCGCTGATGTTCGAGCACCGGCTGGTCGACCGCGCCGTCTCCGACCGCCGGCACATCGTGCTGCCGGAGGGCGACGAGGACCGGATCCTGCGCGCCGCCGACGTCCTGCTCCGGCGCGGCGTCGCCGACCTCACCCTGCTCGGCGATCCGACCCTGATCAGCGCGAAGGCCGCGAGCCTCGGCGTCGACGTGACCGCGGCCCGGGTCGTCCATCCGGAGCACAGCGACCTGACCGAGCGGTTCGCCGCCGAGTACCACCGGCTGCGGCAGCACCGCGGCGTCGACCTCGACCGGGCCCGCGAACTGGTCCGCGACGTGTCGTACTTCGGCACGATGATGGTCCAGCTCGGGCTCGCGGACGGGATGGTGTCGGGCGCCGTGCACACCACCGCGCACACGATCCGGCCCGCGCTCGAGGTCGTGAAGACCGTCCCGGACGTCTCGGTGGTCTCGTCGGTGTTCTTCATGTGCCTGCAGGACCAGGTCCTGGTGTACGGCGACTGCGCGGTGAACCCGGTTCCGACGGCCGAACAGCTCGCGGACATCGCGATCTCGTCGGCCGCGACCGCGACCGCCTTCGGGGTGGAGCCGCGGGTCGCGATGCTGTCGTACTCGACCGGCTCGTCCGGCACCGGCACCGACGTCGAGAAGGTGTCCAAGGCAACGAACATCGTCCGGGAGCGGGCCCCGCGGCTGCCGGTCGAGGGCCCGATCCAGTACGACGCCGCGATCGACGCCGCCGTGGCGCGGACGAAACTGCCGGACTCCCCCGTCGCCGGGCGCGCCACCGTGTTCGTGTTCCCGGACCTCAACACCGGCAACAACACGTACAAGGCTGTCCAGCGGTCGGCCAACGCGGTCGCGGTCGGTCCGGTGCTGCAGGGTCTCCGCAAGCCGGTCAACGACCTCTCCCGCGGCGCCACCGTCCGGGACATCATCAACACGGTCGCGATCACCGCGATCCAGGCCCAGCAGGAGGCGGCCCGATGAGTGAGCACGTGCTGGTGATCAACGCCGGGTCCTCGTCGCTGAAGTACAGCCTCGTCGACGCGAAGTCGGGCGAGGCCGCGGCGACCGGGCTGGTCGAGCGGATCGGTGAGGACCAGAGCCACCACGTGCACCACGGGCCGCACGGCGACGCCGACGACGACCATCCGGTCGCCGATCACGAGGCCGCGCTCGAGGCCGCCGTCCGGGCGTTCGAGACGCACGGCCCCGCGCTCGGTGACGTCGACATCGTGGCCGTCGGGCACCGCGTGGTGCACGGCGGCGACCAGTTCGCGGCCCCGGCGCTGGTGGACGACGACCTGATCGCGGCCGTGACCGACCTGGTTCCGCTGGCTCCGCTGCACAACCCGGCGAATCTCGAAGGCATCGAGGTGGCGCGCCGGCTGCTCCCGGACCTCCCGCATGTCGCGGTGTTCGACACCGCGTTCCACCAGACGCTGCCGCCGTACGCCTACACCTACGCGGTGCCCAGCGCCTGGCGGGAGGAGTACGGCATCCGGCGGTACGGGTTCCACGGCACGTCGCACTCGTTCGTGGCCGGTCAGGCCGCGCGGCTGCTCGGCCGCGACGTGCATGACGTGAACCTGATCGTGCTGCATCTCGGCAACGGGTGCTCCGCGACCGCCGTCCGCGGCGGCACGTCGGTGGACACGTCGATGGGCCTCACCCCGCTGGAGGGTCTCGTCATGGGGACCCGGTCGGGCGACCTCGACCCCGCGATCCACGGACACCTCGCGCGGGTCGCCGGCCGCTCCGCGGAGGAGACGGACCGCGCACTCAACTCGGAGTCGGGGCTGAAGGGCCTCAGCGGCGCGAACGACTTCCGCGAGGTGTCGCGCCGGCGCGCGGCCGGCGACGAGCGGGCCCGGCTCGCGTTCGACGTGTACTGCTACCGGCTGAAGAAGTACGTCGGCGCGTACTACGCCGTCCTGGGACGTGTCGACGCGATCGTCTTCACGGCCGGTGTCGGGCAGCATGCGGCCGAGGTCCGAGCCGCCGCACTGCACGGTCTGGAGGGCCTGGGCATTCACGTCGACCCCGTGCGGAACGCCGACCCCGACGACGGCTTCGCCTCCACCGAGGACAGCCCGGTCGCCGTGCTGGTCGTCCCCACCAACGAGGAATGGGAGATCGCCCGCCAGGCGGTCGAGGTGCTAGCTACCCGGTGACTCCTTCTTGAAGGCCTCGACGGCGGTCGGGAGGGTGTAGAAGACGCGGCCCGGGCCGAGGCGTTCGAGGAAGCCGGCGGCTTCGAGGTCGTCGCGAAGGTCCTGCTTGACCCGCGCCAGCGCGAGCACGATGCCGCGCGCCGTCAGTTCCTCGCGCAGTGCGTCGAGCGCGTCGATCGCGGTGATGTCGATCTCGACGTTCGCCTCCGTGTTCAGCAGCAACCAGCGCACCGGGGTGGGCGAGTCGTCCGCCGCGGCGAGCGCACGGCGGTGGAAGTCCTCGGCGTTCGCGAAGAACAGCGGCGAGTCGTAGCGGTAGACGACCAGGCCGGGCACCGGCCGCGCGTCCGGGTAGTCGTCGATGTCGTGCATCCCGGCGATCCCGGGCACGTAGCCGAGAATCCCGTCGTGCGGCCGGGCCACCCGCCGCAGCAGGTCGATGACGGACAGCCCGACGGCGACGAGGACGCCGTACAGGACACCGAGCGCGACCACGCCGACGGTCGTTGCCACCGCCAACAGCAACTCGCTGCGCCGGAACGACGCGATCCGGCGGAACTCGGGTACGTCGATCAGGCGCAGCGCGGCGTAGACGACGAGGGCGCCGAGCGCGGGGATCGGGAACGTCTCGAGCAGCGGCCCGGCGAAGAGCAGCGTCGCAACGATCGCCAGCGCGGCCACCAGCGAGTAGACCTGGCTCTTGGCGCTGGAAGCCTCCGCCAGGGCGGTGCGGCTGCCGCTGCTGCTCACCGGGAAGCCCCGCAGCAGGCCCGCGGACACGTTGGCGAGTCCGAGGACGAGCAGCTCACGACCGGGATCGATGTTCCCACCGCCGCGGCTGGCGAAGGCGCGGGCCGTGAGCACCGTGTCGGTGTAGCCGACGAGCGCGACGCCGACGGCGGGTAGCGCCAGCATCGCGACGTCCTGCGGATCGATCGAGGGCACCTGCGGGACCGGCAGGCCGCTGGGCACCGAACCGACCAGAGCCACGCCCTTGTCGCCGAGTCCGGCCATCCAGGTCACCAGCGCTGCCAGTGCCACGACGATCAACGGGCCGGGCAGACGCGGTGTCCACCGCGCCAGGGCGAGCAGCGACGCCAGCGCCGTCACCGAGAGCAGCACCGGGGCGAGCTCCCATTCAGGGATCAGGCGGATCGCCGACACCACCTCGGCCACCGGTGAGTCACCCTCGACCGGAGCCCCGGTCAGCCGTCCGAGCTGGCCGGTGATCATCAGAACCGCGATGCCGGCCAGGTAGCCGATCAGCACCGGTTTCGACAGCAGGTCCGCGAGGAAACCCAGTCGCGCGGCCCATCCGGCGACGCAGATCGCGCCGACCATCAGCGCGAGTACGGCGGCCAGCCCGGCGTACCGCGCCGGGTCCCCGGCTGCGAGCGGGCCGATCGCGGCGGCGGTCAGCAGCGCGGTCGTCGACTCCGGTCCGATCGACAGCAGTCGCGACGTGCCGAGCAGGAAGTACAGCACGAGCGGACCGAGCGAGGCCCACAAGCCGGCCACCGCGGGCAGACCGGCGAGCTGGGCGTACGCCATCACCTGCGGCACGAAGTACGCCGCCACCGTCAGCCCGGCGACCACGTCCGACCGCAGCCAGCCCCGCTGATATCCCCGCAGCGTCTCGAGTCCCGTAATCGTCAACCCAGGCCCCCTTTCGCAGAACTGCTGCCCTTCAGTGTCCGCCACACGGAGGACCTTCGGCCCTACTGCCACGCCCGGGACGGACGGCAGGCTGCTGAACCATCACGGGCTTTCATCGGTTGGTTCGAAAATTGCCCGGAGCGGGCACAGAGATCGACACAACGGCGACCGGCGGGAGCACTATGACAAGGGGACCCGCCCGACAAGGGGAGCTGATCATGGATAGCACCGGCGGCGACAGGACCGCAGTACGTTCCCCGTGGTTGATGCTCGCCGTCGCCACGATCGGGTTCGCGGTCAACTTCTGGGCCTGGGCGCTGCTCAGCCCGCTCGGCCCGCTCTTCCGCACCCAGGGCACGCTCGGCACGCTGACCGAGTCCGATGTGGCGCTGCTGGTCGCCGTGCCGGTGCTCGTCGGCTCGCTCGGGCGGATCCCGATCGGCGCGCTCACCGACCGGTACGGCGGCCGGGTGATGTTCCCGCTGGTGTCCGCGGCGACGATCGTGCCGATCCTGTTCATCGAGTTCTTCGCGCTGGACTCCTACGCCGCGCTGCTGGTCGGCGGGTTCTTCCTCGGCATCGGCGGCACCGCGTTCGCGGTCGGCGTGCCGTTCGTGAACGCGTGGTTCCCGCCGGAGCGCCGCGGCCTGGCGATCGGCATCTTCGGCGCCGGCATGGGCGGTACGGCGATCAGCGCGCTCACCACGGTCAAGCTCTACAGCAACGCCGGGCACCAGATCCCGTTCCTGCTCACCGCGATCAGCCTGGCGGCGTACGCCGTCATCGCCTGGTTCGTGCTCCGGGACGCGCCGAACCGCCGCCCGGCGCAGGGCGGGTTCGTGCAGCGACTGGTCGCGAACGCGAAGCTCCCGATCAGCTGGCAGGCCTGCATCCTGTACGCGGTCGCGTTCGGCGGATACGTCGCGTTCTCGGTGTACCTCCCGTCGTACCTGAAGACCGCCTACGACCTGAGCGCCGCGGACGCGGCCAACCGGATGGCCGGTTTCGTCGTCGTCGCCGTCGTGATGCGCCCGGTCGGCGGCTGGCTGTCGGACAAGTTCGGCCCGATCCCGGTGCTGGCGTGCTGCTACGGGGTCGTGGTCGTCGGTGCCGCGGTCGCCGCCACGACACCACTGCTCCAGCCTGTCGGGACGATCGCCTTCCTGGGGATGGCCGCCGCGCTCGGCGGCGGCAGCGGCGCCACCTTCGCGCTGGTCGCCAAGGTGACGGACCCGGCCCGCGTCGGCGGCGTCACCGGACTCGTCGGCGCCGCGGGCGGCCTGGGCGGCTTCGTGCCGCCGCTGATCATGGGCTACGTCTACGGCCGCACGCAGTCGTACGGGATCGGCCTGACGCTCCTGTCGATCACAGCGGCCTTGACGCTGCTGCTCACGCTGACCATTGTGAGGAGGACCTCTCAACCGAGTCCTCAGGAGTCGCGCACCACACCGATCGAGGGAGCCGCATGAGTCTGGACGGCGAGCTGACCGAAGCTCTGATCCGTACCCGTCGCTACTTCACCAAAGGCACTGTTTCCGACGACCTGCGCACCCTCACCAAACGCGGTGGCCGCGGCGCGGACGACTTCTACCGCGACCGCTGGAGCCACGACAAGGTGGTCCGGTCGACGCACGGCGTGAACTGCACCGGTTCGTGCTCGTGGAAGGTGTACGTCAAGGACGGCATCATCACCTGGGAGACTCAGCAGACCGACTATCCGTCGGTCGGTCCGGACAAGCCGGAGTACGAGCCCCGCGGTTGCCCGCGCGGCGCCGCGTTCTCCTGGTACACCTACTCCCCCACGCGCATCCGCTACCCGTACGTCCGCGGCGTCCTGCTCGACCTGTACCGGCAGGCGAAGGCGCAGTACGGCGACCCCGTGGCGGCGTGGGCGCACATCGTCGACGACCCGGAGCTCGCGCACCGGTACAAGTCGGCGCGCGGCAAGGGCGGGCTGGTCCGCTCGACCTGGGACGAGGCGACCGAGCTCGTCGCGGCGGCGTACGTGCACACGCTGAAGAAATGGGGGCCGGACCGGATCGCCGGGTTCTCCCCGATTCCGGCGATGTCGATGGTGTCGCACGCGTCCGGCGCCCGGTTCACGTCGCTGATCGGCGGGACGATGCTGTCGTTCTACGACTGGTACGCCGACCTGCCGGTCGCGTCGCCGCAGGTGTTCGGCGACCAGACCGACGTACCGGAGTCCGGCGACTGGTGGGACGCCGGCTACCTGATCATGTGGGGCTCGAACCTGCCGGTCACGCGGACGCCGGACGCGCACTGGATGGCGGAGGCCCGGTACCGCGGGCAGAAGGTGGTCGCGGTCGCGCCGGACTATGCCGACAACGTGAAGTTCGCCGACGAGTGGTTGCCGGCAGCACCCGGTACGGACGGCGCGCTGGCGATGGCGATGGGGCACGTGATCCTGCAGGAGTTCTTCGTCGACCGCGAGACGCCGTACTTCACGAAGTACGCCAAGAGCTACACCGACCTGCCGTACCTGATCCGCCTCGACGAGACCGACGGCGGCTACCGCCCCGGCAAGTTCCTCACCGCGGCCGACCTCGGCAGCACGGAGGAGAACGCCGCGTTCAAGCCTGTGGTCCTCGACACCACCACAAGTCAGCCGGTGGTCCCGAACGGCTCGCTCGGCCACCGCTTCGGCGAAGCAGGACAAGGCCGGTGGAACCTGGACCTGGGCTCCACCGATCCCCTCCTGACACTGCAGGGACGTGAGAGCGTTCCTGTGACGCTGCCGAGATTCGACGCCGACGGCCACCTTCTGCGGGGCGTTCCGACCCGGCACATCGGCGATCACCTGGTCACGACCGTGTACGACCTGATGCTCGCGCAGTACGGCGTCGCGCGCCCCGGCCTTCCCGGCGACTGGCCGGCGTCGTACGACGACCTCGCGCCGTACACCCCCGCCTGGCAGGAGCCCATCACCGGCGTACCGGCCGCCGCGGCAGCGCGGATCGCCCGCGAGTTCGCGCAGAACGCCGAGGACTCCAAGGGGCGGTCGATGATCGTGATGGGGGCCGGAACCAACCACTGGTTCCACTCCGACACGATCTATCGGGCGTTCCTCGCGCTCACCACGCTCACCGGCTGCCAAGGCGTGAACGGCGGCGGCTGGGCGCACTACGTCGGTCAGGAGAAGTGCCGCCCGATCACGGGCTGGGCGCAGCTCGCGTTCGGGCTGGACTGGGTGCGGCCGCCCCGTCAGATGATCCAGACCGCCTACTGGTACCTGCACACGGACCAGTTCCGCTACGACTCGTTCGGGGCGGACGCCTTCTCGGACCTGCCCGGCAGTATGAGCGGCAAGACCACCGCGGACCTGATCGCGATGAGTGCGCGGCTCGGCTGGATGCCGTCGTACCCGACCTTCAACCGCAACCCGCACGACCTCGCCGACGAGGCCGCCGCCGCGGACCGGCCGGTCGCGGAGCACATCGTCGAGCAGCTGAAGTCCGGGGATCTCCGGTTCGCCTGCGAGGATCCGGACGCGCCGGAGAACTTCCCGCGCATCCTCTCGATCTGGCGCGCCAACCTGCTCGGCTCGTCGGCCAAGGGCAACGAGTACTTCCTGGAGCATCTGCTCGGCGCCGGGTCCTCGCTGCGCGCGAGCGAAGGCGTGCATCCGCAGGACGTCGAATGGCACGACGAGGCCCCGCGCGGCAAGCTCGACCTGCTGCTGACGCTCGACTTCCGGCAGACCAGCACGACGCTGTTCTCCGACGTCGTCCTGCCCGCCGCGACGTGGTACGAGAAGCACGACCTGAACACCACCGACATGCACCCGTTCGTGCACTCGTTCAACCCGGCGATCGCGCCGCCGTGGCAGACCCGGACCGACTGGGACGCGTGGCAGGCGATCGCCGAGAAGTTCAGCGCGCTCGCGGCCACCCAGCTCGGCACCCGCCGCGACGTGGTCGCCGTACCGCTGCTGCACGACACGCCGGACGCGCTCGCCACTCCGCACGGCACGGTCCGCGACTGGAAGGCCGGCGAGTGCGAACCGGTGCCGGGCGTCACGATGCCGAAGCTGATCGAGGTCGAGCGCGACTACGCGGCCGTCGCGGCGAAGATGTCCGCGCTCGGTCCGCTGATGGAGAAGCTGGGCGCGACCACGAAGGGCGTCACGTACGACGAGACCGCCTCGGTGGAGTACCTGCGCGCCAAGAACGGCGCCGTCCGCGGCGGGCCGGCCGACGGTCGTCCGTCGCTGAAGCGTGACGTGCACGCCTGCGAAGCGATCCTGGCCCTGTCCGGTACGACGAACGGACGGCTCGCCACCGAGGGCTTCAAGACTCTCGAGCGCCGCGTCGGCAAGCCGCTGCACGACCTCGCGGCCGAGCACGAGGGCAAGCAGATCACCTTCGCCGACACGCAGGCCGCACCGGTCCCGGTCATCACCTCGCCGGAGTGGTCCGGCTCGGAGTCGGGCGGCCGCCGGTACTCGCCGTTCACGATCAACGTCGAGCGGCTCAAGCCGTGGCACACGCTGACCGGCCGCCAGCACTTCTACCTCGACCACGACTGGATGACCGAACTCGGCGAGAACCTGCCCGTGTACCGCGGGCCGCTGGACATGGGCGCGATGTTCGCCGAGCCCGAGATCGGGTCGGTCGGGGAGCTCGGCGTGACGGTTCGCTACCTGACACCGCACAACAAATGGTCGATCCATTCGGAGTACCAGGACAACCTGTTCATGCTCTCGCTCAGCCGCGGCGGGCAGACGATCTGGATGAGCGACCAGGACGCCGCGAAGGTGGGGATCGTGGACAACGACTGGATCGAGGCGGTGAACCGCAACGGCGTGGTGGTCGCGCGGGCGATCGTCTCGCACCGGATGCCCGAGGGCACGGTCTACATGCACCACGCGCAGGACCGGCTGATCGACGTACCGCTGGCCGAGACGTCCGGGAAACGCGGCGGGATCCACAACTCGCTGACCCGGCTGCTGATCAAGCCCTCGCACCTGATCGGCGGGTACGCGCAACTGTCCTTCGCGTTCAACTACCTCGGGCCGACCGGGAACCAGCGCGACGAGGTCACCGTGATCCGCAAGCGCTCGCAGGAGGTGACGTACTGATGCGGGTGATGGCGCAGATGGCGATGGTCATGAACCTGGACAAGTGCATCGGGTGCCACACCTGCTCGGTGACCTGCAAACAGGCGTGGACGAACCGCACCGGCACCGAGTACGTCTGGTTCAACAACGTCGAGACGCGGCCCGGGCAGGGGTACCCGCGCACGTACGAGGACCAGGAGACGTGGAAGGGCGGCTGGGCCCTCACCAAGCGTGGACGGCTGACGCTGAAGTCCGGCGGCCGGCTGAAGAAGCTGCTGACGATCTTCTCGAACCCGAAACTGCCCTCGATCCACGACTACTACGAGCCCTGGACGTACGACTACGCGAACCTGACCGACGCGCCGGCGCAGCAGCACACGCCGGTCGCGCGGCCGAAGTCGTTGCTGTCCGGCGACGACATGAAGATCACCTGGTCGGCGAACTGGGACGACGACCTCGGCGGGTCCGCCGCGACGGCCGAGCGGGACCCGATCCTCAAGAAGGTCGGCGACAAGGTCCGGTTCGAGTTCGAGCAGACCTTCATGTTCTACCTGCCGCGGATCTGCGAGCACTGCCTGAACCCGTCCTGCGCCGCGTCCTGCCCGAGCGGCGCGATCTACAAGCGCACCGAGGACGGCATCGTGCTGGTCGACCAGGACCGGTGCCGCGGCTGGCGGATGTGCGTCTCCGGCTGCCCGTACAAGAAGGTCTACTTCAACCACCGCACCGGCAAGGCGGAGAAGTGCACGTTCTGCTTCCCGCGGGTCGAGGTCGGTCTCCCGACGGTCTGCTCGGAGACCTGCGTCGGCCGGCTGCGCTACATCGGTCTCGTTCTGTACGACGCCGACAAGGTGCTCGCCGCCGCGTCCGTGCCCGACGAGCAGGGCTTGTACGAGGCGCAGCGGGACGTGTTCCTCGACCCCTTCGATCCCGCCGTCCAGCGGGAGGCCGAGCGGGCCGGGATCCCGGCGGACTGGATCGAGGCGGCCCGGCGATCGCCGGTGTACGCGCTGATCAACCGCTTCCGCGTGGCGTTGCCGCTGCATCCGGAGTACCGGACGCTGCCGATGGTCTGGTACATCCCGCCGCTGTCACCGGTCGTCGACGTGGTCCGCGAGACCGGTGAGGACGCGGAGCGCAAGGACAACCTGTTCGCGGCCATCGACGCGCTGCGGATCCCGATCGAGTACCTGGCCGAACTGTTCACCGCGGGCGACGTCGCACCGGTCGACCAGGTGCTGCGCAAGCTCGCCGCGATGCGCTCGTACATGCGCGACATCAACCTGGGCCGCGATCCGGACGGCAGCATCCCGGCGGCGGTCGGGATGAGCGAGGAGGACGTGTACGACATGTACCGGTTGCTCGCCCTCGCGAAGTACGACGAGCGCTACGTGATCCCGGCGGCCCACGCCGAGCAGGCCCACGAGCTCGAGGAGCTGGCCTGCTCGCTCGACTACGAGGGCGGACCGGGGATGGGTGGATCGGGGCCGTTCGGCGAGGGCTCCGGCGTACCGACGCCGATCGCGGTCGAGAACTTCCAGATGCTCAAGGACCGCCAGACGTCGGAGGGGATCGCCTCGCCGGAGGACAAGCAGGCGCGGGTCAACCTGCTCAACTGGGACGGCAAAGGCAAGCCCGACGGCCTGTTCCCGAGGCGGCCGGACGACGAGGAGCACCCCGGATGAAGCATCCCGCTCCGGCCCTGCCGGCCGGACAACTGACGATCGCCTGGCAGTCCGCGTCGTTGCTGCTCGACTACCCCGACGAGATCCTGGTCGAGCGTCTGCCGCTCGTCCGGCGTGCCCTCGACCGGCTCCCGAGCAGCCTCGCCGAACCGCTCACGGCCACCCTCGAACAGCTTGCTGCCGGTCACCTTCCGGACCTGCAGGCGCGGTACGTCGAGACGTTCGACAGCCGGCGGCGGCACAACCTCTACCTCACGTACTTCGCCCACGGCGACACCCGCCGCCGCGGCGTCGCGCTGTTGCGGTTCAAGCAGACCTACCTGCGATCCGGTTTCGTCCTCGACGACTCCGAGCTGCCCGACCACCTCTGCGTCGTCCTGGAGTACGCCGCGACGGTCGACCAGAAGCTCGGCCACCGGCTGCTGCTCGACCACCGTGCGGGGCTCGAACTGCTCCGGCTCGCGCTCGCCGACGGCGACTCGCCCTGGCACGGCGCGGTGCTCGCGGTCACCGCGACGCTGCCGCCGCTGCAGGGCGACGAACGGGACGCGATCGCCCGGCTCGCCGCCGAGGGCCCGCCGCAGGAGGAGGTCGGGCTCACGCCGTACGCGGCCCCGGCCTTCGATCCGGCCGTCCTCCCGATGCCGACCTTTCCCGGAGCGCGCTGATGGACGAGATCCTGTGGGTGGTCTTCCCGTACGTCTGCCTGACCGTGTTCGTCGTCGGACACATCTGGCGGTACCGGTACGACAAGTTCGGCTGGACCACGCGGTCGTCGCAGCTGTACGAGGACCGGCTGCTGCGCTGGGGCAGCCCGCTGTTCCACTTCGGCATCCTGGCGGTGTTCCTCGGGCACGTGATGGGACTCGGCATCCCGAAGTCGTGGACCGACGCCGTCGGCGTCTCCGAGGGGCTGTACCACTTCTTCGCGGTGTCGATCGGCGCGATCGCCGGGTTCTGCACGCTCGTCGGCCTCACGATCCTCATCTATCGCCGTCGTACGGTCGGTCCGGTCTTCTCCGCCACGACACGGATGGACAAGCTGATGTACGCCGTCCTGGCGACGGTGATCCTGCTCGGTCTGGCCAACACGGTGGTCGCCAACCTGGTCGGGGACTACGACTACCGCGAAGGCGTGTCGATCTGGTTCCGCGGCATCTTCCGCTTCGATCTGCACCCGGATCTGATGGCCGAGGCTCCCTTGACCTTCCAGCTCCACGGTCTCGTCGCGATCGCGCTCTTCGCGCTCTGGCCGTTCACCCGCCTGGTCCACGTCTTCAGCGCGCCGCTCGGCTACCTCACCCGCCCGTACATCGTCTACCGCAGCCGCGACGCCCGCCCGACCACACACTCGCCCCGCCGCGGCTGGGACGCCCGCTGACTCATCCCTTGATCGTCTGCGCCGCCTCGGCCAGCTCGGCGAGGCGGTGTGCGCGGGCCGACTCGGCGGGCGTGAACGGCTCGCCCGGACGGCTGAACACGAACAGGCCCGTCCACGGCGAGGGAAGCTTGAGCACCGTCGCGTCGCCGGGAAGCTGACCGGCGAGCGTCACCCGGTCGGTGACCAGCCGCGCGCCGAGCAGCTCCGCGACCGCGTGCGGCAACTCCGCCGGGTCCGCGACCACACGCGCCGACAGGCTGAGCGCCTTCGTCTGCCCGTCCACCAGCGCCAGCGCGGTCGTCGGCCAGACGTGCGTCTCCCGCCCGCCGCCCGACTCCACGGCGATCTCCAGGTCGGCCGCCGTCACGTCGGCCGGGGTCGAAACCACCAACTCGTCGCGGACACCGCCGTCGATCGGATGGACGTGCAGCCCCAGGATGTTCGCATCGAGCACCGCGAGCCGCCGGGTCAGACTCTCCAGCGCTCCCGCCCGGTCGTCGAGCGTGACACGGATCCGCCACAAGGTCCCGATCCCGTGCCGTGGACGGACCCTCGGGGCGTGCAGCCAGGACCGCAGCAGCCGCATCGTCGACGGCTCCACCACCCAGATCACCAGCGCCGTTGTCACGGTCGCGAGCAGAGCCACCGAAACCAGGTACGGCGGGTGCGCCGACAGCACCGCCGCGTGCAGGGCCAGCTCGACCGGCGCGATCGCCACGAGCTTCGCCAGCGTCAGGCGGAGGCGCCGCGGGTGGGGCAGCCGTCCACACACCTCACAGGCCGTTCCGCCGGTGAGCGTCGTACGCAACGAATCCATACCCGACAGCGTCCCGGACCCAGATTGCCCAGCTGTTGCGCCGGTGTGAAATCACGGCTCGATCAGACCGGCGGTTTCAGATGACGCGCGGTATGGCGGTGGTCTTGTCGCCGCGAGCGACGCGGAGACGGACGCGGTGGCGGAGATGGGGCAGGCCGAGGACGGAGTGCAGGTCCGCCGCGGCGCGGGTGACCGCACTGTGTACGGCGGTCAGCTCCGCGCTCGGCTCGATCGTGCACTGGATCTCGGCCACCAGTTCTCCGCGATCGGCGACCACCCGCCCGGATGCGTCCCGGATCTCCGGCAGGCCGGACAGGTCGGAGGCGGCCGCATCGACGGCAGCGTGCGCGTCGGCGAACAGCCGTCCAGTCTTTCCGCTGCTGGGCAAGGTGAAGCGGCCGTTGAGCCTTCGTGGGAGGTGGCGGGTCAGCCACCAGAAGCCTCCCAGCGTGAGAGCGGCGCCCGCCGTACCCGTTGCCCAGGGCCACCAAGTCGCCGAGGTCCGGTCGGGCGGGGTCTCGAGCGTGATGGTGGCCGGGGTATCCGTGTGCCACCAGTAGACAGCGGCGACTCCGGCCGCGATCAGGACCAGCGCGACCGCGACGCCGACGACACGGTCCAGGGCGATGACGCCGCGACGCATGTCAGTCCTCCCTCAGGTCGATACGGACGCGCGGGTGGGGTTCGAGCGTGCTCAGGCGGTCGGCGACGGCCGTACGGACCTCTTCACGCACCCTGGCCGGGTCACCGAACGTCGTCACGGTCGCCCGCAACCGCCGCCGCTTCGCGACCACCGACGCCCCGGTCACAGAGTCGACCCGTCCCGCACTGTCCGCCGCCAGCCGAGCCGCATCAACCAGCCGGATCCACACAATGCCGGCGGGCGCGTCGACCGCCAGATGAGTACGTCGGCGCGGTTTCAAGGTCAGGGCCAGAAGGAGCAAACCGAGCACGACGACTGCCGCGCCCGCCGGCCGAAGCCAGCTCGCCGGACCGAGACGCACCGTCCGAGCAGACCAGTCCTCGGGGACCACGGCGCCGCGCAGCAGACCTGCCGCGTGGAGCATCTCGGCAATACCGGCAGCCCCAAGACCGATCAGGACCAGCGCTACCAGGACCCCGACGACCGAGACCGCCGGGCCGGCCACCGGCCTCTTCGCAGCCGGAGGAGACGCGGCTTCACCGACCGCGGCGGAGCGGTCTCGTGGGGCGGTGGTGGAGGAGTCGCGTGTGGCGACGGCGGTGATGGCGATGTCGACGCGATCGACGCCGAGGCCGGTGAAGCGTTCGATGTCGTCGGCTACCGCCTGGCGTACTTCGGCGGCGACCTCGTCCAGTGGGCGGCCCCACGCCGCCGCGACTTCGACCTCGATTCGCGTCCGGCGGCCCGCGATCACCGCGCGGGCCTTCGGCAGGCCGCGGCCCAGTACGGCGTCCCGCCGGACGACGGCGCCGTGCCGGCGGGCGGTGATCTCCGCGATCCGTTCGACCGCTCGCTGCGCGATGTCGAGCCGCCCTCGATCACCCCCGATCGCGATCGAGGACGGCTCTGCCTCAGGGTTACCTGTGCCGGTAACGGGCGGCGGCGCGGTGACCGTGTCAGCCACGGCCGCGGCGGGAGATCAGGTCGTCGAGCCCCTTCGTCCCGTCGGACAGGAAGCGCCCGACGACGAGCCCGACCGCTCCCAGGACGAGCGCGAGCAGGAAGCCGGGGAACCCGCCGGCCGCGGCGGCGATGGCGATCAGCAGACCGGCGAACAGACCGATGGTCGACGTGCTCACGTACTCTCCTCAGAGCTCACTCGGATGGTGGGTTGACCGCTTACTGCACCCGGCGCTCGGCCGGGGCCTCGTCCGCGTCGTCGTCCTCGTCGTCGCCGTCGAGGTGCACGTCGCTGACCGTGATGTTGACCTCGGTGACCTCGAGCCCGGTCATCCGCTCGACCGCGCCGATCACGTTGCCGCGGATCGCGGCGGCGAGCTCGGCGATGCTCACGCCGTACTCCGCGACCAGCTCGATGTCGACGGCAGCCTGCTTCTCGCCGACCTCGACCGACACGCCCTGGGACAGGTTGGTCCGCGAGCCCGGGATCCGGTCGCGCAGCAGCCCGACCGCGCGGGCCGCGCCGCCGCCGAGCGCGTGCACGCCGTCGATCTCCCGGGTGGCGATGCCGGCGATCTTCGACACCACGACGTCGGCGATCGTGGTCCGCCCGAGGGCGCCGCCGGAGCCGGTGCCCTCGGCAACCACATCCGCAGTCACGGTGCCGGCGCCGCGCTTCGGGGCGGTTGTGGTGGTCACGGTCTCGGTCATCGGCAGATGCCCTTTCTCGTCAGCGGTTGTGCCTGTTCGACGGTTGGACAACGGCAGACCCGGAATCGTCACGCACCGCCCAAGGGTGACATGTCTCACGCCGTCGGTCGGGGAGGCTACCGTGACATTCGGGCCTTCCGTGTCGTCCTCCCTGCATGAGCACCCTGGAGCCGCGGTGACGGCCCTCGTCGAGCTGGACGAGGCGACACTGGTCGCGCGTGCCCGCGACCGCGATGCCGCCTCGTTCGAGCTGTTGGTCCGCCGGTACCAGCGACGGATCTACACGTTGTGCCTGCGGATGCTCGACGGTGCCAGCGGGGAGGCCGAGGACATCGCCCAGGAGACGTTCGTGACGGCCTGGCGGCGGCTGCCCGAGATCCAGGACGACGGCGCGTTCGGCAGCTGGCTGTACCGCACGGCCACCAACAAGTGCCTGACCGTCCTGCAACGGCGCCGGCCCACTGTCGATCTCGACGAGCATCACCCGGCGCCCGACGGCGATCCGGCCCGGTCGGCCGGGACGAGCGCGGCGATGAGCGCGCTCTCGGAGGCGCTGCGGCGGCTGCCCGCACAACAACGCGCGTGCTGGCTGTTGCGTGAGGTCCACGGCCGGTCGTACCAGGAGATCGCCGAGCTGGTCGGGACGACGCCGACCGCCGTCCGGGGGCGGATAGCCAGAGCCCGCGCCGAGCTCGCGGAGGTGATGAAGCCATGGAGGTGACCGATCTGCACCCGCTGGCCTGCGGCCGGACGGTCGAGGACGTCGGGGACGAGCTGGACCGCGGTACGCCGGGTGCGCACGTGTCCGACTGCCCGCACTGCCGGACCGCGCGGGCCGGTCTCGAACAGCTGGCCGCGGCGACCGCGGTCCTGATCGACGACCCGGTCGACGTTCCGAGCGGAATGCTGGACCGGATCATGACCGCTGTCCGCGCGGACATGAACCTCGGGCGGACGATTCCGCTCGGGTCCCCGGAGGTCGCGCTGTCGGTGCCGGCGCTGGCCGCCGTCCTGCGGTACGCCGTCGACGCCGTACCAGGGGTCAGGGCCCGTCAGTGCCGGATCGAGGTGCCGGCGGAGCGGCCGGACGCCGTACGGGTGTCGATGACGGTCGCACTGGAGTTCGGGACCGGCCAGGTCGAGGCGCTCGGGCTGGCCCGCGAACGGGTTGCGTCGGCGCTGAGCGGCCAGATCGGATACGAGCTCGACCGGCTGGACTTCGAGGTCGTCGACGTCTGGACAGACCCGCGGTGACCGACGAACTGAAGCGGCTGGCTCTGGCCCAGACGGCTGCGACGGCCGCCCGGTCCGTCGCCGGGGTCGTCCGCCTGCAGCCGGGTCTGGTCGGGCTTCTGAAGCAGTTCGCCACTCAGGCGTGGGAACGCACCACCGGCCGCCCGGTCCCGGACGTGGCCGGCATCGACGTCGACCTGCGGGCCGACGGACTCCTGCTGATCAACGCCCGGATCGTCACAGCCGTGACCCACAACGCCACCGAGGTCGGCCACGCTGTCCGGACAGCAATCACCAAGGAAGTCGAGTCCACCACCGGCTCGGTCCCCGAGGTCCGCGTCCGCATCGTCGAAATCGCCCTCGAGCCTCAGCACGGGTGAGGCAGTAACGCTTCGGACGGCGTTCGGTCAGGCTCGGTCGGCGGAGAGTTCTTCGGCGATTCGGTCGCCGATGACCAGGCAGGCGGTGGCGGCGGGTGACGGTGCGTTGAGGACGTGCAGTGCGCGGCCGTCGCGGAGGAACAGGAAGTCGTCGACGAGCTTGCCGTCCCGGGTGACCGCCTGCGCGCGAACCCCCGCACCGCACCGCCGTACATCGGCGACCTGGAGCTCGGGCAGCATCCGCCGCGCCTCGCGGACCAGCGCCCGGCCGGTGAGCGAGCGGACGATCTCCTTCGCGCCGGTCCGGGCGTACCGGCGGGCAAGCTTCCAGGACCCGCGGTACGTCGCGGACTCCCAGACATCCCGGACGACGATCCGCGACCACGAGTACCCCTCGCGGGACAGCGCTGGCACGGCGTTCGGGCCGACGTGGACGCTGCCGTCGATACCGCGCGTCAGATGCACGCCGAGGAACGGCAGGTCGGGATCGGGCACCGGGTAGACGAGCCCCTTCACCAGATGCTCCCGCCCGGGCACAAGCTCGCTGAACTCGCCGCGGAACGGGAGGATGCGCACGCCGGGTTCGAGGCCGGACGCGCGCGCCAGCCGATCGCTGTGCAGCCCGGCGCACACCGCGACCCGATCGGCCTCGATCACGTCGTCCGCCGTCCGAACCCGCACCACCGGGCCGGCGTTCTCGACAGTCGTCACGGACACTCCGGTCCGGATCTCGCCGCCTGCCGCCCGCACATCGTCGGCGAGCGCGGCCGCCACGAGCTTGAAGTCCACCCGGCCCGTGGAGTCGACCGCCAAGGCGCCCTTCACCCGCAGATGCGGTTCCCGCTCGGCGACCTCGTCCAGGCTCAACCGGCGTACGGGCACCCCGTTCTCGCGACCGATCCCGAACAGCCGGTCGAGCTGCGGCAGCTCGGTGTCGGTCGTCGCGACGACCAGCTTCCCCGGTACGTCGAGCGGGATGCCCTTCTCCGCGCAGTAGTCGCGCAGCGCCGCACCGCCGGTCACCGCGAACCGCGCCTTCAGCGACCCCGGCCGGTAATACAGCCCGGAGTGCACCACGCCCGAGTTGTGCCCGGTCTGGTGTGCCCCGACCGCCGGCTCCTTCTCCAGCACGATCACCGGCGTACCGGGGTCGAGCCGCTGCAGGCTTCGCGCCACAGCCAGCCCCACGATCCCGCCGCCGACCACCACCGCAGATCTCGTCACCTGTGAAAAGAGCCGCGAAGCCGGTCAGAAATACAGCCACTCCCGGAGCGCGGTCGCCAGCGCGACCGGCGCGTCGTACTGCATCAGGTGGCCTGCGTCCGGCACCTCGGCGTATGTCGCTCCGGAGATCAGCTCCGCCAGCCGCCGGCCGGTCGCGGGTGGGATCCAGGCGTCGTCGCGGCCCCACAGCACCTTCACGGGTATCGACAGATCGCCCAGGCTGCGCTCGTTCTCGGCCAGGAACTTCTCGTCGTACTGCGCGATCTGCCGGTAGAACGCGGGTTGTCCCGCCTCGGTGCGCCACGGCGCGACGAGCTCGGCCAGCTCGTGCTCCCGCAGACCGCGATGACTCGCGGCACTCACATAAGCCCGCAGGATCGCTTCGTGGATGTACGGCGGCAGCTCGTCGAGCGTCGTCGGGTGCCGCTTCACGAACTGGAAGAACGGCGAACCGCTCGGCGGGATCGCCACCACGTCGACGAGCATCAGCGACGCGTACGCCGCCTTCTCGGCCAGCGTGGCGCGCAGCGAGACCGCACCGCCGAAGTCGTGCGCGACTACGTGCGGCCTGTCCAGTCCCCAGTGCTCCAGCAACGCCGCGAACGCCTTGGCCTGCGCGCCGAAATCCACCGTGTGATCCGGATGCATGGACGATTCGCCGTACCCGGGCATGTCCCACAGGTGCACCGTGAAATCGGCACTCAACGCGTCGGCGTACCGCGACCAGACCCGCGAGGAGAACGGCGTCCCGTGACAGAACACCACCGGCGGACCGCTGCCGGCACGGCCCCACGCGATCGATCGGCCTTCCCAGTCGAACCGCTCGTCGACATCCATACGCCACCCTAACCATTGCGCCGGTTCACAACGGTTAGCCAATGCGCGGAGCAGGAGTCGTGCTCAGCGCCGTCGGCGCCTGGCTCGGCTTCCCGCTCGCGGACCCGATCATCGGCCTGGTGATCACGGTCGCGATCCTGTTCGTGCTGCGGGACGCTGCCCGCGAGGTGTACCGCCGCCTCATGGACGCGGTCGATCCCGCGCTCGTCGACCGGACCGAGCAGGTCACCCGCGCCGTTCCCGGCGTCCTCGACGTGACCGGCGTCCACCTTCGCTGGCTCGGCCACACCCTGCGCGCCGAAGCGCGGATCACCGTGGAGTCCAGTACGTCGCTCGTCGAGGCGCACCATCTCAGCCACCAGGTGGAGCGCGCCCTGATCGACGCCGTACCCCACCTGGCCGCAGCGACCATCCATGCCGAGCCGCTCCCCCGGGACGCGTCCCCGGCCCACGACCTCATCACCCGTTGACGGCCCGTGACGCGCTAGACGAAGGCGGACAAGAGCAGCGTCATCGCCAGGCCCATCACCGAGATGATGGTCTCCATCACCGACCAGGTCTTGATGGTCTCGCCGACGGTCATGCCGAAGTACTCCTTGACCAGCCAGAACCCGGCGTCGTTGACGTGCGAGAAGAACAGTGAGCCGGCGCCGATCGCCAGCACCACCAAGGCCAGGTACGTCGTACTCTCGCCGGTCGCGAGCGGCGCGACGATGCCGGCCGCGGTGACCGTCGCGACCGTCGCCGAGCCGGTGGCCAGCCGGATCAGGACCGCGACGATCCAGCCGAGCAGCAGGGCGGACAGGTTCGCCGCGATCGCGATCTTGGCGATCGCCGTGCCGGTGCCGCCGTCCACCAGAACCTGCTTGAACCCGCCGCCGGCGCCGACGATCAGCATCACGCCGGAGATCGGGAGCAGGCTCGTGCCGATCTTGCGGCTCAGCTCCGGGACGCCGAAGCCGACCGCGGTGCCGAAGGTGTACATCGCGAGGAGGACGGCGATCAGCAGCGCCACGACCGGATCGCCGATGAACTGCAGGGCCGGGAAGAGCGGGTTGTCCTTGCTCATCCACACGTCGGACGCGGCTTTGATCAGCATCAGCGCCACCGGGAACAGCACCGTCACGATCGTCGCCGCAAAGCTCGGCGTCCGGGTCCGCACCGATCCGGCCGGCGCGTCGTCCCCGTCCATCACCGATGCCCCGGACGAGCCGGCGGAGCCGGCTGAGCCTGACGGCCCTGACGGCCCTGACGACACCGACGACCCTGACGACCCTGACGACCCTGACGACCCTGACGACCCTGACGACCCTGACGACATGGTGGGCGGACCGCCTGGGTGTACCTCGGCCTCCTGGTGACCGGCGCCGATCTCGAGCGCCGCGCCGGCGGCCCCGATCGGCACCCACTGCGCCGCCAGCCGACCGAACAGCGGCCCGGCGACGATCACCGTCGGGATCGCGACCAGCAGACCCAGCGCCAGCGTGATGCCGACGTTGCCGCCGAGGACGCCGATCGCGGCCAGCGGGCCCGGGTGCGGCGGCACGAAACCGTGCAGGACGGACAGGCCCGCCAGCGCCGGGATCCCGAGCAGCATGGCGCGGGCACCGGTGCGCCGGACCGCAAGGACCACGACCGGGATCAGCAGCACCAGGCCGATCTCGAAGAACATCGGGATGCCGATGATGAACGCGATCAGCGCCATCTTCCACGGCAGCCCGCTGGCCCGGCCGCGCAGCAGCGTGTCGACCACTTGATCGGCGCCGCCGGAGTCGGCGAGCAGTTTGCCGACCATCGCGCCGAGGGCGATCAGCACACCGACGTACCCGAGGACACTGCCGACGCCGTTCTCGTACGACTTCGTGACCGCGCCCGCGCCGATGCCGGACCCGAGGCCGACGAACAGTGCTCCGATCGTGAGCGCCAGGAACGCGTGCACCTTGAACGCGACGATCAAGACGACGATGAGCGCGATTCCCAGCACAGCGACGACCAGCACCCGGGTGTCGTGCGCGTTCCACGGCGCGTTGACGTCCGCCTCAGCCACCAGCGGAAGACCTACTTCGTAAGCGATACGCATGGCTCCACCGCTTCCTTTCGTGACCCCGCCCTTACGCAGTGTCCCATCGCACGCCGGACCACACCTGCCGACGCGCGATCCGCGGCCGCGAAAGCTCTTGCGCGATGAGGTCTTGCGGGGATGTTATCGATCACTTACGGTCTGGGTGATCGATAACACGACGCCGCGAACCGCTCGCGGAGCAGCACTGATCTCTGTCAGACCTCCCCCGCCCAGTGAGGACCTGCTGTCATGCCCCGAACCGTGTCGTTCCGTCTGATCCTCGCCGGCCTGGCGGCGGTGCTGATCGCCGTCGTGGGACTGCCCCCGGTCGGCGCGGCGCCCCGGCAACAACCCGCCTACACCAATCCGTTGATGAGCGACATCGTCCAGGCGTTCTCCGACGTCGGGCTGATCCGCGCCAAGGACGGCGCCTGGTACTCCTACGCCACCAATACCAGCCTGACCCGCGAGAACGCCGACCACGGCGGTCCGCAGCACCTGATCCCGATGGTGCGCTCCACCGACCTCGTGCACTGGGAGTTCCTCGGCGACGCGTTCAGCGCCGAGAACCATCCGGAGTGGGCGCCATGGCCGCAGAAGGGGTACTGGGCGCCGGACGTCCGGTACGTCGACGGCCAGTACTACATGTACTACTCCGCGCCGAGCTCCACGCCGCTCGGCGCCGCGATCGGGCTCGCGATCGCCGACTCGCCGGCCGGCCCGTGGAAGGACGTCGGCCATCCGGTCGTGGACTTCGTCGCCGACAGCGAGGTGATGGAGATCGACCCGATGATGTTCATCGACGACGACGGCACGAAGTACCTGTACTACGGCTCGTTCCGCCGCGGCGGGCTGCACGTCGTACGGCTCGCGCCCGACGGCCGCAGCACGGTCGGAACGTCGCAGCAGGTCGTCGCCGGTGAGCGCGGCGAAGGCACCTGGGTGACCAAGCGCGGTCCCTGGTACTACCTGTTCTACTCAGGCTACGGCTGTTGCATCGGCAACGTCGGCGGCGGAGGCTACCCGGTGCTCGTCGGCCGCTCGACCTCGCCGACCGGTCCGTTCGTGGACGAGAACGGCGTATCGCTCACCGCCGCACGGCCCGGCGGCACGATCGTGAACTCGTTCAACGGCAACTCGCTCTCCGCGACCGGGCACAACGCGGTCACAGTGGACCGCTCCGGACAGCAGTGGAATCTCGTCAACTCCGACCTCCGCGCCGACCACACGTGGGGCGGCCGGCCGCAGTCCATGGACCGCCTCGACTGGATCGGCGGCTGGCCGACGGTCCGCGCCGGCCTGTGGACCTCCGACCAGCCGCAGCCCGCGCCCGCCGCGACGCCAACCATCGGCGGCTCGTTCAACGAGTCCTCGTCCTTGTCCGACTGGCGTGCGCTCAGCGGCGAGTGGACGGTCGGCCAGGACGCATCCAGCGGCGGGTACGCCGAATCCGCCGACGCCTCGTCGCTCCTGGTGAGCCGTACGGGCGGACCGGCCGACTACCGCGTCGAGGGCGATCTCCGGACGTCGACCGGCCGGGCGGGACTCGTCTTCGCCTACCACTCGCCGCGCAACTACTCCGTCGCCTGGCTCGATCCGTCCCGCGGCTCGCTCCGCGTCGAACAGCACGTCGGCGGAAAGCTCGCCAACTCGGCGGAGACCGCGCTCTATCAGGGCTTCCGGTACGACACCTGGCACTCCGTGAGCGTCGAAGTACGCGGCGACCGGGCGACCGTCCAAGTCGCCCCAGCACTCGGCGACAACGCGCTCGCCGAACTGAACATCCGGCTCGCGAACGGGTTGGCCGGCGCCGCCCAGATCGGCCTGACAGGTTCCGCACAGGGCGACAACCTCGCGATGACGAAGCTCTACGAGCCGGTCACGCACAAGGTCCCGGATCCGCGGGTCGGCAAACTCCTCCCGGACTTCAGCGACGAGTTCGACACCGTGGACTCGCGCTGGCAATGGACCGGTCCGAACCAAGGCCGACTCGAGAACGGTCAGCTGGTGTGGGACACCCAGGCCAACGACCTCAGCAAGGAAGACAACCTCGCCACCGTCCTGCTCCGCGACGCACCGCAAGGTGACTACACCGTCGAGACGCGGCTGTCGCTGCCGTTCGCAGCCAGCACCGGCAATGCCCGCGCCGGCCTGATCGCGTGGGCCTCGCGGACAGAATCGCTACAGCTCGCCCCGACGCGCACAGGCGCCGTACAACAGGCGTTCCTGTGGCCTGGAGCCGACGCGACCCCTTGGGCGGAGGCGATCCAGCTCGGGCCGAGCGCCGACACCATGTGGCTGCGGCTGCGCCACACCACCCAGCCGGTCACCGGCGAGCACTTGTTCCAGGCAGCGACCAGCCTGGACGGCCGGCACTGGCAGTGGGGCAGCTATTGGTACCTGCCCGCCGACGCCGGACCGGTCAAGCTCGGTCTCATTTCGATGGGCGGCACCGGCACGACAGCCCGGTTCGACTACGTGCGGACGTACCAGTCATGACAAGGGAGCAGCCGATGACGATCACTCGCCGCACGCTGTTGGCCGGCGGTGCAGCCGGCGCGCTGGCTGCCAGTCTCCTACCGGACGCCGCGTTCGCCGTACCGCCCAACGAAGACGGCTACGACCTTTGGTTGCGCTACCGGCTCGTCGACGACAGCGCACTGCTGTCCCGGTACCGCTCCGCGTTCACCCATGTCGTTGTGCTCGGCAACCACGCCGTACTGCGATCCGCGGGCGCCGAGCTGGCGCGTGGACTGTCGGGGCTGCTCGGGCGATCGATACCGGTGCGCGATCAGATCAGCAACGGCGCGGTTGTCGTCGGTGTCGGTGCGGACAGTGCCCTCGGTCCGGAGGGGTTCACGATCAAGCGTCGCGCCGATCGGCTCGAGATCACCGGGTCCGGCGAGAGCGGAGCGCTATACGGTGCATTCCGGTTCCTGCAGCAATTGCAACGCCGCCGCCCGCTCGACCGGCTGGACCTGACCGACCGGCCGGCCGCCCCGCTGCGCATGGTCAACCACTGGGACAACCTGAACGGCAGCATCGAACGCGGGTACGCCGGCAAGTCGATCTTCGCCTGGGACGAGCTCCCCGGGCTCCGCGAGCGGTACGTCGACTACGCCCGGATCCTCGCGTCCGTCGGGATCAACCACACCGTGGTCAACAACGTGAACGCCAGCGCCGAATTCCTGCGCTCCGAACGGTTGCCGGGGCTGGCGGCGCTGGCCGGTGTCCTGCGGTCGTGGGGTGTGCGGCTGTGGCTGTCGGCCAACTACGCCGCGCCGATCACACTGACCAAGGACCAGCCGGCACCGATCACCGTTGCCGATCCGCTCGACGCCCGGGTCCAGCAGTGGTGGCAGGACAAGATCGCCGAGATCTACCGGCTGATCCCGGACTTCGGCGGGTTCCTGGTGAAGGCGAACTCCGAGGGCCAGCCGGGCCCGCTGGACTACGGGCGCACCCATGCCGAGGGCGCCAACATGCTCGCCGACCGGCTCGCGCCGTACGACGGGCGGCTGGTGTGGAGGTCCTTCGTCCACGAAGGGTTCGACGACTGGGCGGAGTACCAGTACCGGGTCTTCCATCCGCTCGACGGGCAGTTCCACGGCAACGCTGTCGTCCAGACGAAGAACGGGCCGATCGACTTCCAGGTCCGGGAGCCGGTGAACCCGTTGTTCGGCGGGTTGCCGAACACCAACCAGATGATCGAGCTGCAGGTGACGCAGGAGTACACCGGACACTCGACACACCTGTGCTACCTCGTCCCGGAGTGGAAGTCGATCCTGGGCTTCCAGACCCACACCGGCAAAGCGTCGACCGTCGCGGACATCGTGACCGGAGTCGCGTACGACCAGGACAACGTCGGTCTGGCCGGGGTGATCAATCTCGGCGACGACCGGGACTGGACCGGCTATCAGCTCGGCGCGGCGAACACGCACGGATTCGCGCGGCTGGCGTGGAACCCGGGGCTGTCCGCGGACGAGATCGTGTCGGAGTGGATCGAGCTCACGTTCGGCGGCGACCCGCAGTTCAGGTCGGTGCTGAAGGCAATCATGTTGGGGTCCTGGCAGACCTACGAGAGCTACACGTCGCCGCTGGGTATGGGCTATCTGACGTACCCACTCGGCGCGCACTTCGCGCCGGCGCCGACGACCACGCAGAACCTGTCGCACCACACCACCACCGAAGGCACCGGATTCGACCGGACCGCGACCGGGTTCACCGGGATGTACGCCCCGCCGTGGCAGGAGATCTACAGCTCGCTGGAGAAGTGCCCGGACGAGTTGCTGCTGTTCATGCACTGGGTGCCGTACACGCACCGGCTGCACTCGGGGACGACCGTCATCCAGCACATCTACGACAGCCACTTCGACGGCTACGACAAGGTGGTGGCGTTCCGGCGAGCGTGGGACCGGCTCGCGGGCCTGGTGGATCAGGCGCGGCATGCCGACATCTCCGCCACCTTCGACGCGCACATGATCGAGGCGGAGCGCTGGCGGGACACGATCGTGTCGTACTTCTACGGTTTCTCACGGATCGTGTCGAGCGGGACGGGATGGCTGCAGCTCGGTTATCCGGGCGGGCAGTTGCTGTTCGGCGGGAAGGCGAACAACCTCCCGGTCGAGGTCACCAATGCGAACAGCACGTCGCGGTCCTTCGCGGCGACGGTGCATCCGGTGGACTCGGGATGGCAGGCCGGTACGGCGAGTGCGACCGTCGGACCGGGCGCGGCGACCACCGTCGTACTGCCCGTCACGCCGCCGTTGATCGCGGATCACGTGGACCTGTCGATCGACATCACACCGGCGCAGACAGCGCTGAGCTCGCGGCACCAGACCTTCGTGGTCACGCCGGACGCCGCGCAGTGCCATCTCGCACTGGACATCGGAACCGCCGACAGCCCGCTGGTGACGGGCTACGCGCGGGTCTCTCCCAGCACCACCTGGAACACAACGCTCGGCTACGGGTGGGTCGGCACGGCACCGCAAGGCCGCGACCGCGGGAACACGTGGGATGCGCTGCGCCGGGACTTCTGTGGTGACTACCCCGCCCGCACGCTACGGATCACATTGCCGCCCGGACCGGTCCGTCTCTCGGCGCTCGTCGGCGACGGCGGCCCGGACTGTCCCCCGACGATCATCGCCGAGGGCAACAAAGTCCTTGCCACCTCCACCGACCTGCCCGGCGGCATCTTCACCTGGCTCCACGCAGATCTCGACGGCGGCCCCACAGGCCGCACCGCCGATCTGATCCTGGACAGCGAACCCGACCGCTTCTGGCACCTGGGCGCGCTTGTCCTCACCTGACCACGCCGCTGTCAGCTCTGGCGGGGCCAGCGGGGTGCGGCGGTGGTTTCGCGGAAGACGATCTCGGTCGGGGCCGCGGGCAGCGGGGCCGGTTCGGGTTCGTTGCGGATCGCGGCGATCAGTCGGCGCATGCCGTGCCGGCCGGAGGATTCGCGGTCGACGCGGACGGTGGACAGCGCGGGGGTTCCGTACCGTACGAGGGTCAGGTCGTCCCATCCGGTGACGCTCAAGTCGTCCGGAACGCGCCAGCCGCGGTCGAACGCCGCGCGCAGCACCCCGGCCGCGATGTGATCGCTCGCCGCGACCACCGCCGTGACCGGTGTGTCGACAGGCAACGACCGCACCGCTTCGGCGCCGGTCTCCGGATGCCACGGACCGTCGTACATGCCGTGCGACCGCAGCCCGAGCCGGTCACAGGCCTTCAGGTACCCGGACTTGCGCAGCTGGGCCGACTTCCAGTCCTGCGGTCCCGCGGCGTGGAAGAAGTCGCGGTGCCCGAGCGCGGCGAGCCGCTCCAGGATCTCTTCCATCGTCGCCTCGTCCGCCGCGACCGCCTCCACGGCGTGCAGCCGGTGGTCGAACTCCGCAGTCTGTACGACGACGCCCGCGTTGTTCGTGGTGCCCGTCAGCGGTGTCACCGACAGTACGCCGTCGACCTGACCGCGTCCGAGGATGTCGTCGGCCAGCCGGCTCAACGCGGCCGGGTCCTCGTCGACGCCGATCACGATCTCCACCTGGTACCCGAGCCGCTGCGCCTCCTCGCACGCCGCGGCGACGGTCCGCTCCGGCCCGGTCCACCCCGGCAGGATGATCGCGACCACCCCGGTGCTCCGCGTCCGCATCGCGCGGGCCATCAGGTTCGGCCGATACCCCAGCTCGTCGATCGCGGCCTTGATCCGCACCTCCGTGTCCGCCCGTACGGCCGGATCCGACCGCAAGTACCGCGAGACGGTCTGATGCGAAACCCCCGCCAGGGCAGCCACGTCGTACATCGTCGGCCGCCGCTGCGCACTCATACCGCCACGATACTTGGATCAGTCGGGTTCGACGGTCAGCAGCCGGTCGAGCACCTCACCCGCCTCGTCGTACCCGGCGTCGGCGATGCGTTGCAGTTCCCGCAGGTCGCGCGCGGCGGCCGCGCGGCGGGTCAGCAGCTCGCCGGCGTGCAGGCAGCCCTCGTCCAGCAGTTCGTTCAGTTCCTCGACGTCGTCGCGCTCGTCGGCCAGGTCCGCCAGCCGGTCCTGGGCGCGCTCGTTGCCCTCGTCGGCCAGGGCGCGGAGGGTCTCCCGATCGAAACTCGTCATACCGGCATCGTGCGACATTGCCCCGGGGGAAGGGTCAAGCTGGTGTCGTGATCACCATCGGCGAGCTGGCACGGTACGTCGGCGTCTCGACCAAGACGATCCGGGTCTACCACGACAAGGGGCTGCTCCCGGAACCGCCGCGCGACGCGTCCGGGTACCGCCGGTACTCCGCCCAGGACCTCGTGGAACTGGTCAAGATCCGCACCCTGGCCGAAGCCGGCCTGCCGCTCGCGACGATCGCCCGGCTGTCCGCCGGATCACCGGCCGAGCTCCAGGACGCGGCCTCCGCCGCGGTGACCGAACTGACGGCGCGCATCGAACGACTGACCGCCACCCTGTCCCGCCTGCAGCGCCTTGCCGCCGGCAACAGCCCGTTCCTGCCACCCGAGGTCGAACAGCACCTCCTGCGACTCCATGACCTCGGCTTCTCCGATCGCTGGATCGCGCTGGAGCGGGACCTGTGGATCCTCACCTTCGCGACCTACCCGGACACCGCCCGCCGCTACTTCGCCGACCAGTCCCAGGCCCAGAACGACCCGGAACTGCGCCGCCTCTACCTCGAGTACGACCGCGCACACGACCTCGACCCCGCCGACCCGGCCCTCGCAGACCTCGCCGACCGCATCGTCACCGCCTCCCTCGCCCGCTACCCCACCACCGACCTGAACGAGCCCCCGGACGACCTGGCGACTCTCCCCCAACTCGTACAGTCCTCGATCAACGCATCCTCACCGGCCTGGGAACGCCTCGACACCCTCATCCGCCACGGCCTGCGGACCAGGCCGGGAGGCTAAGGCACAGCACGCTTCGGCTACAGCTGCGTCGACGCTGAGTCGGCTCCGCCGCCGCTGGCGCGCCACTCGAGTGCTTCTGGGAGATCGTGGTACTCGAGGAGGTGCTGACCTGCGATCCGTGCCAGTTCGTCGCGTACCTCCGCCGGAGTCGCGTAGAAGTACTCGCGCCGGAGATTGACCTTGTTCACCCGTTGCTCGGCGAACGCCGCATGCAGCGCGCTCTCGAGACCGAGGGCGTCCTCGCTGAAGATCACCGCATGGACGTCGAACCTGAACGGGACCGACGCGTCCCCCAGCTCCCGCACACGGTCCAACGGATCGAGGCGCCGGGTCATCCCGATCTTGATCATGTTCTGACCGAACGAGCCGATGTTCGAGATGATGTAGACGTACCCGGTGCGGATGTTCGCCGCACGCTCCTCGACGCCGGTGATCGACGACTCGATCTCAGCGATCTGAGCCTCGAGCTGCTCGATCGCCGCCGCATCGCCGGACGTCCGTACCCGCGCCAGAGCCGTCTCGTAATGCGTTCGTTCCTTCAGCAGCCGTGCCTTCTCGCGCTCGAACTCGCGGCGCGCGGTCTCCTCCTCGCGCTGCTGCTCGCGCTGCGCTCGGATGCGTTCCTTCTCTTCCTCCACCTTCGAGAGGTAGTCAGCGGTCAGCAGAACCTCGTCGACACGCAGGGCGTGGTAGTCCTCGCTGATCCTGATGCTCATACTGTCGCCCAGACGCGCGATCGTCTCGCGCGCTTTCGTCAGGCGTTCGACGCTCGAAGCCCGTCGATGCGGCCGCACCGTTCGCACGCAGTTGTCTGCCTCGGCGTTGTAGGCGCGGAGCATCAGCTTCGAGATCTCACGCACCATCTTCGCGCCCGCCCGAACGGAGTTGTTCACCTGCCAGGTGGTGGTCGCCGTGACAGCGCCATCTCCCTTGGCAAGGGATTTGTACCGGTCCTTCAGCTCTGCGAGGCGCGTCTTGTAGGCGACCGCGTCCTCCAACGGGTGCGCGTACTCGTAGAGACCAACTTCCTGCAGCGTGGCGACCTCGTTGGTCTCGATGATGCTCTGCCGTGCGGCGGCCAACTCGGCCTGCGCGTTGGTGACGTCCAGTCGGGCGTTGTTCACCCCTGCCCGCACCTGCTCCAACTCGTTCCGGAGCCGGTCGGTCTCGGTGGCAATCGTCAGCGCGTCCATTCCACCGAGTTGGTCAACAAGCGCGTTCAGCCTCTCGACCTCGTTCTCGAGACGCCGCTTCCCGCCGAACAGTCCACGACCGTCTCGTGCGCTCGGAATGGTCAGAGCGGGTACAGCGGTCATGGCGACCGCCTGGTGCGTACCGACTGATTGGCCTTCGTTCAGGGCCGGGGCTACCTCCGGGCCTGGTGCCCATCCCTGGGATGGGGCCGCGTGCCGTCCGCGAACCGGGGCCGGTCCAGACGGAAGCGGGTAGTACTTGCCTCCGGGTGCCGGTGCAACGGGTTGAGTCACCTCCTCGATCCACAGCTGCCACCCAGGCGGCGCGGGCGGCCAGCTCGGATTGGGCTCCCATCCGGGCGGCGGAACGAATCCCGCGGGCGGCTGCGGCCAGTTCGGCGGCGGGTTGAATCGGTACGGCATTCGCGAACTCCCCCACTTCGGATCGGCCCGACTGGCACGATCGCTGCGCGGCTGTTCGGATCCGGTCCCTGCCCTCCCCGGCCAGGACCAACCGCGCGGCCCGAATATCGCGATCAAGCACCGGATCGTTACACCGGGCGACGCCGCACAGCGCGGCGGCGCGGGCGGACGGCGGCCGAGCTCGGCACCCCTGTACGGCGACGCGCGGCACGATCCGCGTCGGCTTCCGGGTGACGGCGTGGGCCCAGCTCGTCCACACGTCGACGAGGCAGTTGCGGACGGGGCCCTGGCCGGTGACGTCGGGCTGCTGGACCGGCTGCACCATCTGTTGCTCCCGGCACTCACCCTGAGCCTGGTCGGGATCGCGCCGGTCGTCCTGCACACCCGCCAGGCCGTCGCGGTCGCGATGGCCGCCGACTACGTCGCCTTCGCCCGCGCCCAGGGCGAGCGCACCATGGGCCTCGTCGTGCATCGGGTTGTCCGGAACGCCGCCGAGCCGGCGTTGCTGCTCCAGTTCAGCTCTCTGGGCGAACTGTTCGGCGGGTCGGTACTGGCCGAGCAGGTGTTCTCCTACCCGGGCCTCGGCGCGGCCACCACGGCGGCGGCACTCGGTCAGGACGTGCCGCTGTTGCTGGCGATCGCGCTGTTCACCACCGTCTTCGTGTACGGCGGCAACCAGGTCGGCGACCTGCTGCACACCTGGATGGATCCACGCACCCGACGGCTGTGGGCCGCCAGATGACCGATCCGGTCACCGCAGCTGTTCGCCCCCGGCACCTGCTCGCCGACCGGCGCCGCCGCACGCTCGTGTTCACCGCGGTCGCACTGGCCGTCGTCGTGACGGTGCTGATCACGGGATCGCTCTCCGTGGACGCGGCGAGCACGACCCACCTGCCGGAGCGAAACCTGAGCCCGTCGTGGGAGCACCCGTCCGGTACGGACCGGCTGGGACGCGACATGCTCGCGCGGGTGTTGTCCGGGCTCCGGCTCAGCCTCGTCGTCGGCGTCAGCGCGGCCGTGATCTCCGGCGTCGTCGCCGTCCTGATGGCCTGTACCGCGGCCGTCGGCGGCCGGCACGTCGACCGTGCGGTCACCTGGGTGGTCGACCTCTTCCTCGCGCTCCCCCACCTGGTCCTGCTGATCCTGATCGCCTTCGCGCTCGGCGGCGGAACCCGGGCGGTCGTCATTGCGGTGGCGGTGACCCACTGGCCGTCGTTGACCCGGATCCTGCGCGGTCACGCCCGGCAGCTGGTGTCCTCCGACTACGTGGCGCTGTCGCGCCGGTTCGGTCGCGGCCGCTGGTGGATCGCGCGCCGGCATGTCGCGCCGCAGCTGCTCGGCCACTTCCTGGTCGGGACCGTGCTGCTGTTCCCGCACGCGATCCTGCACGAGGCCGCGCTTTCGTTCCTCGGCCTCGGCGTCGATCCGGGCCGGCCGTCCATCGGCGTCCTGCTGGCCGAGTCGATGCGGTTCCTGTCCGCCGGCGCCTGGTGGCTGGCCGTCCTGCCCGGCCTGTGCCTGCTCGTGGTCGTGAAGCTGGTCGATGCGATCGGCGACAACACCCGCGCTCTGGTCGACCCGAGGAGTCACCACCTGTGATCACCGTCTCGGACCTGCACGTCACCTTCACGCAGTACACGCGCGGGCTGCGCCGTCGCGAGATCGTCGCGCTCGCGGGCATGAACCTGACGGCCGGTCGCGGCCAGGTGGTGGCGCTCGTCGGCGCCTCGGGGGCGGGCAAGACCCTGCTGGCGCACGCCGTTCTCGGCATGCTCCCGCCCAACGCCTCCGAGTCCGGCACGATCACGTACGACGGAACGGTGGTGGACCCGGCGGCCCGACGACGACTGGCCGGCCGGGAGATCGCGCTGCTCCCGCAGTCGGTCGACCATCTCGACCCGCTCGCGACCATCGGCCGCCAGGTCCGGCGGTCGGCACAACTCGCCGGTCTCGACGATCCGGCACGGCGGGCCGCCGACGCTCTCGCGGCCCGCGGCCTCGGCCCCGCGGTCCTGCGGCAGTACCCGCACGAACTGTCCGGCGGCATGATCCGTCGCGTCCTGGTCACCATGGCGACGATGGGCGACCCGCACCTCGTCCTCGCCGACGAGCCCACGCCGGGTCTCCCGGCCGCCGACGTCACCGCCGTCCTGTCCGACTTCCGCGCCATGGCAGACGCCGGGCGTGCCGTCGTCCTCATCACCCACGAGCTCGGAGGCGCGCTCGCGATCGCCGACACCGTGGTGATCTGCCACGACGGGCGCACGGTGGAAACCGCCGAGCCGGCCACGTTCGCCGGGGACCGGCTCCGGCATCCGTACGCGAACGCGCTGTGGCACGCCCTGCCCGCCAACGGTTTCACGGTCCCGGAGGCCCGGCTGTGCTGATCGCGAAGGACCTGTGGTTCCGGTACGACGACCGCTGGATCGTCGAGGGGACGTCGCTGACGATCGCGCCCGGCGAGATCGTCGGACTGTTCGGCCCGAGCGGCTCCGGGAAGAGCACCGTCGGCCGTCTCCTCGCCGGGCTGCTGACTCCTGATCGCGGCGAGATCGCCTCGGGGCCGCGGCCCCACGGCCCGCACCCGGTCCAGCTCGTGCTCCAGCACCCCGAACGGGCCGTGAACCCGCAGTGGCGGATCCGTGACATCCTGGCCGAGTCCGGCGCCGACCGGGCCACGATCGACGCGCTCGACCCCGAGCTGGTCGGACCGTCGTGGCTCGACCGCTTCCCGCACGAGATCAGCGGGGGCGAACTCCAGCGCGTCAACCTCGCCCGCGCCCTGCTCGCCCAGCCCGGCTACCTGGTCGCCGACGAGATCACCGCCAGCGTCGACACCGTCACCCAGGTCCGCCTCTGGCAGCTGCTCCTCGACAGGGCGAAGGCTCAGGACATCGGCGTCCTGGCCATCTCCCACGACCAGGACCTGCTCGACGCCGTCACCGACCGCGTGGTCGAGCTATGACGGTGCGACCGACCACTTCTCCTCGATCCGGGCGAACTTCCACACCGCGTGCGCACCCAGCCACGTGAGCACGAACAGACCGACGATCGCATAGCCGACGTAGTTCAGATCGACGGCGGCGATCGCGGCCAGCGGGCCGTGCTCGATGTGCAGCTTGTCGGTGAGGATCGAGATCAGCTCGATGCTGCCGATCACCAGCGCCACGGCGACCGACAGGCCGGTGATCGTGATGTTGTAGTACACCTTCCGGACCGGCTTCGCGAACGCCCACCCGTAGGCGAAGTTCATCAGGCAGCCGTCAATGGTGTCGAGCAGGCTCATCCCGGCGGCGAACAAGATCGGCAGCGTGAGGACGGCGTACCACGGCAGGCTGAACGCGGCAGCGCCGCCGGCGAGCACCAGGAGGCTCACCTCGGTCGCGGTGTCGAAGCCGAGGCCGAACAGGAACCCGATCGGGTACATCTGCCACGGGCGGGTGACGGCCTTGGTCACGCCCGCGAGGACGCGGTTCATCAGGCCGCGGTTGTTCAGTTGCCGCTCGAGCGTCGCCTCGTCGTACTCGCCGGTCCGCATCTGCCGGAAGACCTTGACCACTGCCACGAGGACGACCAGGTTGAGCGCCGCGATCAGGTACAGGAAGACACCGGAGACCGCGGTCCCGATGACACCGGTGGCCTCCTGCAGCCGGGACGAGTCGTCTGCGACCTGACCGGCGAGGGCCCGCACCCCGATACCGAGCAGGAAGCAGAGCACGAACACGACGGTCGAGTGCCCGAGCGAGAACCAGAACCCGACAGATACCGGCCGACGGCCGTCGGCCATCAGCTTCCGGGTGGTGTTGTCGATGGCCGCGATGTGGTCGGCGTCGAACGCGTGCCGCATCCCGAGCGTGTACGCCGTGACACCGAGCCCGACCCCGAACACCCCGGCGGACCCGAGCAGGTAGTGGCGCGGCGCGACGACCAGCGCCAGCACACCCCATCCGATCAGATGCAGCAACAGCACGAACGCGCTCATCGCGCCGATCGACGCGAATTCCCGGCGGAAAGTCCTCACGAGCTGCCAGTAAACGCCTCTACGACCGCCAGATGCAACAAAGTCGCACCTACGATGCGGAGTTGGTCCACGCTCGCAGCTTCGAGAGGCGGCGGACCACGAGCTGATCGAGCAGGAGCACAATCACGAGCGTGAGGCCGAAGAGCGGCAGGAAGAGGCCCAGCGCGACAACCAGGACAGCGAGGCCAGGAGTCGCCCGCAGTGGGAGGCGGCCGCGGGGTGCGCCGAGGGTGTTGCCTCTCGGGCGGCGGCGCCACCACATCAGCGGGCCGGTGACGCACATGAACATGACGCCGAGACAGAAGGCAGTGGTCAGCCAGAAGTTCACGACGCCCACTCGGCGGCCCTCGTGCAGAGCGATGCCCTGGGCAACGACCTTTGCCAGCGCCGGATAGTCGCGATACCCGTACGTCGACACCACGCCCCCGCCGTACCGGTCGACATGCAGCGTGCGTTCCTTCCCGGGGTCGCTGAACGCGTAGCCGATCGCCGAGAACACGCCTTCGTCGCCGGTGGGCAGGGCGATAGTCATCGGGCGCTGCAGCCCGTTGCGCTCCCCGACGGCGATGGCCGTGTCGACCGTGGCCACCGACCGCGTGCGGTTGGACGGGTCCGAGCGCGGTACCTCGGACTTGCCGAGGGCCCACGGCACCGAGTGGCTGTGCGGCAACGATTCGTCCAGGGTCGACGTCGGGTTCGACAGCGCGCCGGGGTCCTCGGCCCAGAACGATGTCCCTTGATGGGTCGCGAGCTGCTGGGTCTTCGCGCCCCAGAAGCCGGTCCACGGCAGGCCGGACACGACCAGGAACAACAGCCCGAGCCCGAGGACCGCGCCGGTGCGACCGTGCCGCGACCGCAGTACGGCGCCCGCCGCACCAGCGGCTCGCCGGCGCGCTCGCGCGACCCTGCCGCGGATGAACAGGTAGTAGCCGGTCAACGCCATCACGATCGCCCAGCAGGCGGCGATCTCGATCACGTAGTCGCCCCAGCGGCCGGCCATCAGCTCGCCGTGCAGCAGGATCGCGGCGCCTGACAACGTCCGGTCCGGGTCGAGCGAGCCCAGCACCTTGCCTTCGTACGGGTCGACGAACACGTCCCGCGAGCCGCCCGCGGTGTCGACTGAGAAGAGCGTCGAGCGGTTCGGCGCGGACGGCTCGGTCATCGACACCACGGTCGCGTCGGGGAAGGCGCGCCGCACCTCGTCGAGCTGGGTCTCGTACGGCTGCGCGACCAGCCCGGCGGGCCGATCGACCTTCATCAGGCCGGCATGCAACACCGGTTCGAGCTGGAACCGGAACAGGTAGATCAGCCCGGTCGCCGCGAGGATCAGCAGCACCGGGATCACCAGGAAGCTCGCGTAGAAGTGCCACCGCCAGAACGCCCGGAACAACCCGGTCCCCCGCGGACTGCCGCCGCCGGTCCGCTTCGCCGGGGCCTCCAGCTCCTGTACTGCGCTCACGTCCACTCCTTCTCCGCACGATCCGGAACAGGAGTCGGGTCGCCGGCGCGTCCGGTTCCTGCCGGTGCCTGTGGCGTGGGACACACGATGGGACGGGATGCGACCATGGGTTCCGCCATGCAGGAGAGCCTGGGGTTCCGAGCCGCACGGGCCGCGATGTTCGCGGCCACCTGCATGCTGCTCGCCGCGCTCGGCCACGTCCTGATGTCCGGTACGCCGGTCCCGTGGTGGGCGATGGTCGCAGGCGCGGGGTCGATCGGGACCGCCGCGTGGATCGTGGCCGACGGCGAGCGCGACGTACCGTTCGTCGTCCTCGCCACACTCGTCGCCCAGGCCGCGCTGCACACCGTGTTCACCCTGGCCCAATCGATGGCGGCACCGCCCCCGATGCACGACCACATGACAGGCCATATGACGGGGATGTCGTCGCTCGGCATGCTCGCGGCCCACCTGCTCGCGGCGCTCCTGTGCGGCCTGTGGCTCGCGTACGGCGAGCGGGCCGCGTTCGCCGTCCTGCGATCCGTCGCCGGCCTGGTCCTGCTGCCGTTGCGCCTGCTCGCGTCACCACAGATCACCGCGCACCGGCCGCGGATTCAGGCCGTCCACTCCCCCACGCCGTACACCGACCTGCTGCTCGGCCATGCCATCACTTCGAGAGGTCCCCCGCGCGGAATCGCTGCCTTCTGACAGCACGACCCATCCGGGCAGGTACTGCCCGGCCCTCCGCTCACCGGCGACGCGCGCTGCCGTGCGCCGCCGGATCCTGGACTTCCGAAGGACTCAAGCCATGGCTTCTGCCTTGCTCGACGAAAACTCGACCCACCTGGCCCTCGCGGCCCGCGACGGCGACCTCGTTGCCCTCGACAACTTCATCCGCGCGCTGCACCACGACGTCCGCCGGTACGTCGCGCATCTGAGCGCCGACCCGCACGCGGTCGACGACCTGACCCAGGAGACGTTCCTGCGAGCGTTGCAGAGCCTGCACCGCTTCGAGGGACGCTCGTCGGCGCGGACGTGGTTGCTGTCCATCGCCCGGCGTACCGTCGCCGACGAGCTGCGCCGGAGAGCGGCCCGGCCGAGAATCTCCCGGTACGACTGGCAGCTCGCCGCCGAGCAGAGCCAGCCGCGGGACCTGCCCGGCTTCGACGACGGCATCGCACTGACCGAGCTGCTCGACAAGATCCCCGGCGACCGCCGCGAGGTCTTCGTCCTCACCCAGCTCGCCGGCGTTCCGTACGCCCAGACCGCCGCCCACCTCGGCTGCCCGGTCGGCACCGTCCGCTCCCGGGTCGCCCGGGCCCGCACGACCCTCGCCACGCTGCTCACCACCTGACCCCGGTCAGGCCGGGCAGCGGGTATTGCGGGGCGGGACCGTCAGGGAGGCCAGGTAGTCGGTGACGAGCAGGGTGATGCACTCGTTGCGCCCGACCGCGCCGTGGCCCTGGCCTTCCCAGGTCAGCAGTTGCGCAGTACCCAGGCCGGACGCCATATCCACCGCTCCGCTGTACGGCGTGGCTGGGTCGTGACGGGTGCCGACCACGAGGATCGGGTGGTCGGTGGCAGCGACCGGCGGCTGCAGGGTGTGCCGGTCCGGCTCCCAGAACGTGCACCCGAACAAGAACCATGACAGCCACACCCCGAACAGCGGGTACTGCTGGGCGAAGCGCGCCCCGGCCGCCCTGATCTCGGTCTCGGTCGGCCCGGGCGCGCTGTCGTTGCAGTTGATCACGAGTTGCGCGTCCGCGGCATCCGCCCCGCTGCGGGCCGCGTCGGCCAGGTCCCGCAGCGTGCCCGAGTCGCCGGCCGTGGCCTCTGCCAGCCCGTCGGCGAGATCCGGCCAGCGCGCGTCGTCGTACAGCGCGCCGGCCACCGCGTCGAGCACGTCGGTGCCGTACGTCGGTTCCTCGTCGCCCGGCCTCCCGCTCGGGATGGGCGACTGCTCGGCCCTGCGGACCAAGTCGGTGACGAAGCCGCGGGTGGCGCCGAGGGCACGGCACCTGTCCTGGCTCGCGCACCAGGCGGCGAACTGGTCGAAGGCGTCCTCGAAGCCCGCGACCTGACGGTCGACGGTCTCGATCCAGGTCGTCCGTGGGTTGCTCGGGGCATCGAGTACGGCCGCGCGCACCTTGTCCGGGTACAGGCGGGCGTACTCCGCGCCGAGCTTGGCTCCGTAGGACCAGCCGAGGTACGTCAACGCCGGCCGGTCGAGGGCCGAGCGAATGCGGTCGATGTCGACCGCGGTCGCGGTCGTGCTGAACAGCGCCGCCTTGGACCCCAGTGCCGCCGCGCACTCGGCGGTCCTCGCGCGCATCGTGTCCGCGGCCCGGGTGTACCCCGTGGGAGTCAGGAGATCCGGCAACCCGGGCGGGTCCGAATCCTTGTGCGCACACCGGATCTGCTGCGAATGGCCGACGCCACGGGGATCGAAGCCGATCAGGTCGAACCGGTCCAGAAGCGCCTCCGGCAGCAGCCCGGCCGCGACTGCGGCGTACTCCACCCCGGACTGACCGGGACCGCCGGCGATCAGCAGCAGCGGCTCCTTCCCGGCACCGCCCGACTGATGGATCCGGATGAGCTGGACCGCGAGCGTTCCGGCCTCCGCATGGGCGGGGTCGAGGTCGACGTCCACCGCACCGCAGCTGAACTCGAGCCGGGCGGACCGCTCCGCAGGCAGATTCGCTGCGTGTACGTCGGTGACGCCCGCGCAGTCCCCCCACTCGATGGACGCCGTCTTGTCCGGCCGTGACGACGTACACGAGGTCAGTCCAAGGACCGCGGCCACCAGCACCGCGACCGCACCCGACGGACGCACATCCCCAGTAAAGCAGCAGGTCTGGGCGACCGGCACCGCCCAGACCCGCCCGTATCACGTCCCGTCGGGCTGCACGGCCGCCTTGGCCTTGCGCGATCTCGGCTTGCGACCGGCCGGCTGCGAACCGTTGCCGTTCCCGTTGATGCCGGGCTCGGCGGCGAACGGGACGAACGGCATCGTCAGCGGCAGCGCCGCGAGCCGCATCAGGAGCAGGACGTTGTCGTCACCGGCGGTCTTGTTGAGCCGGAGCCGGCCGCAGTTGGTGCACCGGTGGATGAGGACCCAGCGGCCCTCGCCGCGGACCGTGACCGCGATCGGCTCCATGCCGCCGGCACAGTCGGCCTTGCGATCGCCCGGCACGTTGCGGTCGAGGTGCCGCGACCACAGACAACTCGGGCAATGGTTGCGATGGGTGGTTCCAGGGGCGTCGAGGGAAACCTCTACGCCGCAGTGTTCACAGCTGAACGAACGTGCGAATGCCAAACCGAAAGACCTTTCAGAGCAAAGCTACGGGACAGGACAGACATGGCCTTCCTCCTTCCGGTCCGCGCCGGCCCACCCGGCGCACGTCCTGACAGCAGACCAGTCCGTCGCCGGCATCGTCAATCGAATAACAGCCCGGTCGCGACGGCTTGACCTTGACGCAGGGTCAACCCTGCACGCTTCCGGTATGACAGTGACATCGACCGCCGGCCCGGCGATCCACGTACAGGGCCTGCAGAAGTCGTACGGACAGAAACCGGTGCTGCGCGGCGTGGATCTCGACGTCGCGCGCGGCAGCATCTTCGCCCTGCTCGGCTCCAACGGCGCGGGCAAGACCACCACGATCAGGATCCTCTCGACACTTCTCGCGGCCGACGCGGGCACGGCCGAGGTCAACGGTTTCGACGTCGCCACGCAGGCGGCCGACGTCCGGCGGTCGATCAGCCTCACCGGCCAGTTCGCCGCCGTCGACGAGATCCTCACCGGCCGGGAGAACCTCGTCCTGGTCGCGAAACTGCGGCACGTCCCGGACCCCGGCGCGGTCGCCGACGAGCTGCTCCGCCGCTTCACGCTCACCGATGCGGCCGGCCGGCGGGTGGCGACGTACTCGGGCGGGATGCGCCGCCGGCTGGACATCGCGATGAGCCTGATCGGCGACGTACCCGTGATCTTCCTCGACGAGCCGACCGCCGGACTCGATCCGGAGGCGCGGATCGAGGTCTGGCACACGGTCCAGGAGCTGGCCGGCCACGGGACGACGGTGCTGCTCACCACGCAGTACCTGGAGGAGGCCGAGCAGCTCGCCGACCGGATCGCGATCCTGCACAACGGCCGGATCATCGTCGCCGGCACCCTCGGCGAGCTCAAGCAGCTGCTGCCGCCCGCCAAGGTCGAGTACGTCGAGAAGCAGCCGTCCCTCGAGGAAGTCTTCCTCGCGATCACCAGCCAGGGGGCCTGACGATGAGCACCTACTCCTTCAACGACGTCGGCGCGCTCACCGGCCGGACCCTGCGCCACGTCACCCGCAGCCCGGACACGATCATCACCACCGTGGTCACGCCGATCGCGATGATGGTGATGTTCGTCTACGTGTTCGGCGGCGCGATCGACACCGGGGCCGGCGCGTACGTGAACTACCTGCTGCCGGGGATCCTGCTGATCACGGTCGCGTCCGGCGTCGCCTACACCGCGTTCCGGATCTTCATGGACCTGAAGAGCGGGATCTTCGAACGGTTCCAGTCGATGCCGATCGGCCGGTCCGGCGTGCTCTGGGCGCACGTCGTCACCTCCCTGGTGGCGAACCTGATCTCGCTGGTGGTCGTCGTCGGGGTCGCGCTGCTGATGGGCTTCCGCTCGGACGCGGGCGTGCTGGACTGGCTCGCGGTCGCCGGCATGTTGTTCCTGTTCACGCTGGGCCTGACCTGGATCGCCGTCATTCCCGGGCTGTCCGCGTCGACCGTCGAGGGTGCGGGCGCGTTCGCGTACCCGCTGATCTTCCTGCCGTTCGTCAGCTCGGCGTTCGTGCCCACGCAGACGATGCCCGGACCGGTGCGCTGGTTCGCCGAGCACCAGCCGGTGACGTCGATCGTCGACACGATCCGCCGGCTGTTCGCGGGGCAGCCGGTCGGCGACGACATCTGGACCGCGCTGGCGTGGTGCGTCGGAGTCCTGGTCGTGGCGTACGTCGTCGCGATGGCCGCCTATCGCCGCAAGCTCGCGTGAGGCAGGCTGTGACGCATGCTCACGATCAGCCGGCTCGCGGCGTACGCCGGGGTGACGGTGCGGGCGGTCCGGCACTATCACAAGATCGGGCTGCTGCCGGAGCCCGGCCGTGACCGGTCCGGGTACCGCTCCTACGACGCTGCCGCGGTCGTCCGCCTGATCCGGATCCGCACGCTGGCCGATGCCGGCGTACCGCTGGCGCGGGTGCAGGAGCTCCTCGACGCCGCCCCGGACGAGTTCTCCGGCGGCGTCGAGGAGATCGACAAGGAGCTGCGCGCCGAGGTCCGGCGGCTGCAGGACACCCGCAAGCGTCTGGCCAAACTCGCCGCCGGCGACCAGCTGGCCCTGCCGCAGAGCGTCGTCGACTACCTCGACCGGCTGCGCGGTCTCGGCATGAAGGAGCAGTACGTCGAGATGGAGCGGGACGCCTGGATCATGGTCGCGGCCCAGGTCCCGGACCAGATCGACGCGGTGATCGTCAAGAAGCACGAGGCGTTGCAGCATCCCGAGATGCTGAAGCTCTACCGCATCGTGAACGAGGCCCTCGACTGGCCCCTGGACGACCCACGGATCGTGCAGATCGTCGACATCCTGGAGCGCATCATGGTCGCCGCCGTCCAGGCCGGTGAGACCGGTTCGTACGGACTCGACGACAACCTGGTCACGCTGATGGACACCGCCGTCCTCGAGGCTTCCCCCGGCGCGGAACGGGTGCTGGCGATGCTGGAAGAGCGAGGCTGGAAAGGCTGGACCCGCATCGAACGCATCCCGGCCGGCAGAGTCGACGAGCTGAGCCCCCGACCGTCATCGACGCCGGCGGACCAGCTTGGCGGCACTGTCGACGAGCAATAGGACCAGCGCGCCGGCCGCAGCGAACAGCCAGCCCTGGTACGACGGCCAGCCGCCGCCCAACAGGTGCGCGACCGGCGGTACGCCGAGGAACACCATCAGCAGGCCGAGCTCGACGACGAGCGCGAGCAGGAGCGGCCTGTTCGTCGTGGGGCCGATCTCCACGATCGTGCTGCGCTCGCTCCGGCAGGCGAGCGCGTTCGCCATCTGCATCATGACGATCACCGCGAACGCCGTACCGGAGGCGACCGCGAGCGCGGCCGCCGCCGGCTCGGTCCCGAAGGTCCATCCGTGGCCGCGCAGGACGAGCAGGAAGGCCGACATCGCCCCCACGGCCTCCGTCATCCCCAGCACCCCGAACGCCCGGATCAGCAGACCGCGATCCACCAGCCGGCGATGCCGCGCCGGGCCGTCGAGCACCCGCGGGCCGGGGTGCTCGACGCCGAGCGCGAGCGCGGGCAGCACGTCGGTCCCGATGTCCAGCGCGAGCACCTGCAGTACGCCGATCGCCAGCGGCACCGAGCCGCCGGACAGCGCCCAGGCCACGAACGGCGCCAGCTCGGCGACGTTGTCGGCCAGGTGGTAGGTCAGGAAACGCCGGACGTTCGAGAAGGTGGCGCGGCCCAGCCGGATCGCGGTCACGATGCCCGCGAAGTGGTCGTCGAGCAGCACCAGGTCGGCCGCCGCGCGGGCCACGTCGCTGCCCGAGGCCCCCATCGCGACGCCGACGTCGGCCTCCCGGAGCGCCGGTGCGTCGTTGACGCCGTCCCCGGTCATCGCGACGACATGCCCGCGGGCCCGCAGCGCCCGGGCGATCCGCAACTTGTCGGCGGGTGTCACTCTGGCGACCACGACGCCGTCGTCGCGGTCGAGCAGTTCGCCGAGCGGCCCGTCGTCGGCGGGCAGTTGCTCACCCGAGACCACGAGCCCGCCGGGCCCGAGCAGGCCGACCTCGCGCGCGATCACTTCCGCGGTCGCCGCGTGGTCACCGGTGACGACCGCGATCCGGACCCCGGCCTGCCGGCAGGTGGTCAGCGCGGTGTGGACGTCCGGTCGTGGCGGGTCCTCGAGGCCGAGCACGGCCAGCAGGTCGAGCGCGTCCGGCCGCAGGTCCAGGTCGCCGTCGCGAACGAGCACCCCGGACGCTTCCGCCACCGCGAGCACCCGCCGGCCCTGACCGGCCAGGTCGCCGACTGCCGACGCGGCGGCGCCGTTCGTGCGGCAGTACGGCAGCAGCGCGTCCGGCGCGCCGATCACCATCGTGTTGCCATCGGCAACCACAGCGCTGTACCGCGTCTCGCTGGTGAAGGTGACCCGGTGCGTGATCGTCTCCGGAGGCACCGGCGCCACCCCGAGGCGCCGCGCGAGGACGTCCAGCGCGACCTCCATCGGATCCCCTTCCGCGGCCCACCCGTTCTTCGACCGCACCGCGCGGCCGCGAACACAGGCGACGGCCGACCGGGCGGCCCGCGCGGCCGCGTCGATCGCGGCTGGACCGCCGTCGGCCGAGCCGTCCGGGTCGTAGCCGTCACCGTGCATCACCACGGATCCGTGCGGCGTCCAGACGTCGAGGACCTCCATCTGGTTCAACGTCAGCGTCCCGGTCTTGTCGGTGCAGACGAACGTCGTGGCGCCGAGCGTTTCGACCGCGTCCAGCCGCCGTACGAGCGCGTTGCCGTGCGCCATCCGCTGCGCGCCACGTGCCAGCGACAGCGTGACGGTCGGCAGCAGGCCCTCGGGGACGAGCGCCACCATCACTCCGACCCCGAACAGGAACGCCTTGGTGGCGCTCAGACCCAGCACGAGGGATACCGCCGTCAACGAGGCGCCGACGGTCACGGCGATGACCGCAATCACCCGGATCAGTCGGTGCAGCTCGATCGTCAGCGGACTGGGGCGCCGTACCGCGCTCTCGGTCAGTGACTGGATCCCGGCCAGCCGGGTCCGGCCGGCCACCGCGGTCACCACCGCTTCGGCTTCGCCCTGCACGACGAACGTTCCGGCGTACACCTGGTCGCCGCTGCCCGGGCGGACCGGGACCGATTCACCGGTGAGCATCGACTCGTCCACGGCCAGGGCGTGCACCGTGACCAGGCGCAGATCGGCCGACACCCGGGCTCCGGCGCCGAGCAGGACCAGGTCGTCACGGACCAGTTGGGTCGCGTCGACGGACCTGACCTCGCCGTCGCGGATCACCTGCGCCCGGACCGGCAGCAGGTCACGCAGCCGCTCGGCGGCGCGGTCGGCGCGGTACTCCTGGGCGAACGCGAAGACACCGTTCAGGACGATGATCACGACGATCGCGATCGCCAGCGGCGCCAGCCCACCGGCCAGGGCGAGCGCGGCCGCCACCCACAACATCACCGCGAACAGATGCGTCAGCTGACCGGCGAGCAGTTTCCAGGCCGCCGTACGACGGGGTGCGGGCAACTCGTTCGGACCGTCGGCGGCGAGCCTTCGCGCCGCCTCCGCAACCGGCAAGCCGCGGACAGGCGATGTCTCCACACCAGGCATGGCCACCTCCCCCACGAGCGTCCGGCTCGTGGCGCCGCCGTAGCAGGGGCCAACGGCCCGACATCGGGGCCGGACGGCCCACGGCCGCGTGAAGCCGGAGGTCAGGCCAGGGCGAGGAAGAGCTTCTCCATCTTGGCCACGTCGACGTCGCTGTCCTCGTCGGTCAGGCAGCGCTGCAGGCCGGTCGCGACGACGGCATAGCCGGCGCGGGACAGCGCCTTGTTGACAGCGGCGAGCTGGGTGAGGACCGCTTCACAGTCCGCCCCCTCCTCCATCATCCGGATCACACTGCCCAGGTGGCCGTGGGCGCGCTTCATCCGCGCGATGACAGGTTTGATCTCGGCGGCCTCGAGCTCCATCGGTGCTCCTTCTCCCAGCGTCGGAGTTCTCAGTCTACATCCCCCCGGGGGGATGTGTTACGGTGGCGGCAGATCCCCCTAGGGGGATGCGAGCCGGGAAAGGATCCTCGATGTCAGACACCGCCGCCGACCAGCAGCACGCCGCATCGCTCCCTGGCGTGACCGTTCGGGTGATCGACACCGCGTCGCTGGGCGACCGCAGCTACCTCGTGCACGACGGCACGGTGGCGTTCGTCGTCGACCCGCAGCGCGACATCGACCGCGTCCTCGACCTGCTCGACGCCGACGGTGTCCGGCTGACCCACGTCTTCGAGACCCACATCCACAACGACTACGTCACCGGCGGCTTCGCACTGGCCGCGGCGACCGGCGCGACGTACCTGGTCAACGCCGACGACCAGGTCAGCTTCGACCGCACCCCGATCCACGACGGCGACACCATCGACATCGGCGCCCGGATGCGGGTCCGGGCGATCCACACACCAGGACACACCTTCACCCACCTGTCCTACGCACTCAGCCACGGCGACGAGCCGCTCGCGGTGTTCACGGGCGGCTCACTGCTGTACGGCGCCACCGGGCGACCCGACCTGCTCGGCCCGGAACACACCGACGCCCTGGTCCGGCACCAGCACGCCTCGGCCCACAAGCTCGCCGGCGACCTGCCCGACACGGCCGGCGTCTACCCCACCCACGGGTTCGGTTCGTTCTGCTCCGCGACCCAGTCCGAGGCCACCGAATCCACCATCGGGCAGGAGAAACGCGCCAACCCCGTCCTGACCCAGAACGAACAGGACTACGTACGTGATCTGCTGGCCGGGCTCGGCGCCTGGCCCGCGTACTACGTGCACATGGCACCCGCCAACGCCGCCGGCCCCGGCGCACCCGACCTCTCCCTGCCCAAGCGGGCCGACGCCGCCGAACTGCGGCGCCGGATCGACGCGGGCGAATGGGTCGTCGACCTGCGCACCCGCACCGCATTCGCCGCCGGGCACGCACCCGGCACACTGAACTTCGGGCTCGACGGCTCGTTCACGACCTACCTGGGCTGGCTGATCGAGTGGGGCACCCCACTCACCCTGCTCGGCCAGACCGCCGCCGACGTCGCCCAAGCCCAGCGCGAACTCGTCCGCATCGGCATCGACCGCCCCGCCGCGCATGCGACCGGCGGACCGCGGGACTGGACGCCCGACGTCCCGGTGTCGTTCCCGACGGCGACCTTCGCCGACCTCGAGCAGGTCCGCCACCACCGCGACGTCGTCGTCCTCGACGTCCGCCGCGCCGAGGAACACCACTCCGCCCGAATCCAGGACGCGGTCAACATCCCCATCCACGAACTCGTACGGCGACTGGCCGAGGTCCCGCCCGGCGAGGTGTGGGTGCACTGCGCCGCCGGTTACCGCGCCTCCATCGCCGCCTCGATCCTCGACGCCGCCGGACGCAAACTCGTCGCCGTCGACGACCAGTTCGAGAACGCGGCCAAGGCCGGCCTGCACCTCGTCGGGCCAGACGCCTGACGTATTACTCACCCCGAAGGAGAACCCATGTGCCGACCCGTCAACTGCAAGACCTGCGCCAAGACGACCTGGGCAGGCTGCGGCCAGCACGTCGCCCAGGTGAAGGCGATGGTCCCCGCCGATCAGTGGTGCCCCGGCCACCCCAAGGCCGAGCGCAGCGGCGGCAGCTGGCTCGGCAGACTCCTCGGCCGCTGACCGGACAGAACGCTGACCGGACAGAGCGCAGACCTCCGGTTCGGCCGGCCGTCATCCAGGGTCGTCGTACCTCGCGCGGCGGGACCTCTCGCCCTACTGGTGCGCCACAGTGCGGGGGACGCTGGGCGCAAGATCTGGTGGACGGAGGAAGGTGAGGGCGATGCTGATCCGGGAGCTGATGACCAAGGAGGTCGTCGCCGTGGCGCCGGAGACCCCGATCTCGTCGGCGCTGCAGCTCATGGACGAGGCGAAGATCACCGCGCTGCCGGTGCTCGACCGGCACGGTGCGCTGGTCGGGATCGTGAGCGAGGCCGACCTGGTCGAGGAGGAGAACCTGATCAGCGACCGCGTCCCGGTCACCGTCGTACGGTTGCCCGGCCCGACGCCGCCGCGCCGGGTCGCCGAGGTCATGACGTACCTGGTCGTGACGGTGCGGCCCGACGAGGAGCTCGAGGCGGCGATCGACCTGATGCGCTCGACGATGGTCAAGAGCCTGCCGGTGGTCGAGCACGACCGGGTGGTCGGGATGATCAGCCGCAGTGACGTGGTCCACCTGCTCGCCGGTCGCGACCGCCGCGTTCAGGCCGAGGTGACCGAGCTGCTGCAGCCGGAAGGCCCGGACTGGCAGGTCCAGGTGCAGGACGGCATCGTCACCGTGATCGGTCCGAGCGACCCCCGCGAACGCCACCTCGCCGAAGTCCTCGCCGGCACGGTCCGCGGTGTCATCGGCGTACAAGTCAGCCGCCTGAGCACTCTCTGACGGGAGCCCCGCGGTCAGAGGATCCGTGAAACGCCCGGCACCTTCTTGATCAGGAGCCAGGCAGCGCCGAACGAGGCGCCGATACCGCCGACGGCGACTATCGGCGCCTTGACCTCGGCGGGGAGGTCGACAGGGCGCAGAACCACGGCGAGCGCGAGCAGGAAGACGGTCTGGAACATGAAGGCCGCGTAGGCGCTCCGGCTCAGCGCCGGGCCCCACCGATACTGCCGAGCCAGCCGGTGCTGGGCCACGCTCAACAGCCACACCGAGCCGAAGACGGTCAGGATCGCCTCGACGACCGCGAAGAGTCCCCCGAGCCAGTGCAGGCCCCCGAGCACCTCCTCGACGGCGTCCAGTGCGCCGGCGAGAAGCAGTAGCGCCGCCATCGCGCCGGCCGCGAGCAAAGTCACCACCCGGGACCGTCGAGCTATGTCTGCCGGGACCACTTCGCGCCAGCCCTCCCGCGAGCCGGCGATGCCCAGCGCGAACACCGCGACGCAGGCCGGCCACTCCCACAGGTTCAGGTCGGAGAAGCCGCTCTCCGAGCCGTACGGGTAGACCAGCCGGACGGCGAACGACAGCGGCGCGACGACGAGCACAGTCAGCGCCAGAGTCTTCAGCGTGATCCCTCGGGCGGCGCGGTGTGCGCTCCCCCGACGGCGCCAGACGGCGTACCCGAGCGAGTAGATCAGCAGCACACCGACGAACCACAACGGTCCGGTGTCGACCTGCCGCTCCGCCCCGAGATACTCGTCCCAGAAGGAACCTGGCGCGTGGCCCAGCGGATGCGCGACCGCGTACACGAGACTCGGCTGCACCACGAAGACGTAGACGACGAACGGTACGCCGAGGCGCAGCAACCGGTCGGTGACGAACCGCCGCGCGCCCTTGCGGTCGTACGACGGCGGTGTCAGCAGCCCCGCCACCAGGAAGAGCAACGCGATCAGGAAGAACCCGAACGGACTCACCGGCACGAGCAAGGTCATCTCGACCGCCACGTTCAGCGTCACCTCACGCAGCTCGGAGTACGTCCACGCCTCGACGATCCCCGCGTACCCGAGGACCGCGTGGAGCGCGATGATCACGGCGATCAGGACGACCTTGAGGTTGTCCAGATAGACCAGGCGCGTCGGGGACCGGTGGTCGAGCACCTCCTCTAGTGCGGCCTTTCGTGCTGATGGACGAACGCGGCCGGGCAGGGTGTGTGGAGCAGGATGCCGTGGGCGGTTCCGCCCGGCAGGATCGCTCGGACGCGGCCGTGCACACGCCCGCCCACAACCAGCAGCTGGGCACCGGCCTCGGTGGCGGCATCGGTCAGGGCGGCGACCGGCTGACCGCGTCTGAGCTCCGTCCGGAACGTGGCGCCGGGGTGCTCGCCGCGGCACCGGCCGAGGATCTCGTCCACGCGCCGGTTGTGGTGGATCCGCGCGATCTCGGCCGCCGGCAGCACCGCCGTTTCGTCGCGGGTGGACGTCCTGGGGACGTCCCAGACGTGCACCAGACGGATCGGAGCGTCCCGTTCGGCGGCGAACCGGACGGCGAAGTCGACAGCCGCCGCGCAGCGATCGAGCCGGTCCACGCCGACCACGACCGGCGCCTGCGGGTCACCGGGCCGCCACTTCGGCGGTACGACGACCACCGCGGTCTCGGACTCGTGTGCCGCGGCCTCGGCCGTGGACCCGATCAGCAACCGGCTGAGGACGCCGTGGCCGTGCCGCCCGACCACGAGCATCCGGTCGCGGCCCGCGGCACCCGCCAACGTGTGCGCCGGCGGGCCGGACAGCACCAGGCCGGTGTGCAGTCCCGGACGGTCGTGATGGTCGAGATACGCACAGACCTCGCGGACCAGAGCGTTGGCCGCGGCGTCGGCGCCGGGGAAGTCGAAGTACGCCCCGAGCGGTGGGCGGTCGTCGATCACGTGCAACGCGCGGATCGGGGCCGCGGTCAGCTCCGACTCGTGCAACGCCCAGTCCACAGCGCCGTTGTCGGCCCAGCTCCCGTCCACGCCCACCGCGATCGTGGCCCGGCGCTTCATGACGCCGCGGCCTCGGCCTGCTGATGAAGCAAACCGATGATGTTGCCGTCCGGATCCGCGAACATCGCGAACTCGCCGATGCCCGGGATCACAGTCGGCGTGACCACCGTCTTGGCCCCGAGTGCGGCGGCGCGGTCGAGCATCGCCCGCAGGTCGTCGACCGCGACGTACACGGTCACGTACGGCGGCATGTCGCCGCTGGTCTGCAGCAGGCCGCCGCCGACCCCGGCCCCGTGCGCACCCGCCGGCACCAGCGCGTACTCCGGTCCGGCCGGCTGCGGATTCCAGCCGAACAGCTCACCGTAGAACGCCGTCATCCGCGCGAGATCGCGACCGCCGATCTCGAAGTGAATCACCGGATTCGTCATCGAACCCACCCCCAACAGCGCCAAGCCGGTCGGGCGCCGTGCGGCCGGTGAGGTGGCGGTCGCACGGCGCCCGGTGGTTGGAGCGGCGCGCCCCTGAACCCGCTCTCCGACACGTTGTTCGCTGCCCGTCGGACAGGCCGAACAAGACGAGGAGGATCCGGTTCCCTGGTGGTCCGAAGCCTCGGCGTCCGTTGCGGTGATCCGCTCGCGGGACCGGGGCTCCGCCGGGTCCTCCTCGCCACTTCCAGTGCACTGCGGGCACCGGGTCCGTCGAAGGGCCGAAGGTCCCGACCGGCCCGGGACCTTCGCCCCCAAGCCGTGCGACAGGGACCTATGTCCCGGCTTCGGGGTCCAACGGACCTGCCCGCGCGGCCGGCCCGTTGCGAGCCTGAAGTCGTAGGAGCTACCGGAAGGGACCGATGACATGGGCAGGCTTGATGATCGGGTCGCGCTGGTGACCGGTGCGGCGAGCGGCATCGGCGAGGTGACCGCCTGGCGGCTCGCGGCCGAAGGTGCGGCAGTGCTGCTCACCGATATCGCGGTGGATGCCGGCGAGGCCGTGGCCGAAGGCCTGCGGGACTCCGGGGCACGGGCCCGGTTCGCCCGCCACGACGTCGCGAGTGAAGCCGACTGGCAGGCCGTCTGCGAGCTCGCCGCCGAGGCGTTCGGCGGGATCGACATCCTCGTCAACAACGCCGGTATGGGCGATCTGGCGACGATCGAGGAGACGACGCTCAAGGACTGGCAGCACACCATCGACGTCGACCAGACCGGTGTCTTCCTCGGGATGCGCACCGCCGCGCCGTACCTGAAGGCGTCCGGCCACGCGTCGGTGATCAACATCAGCTCGATCTTCGGCACCAGCGGCGGCTTCGGTACGTCGCCGGCGTACCACGCGGCGAAGGGCGCGGTCCGGACCCTCACCAAGAACGCCGCGCTGCACTGGGCGACCGACGGCATCCGGGTCAACTCGATCCATCCGGGGTTCATCGACACCCCGATCCTGGACTCGGCCCGGAACACGCCGTTCTGGGACGTGATGACCCAACTGACGCCGATGGGACGTCTCGGCCGGCCGGAGGAGGTCGCGGCGGGTGTCGCCTACCTGGCCAGCGACGACGCGTCGTTCGTCACCGGCCTCGAGCTGTACATCGACGGCGGTTACGTGGCCCGCTGATGGTCGTGCGCGGACGTGACACGGGCGCCGTGACCGACTGGGTCCTGGCGTTCGGCGGCTACGACCCGGCCGACGAGCGCCGCCGGGAGGCGCTGTGCACCGCCGGGAACGGGTACTTCGCCACCCGCGGGGCGTGGGCGGGATCGGTGGCCGGCGACCATCACTACCCCGGGACGTACCTGGCCGGGTACTACAACCGCCTGACGGACACGATCGGCGACATCGCCATCGAGAACGAGAGCCTCGTCAACCTGCCCGACTGGTTGCCGCTCACGTTCGCCGCCGACGACGGCGCCTGGTGGACGCCCGACACCACCGAGGTGCTCGACCACGATCTGGAAGTGAACGTCGCCCGCGGGGTGGTGACTCGCCGGTTCCGGCTGCGGGACCCGGCCGGGCGCGAGATCCGTGGCGTCGAACGCCGCTTCGTCAGCATGGCCGACCCGCACCTGGCCGGGCAGACGCTCGCTGTCACCGCGGTGAACTGGTCGGGCCGGCTCCGGATCGGATCCGCAGTGCATGGCAACGTCACGAACGCCGGCGTCGAGAGATACCGCAAGCTGGCCGCGAGGCACCTGACCCGCGTCGCGCCGGTGGTTGCTGACGGCAACCTCATCGTGACGGCTGCGACGACCCAGTCACGGCACCGGATCTGCGTCGGCAGCCGGGTCGCCGCTGCCCGGAACGGCTCGGTCCTGGACGGGTGGACCACCCGCACCGACGACACCTCGGCGTACGCCGAACTCACGGTCGCGGTGACGCCTGGCGACACGGTCGGCGCCGAGAAGATCGCGGCGATCCACGGCTCGCGCGACGTCGGCATCTCCGAACCGCAACTGGCCACCGAGCTCGCACTGCAGAGTGCGCCGTGTCTCGGTGACCTCCTCGAACGTCACGTGCTGGCCTGGTCGCAGCTGTGGCGGCGCTTCAGCGTGGAGCTCGAGGAGGCGTACGACGGGACACTGGCCGCGCTCCGGCTGAACATCTTCCACCTGCTGCAGACCCTGTCCCCGCACAGCCCGGACAGCGACGCCGGCGTACCGGCTCGTGGTCTGCACGGCGAGGCGTACCGCGGACATGTCTTCTGGGACGAGCTCTTCGTCTTCCCGGTCCTCACGCTCCGGCTGCCGGAATTGACCCGTGCACTCCTGCTCTACCGTTGCCGACGGCTACCCGCGGCCCGGCTCGCGGCGCGGCAGATCGGGCTCCAGGGCGCGATGTTCCCGTGGCAGTCCGCCTCCGACGGGCGCGAGGAGAGCCAGCGTGTGCACCTCAACCCGCTCTCCGGCCACTGGACCGACGACGTGTCGTTCCGGCAGCGGCACGTCGGCCTGGCCGTCGCTTACTCGATGTGGCAGTACGTCGAGACCACCGGCGACACGGATTTCCTGTCCGATCACGCCGCCGAGGTCATCGTCGAGGTCGCCCGCTTCTTCGCGGCGCTCGCCGAGTACGACGCGGGCCGGGACCGCTACGTGATCCGCGGCGTGATGGGTCCCGACGAGTTCCACACCGCGCACCCGGGTCACGCCGAACCCGGCATCGACAACAACGCCTACACCAACGTCATGGCCGTCTGGCTGTTCGGCGTCGCCGCCCGTGCGCTTGACCTGCTCCCGGCCTGGCGACGGACCGAGCTGATCGAGTCGCTCGGCCTGCGGCAGGAGGAACGCAACCGCTGGGACGAGCTCACCCGCCGCATGTTCGTGCCCTTCCACGACGGTGTCATCAGCCAGTTCGAAGGCTACGAACAGCTCACCGAACTCGACTGGCCGCAGTACCGGGACCGGTACGGCGACATCCGGCGCCTCGACCGGATCCTCGAAGCCGAGGGACGCGACGTGACGACGTACCAGGTCTCCAAGCAGGCCGATGTGCTGATGTTGCTGTATCTGCTCCCCCGGCGTGACCTGCGCGCCCTGATGGAGCGGCTCGGGTACCCGTTCACCGCCGAGATCGTCCGGAACACTGTCGAGTACTACCTCGCCCGGACCTGCCATGGCTCGTCGCTGAGCGCCGTCGTGCACGCGTGGGGGCTCGCCGCGCTCGATCCCGATCGCGCCCTCGCGTTCCTCGAGCAGGCCCTGCACAGCGACGCCGGCGAAGCACTCCGCACCGGCACCACCGCCGAGGGCGTGCACCTCGCGGCGATGGCCGGAGCCGCGGACCTCGTCCAGCGCTGCTTCACCGGACTCACCACGACCGGCGGCGTCCTGCGCTTCCGCCCGCATTGGCCCGCCAGACTCGGCGCACTCGAGATGGTGCTGCGCTACCGCGGGCACCGCACGACGGTCACGATCACGAGCACGACCGTCGCCGTCACGATCGACCCCGGGCCGGGGCCGGCCGTCGCCGTCCGCTGCTTCGGGCGGACGCGGCAGCTCAAGCCCGGCGACAGCCACCGCTGGACCCTCCCCGCGTGAAGCGCCCGAAAGGCCTTGTTTCCGCGACCGCCGACCACCCCGGATCCGCTAGGCTCAGAAGGTGTTCCCCAGTTGTTGTCGCACGAGCTCATGAACCAGTCGCCGGAGCCCCCGCCGAGGGAGCACAGTGATCCGTTCGACATCGTCGCGATCGGGTCGTCCGCCGGCGGCATCCGCGCTCTGGGCCTGGTGCTCGGCGCGCTCCCGGCGCGCCTCTCGGTGCCGGTGGTGATCGTCCAGCATCTCGACCCGCGCCACGAGACCGTGATCGCCGATGTGCTCGGGCGGCGCACTGCACTCGAGGTCAAGCTGGCCGAGGCGGGTGAGCAGGCACGGCCGGGGACCGTGTACGTGGCGCCTCCCAATCGGCACCTGCTCGTCGGCGGCAACGGCGAGCTCACGTTGTCGAGCAGCGAACTGGTGCACTTCGTGCGGCCGTCCGCCGATCTGCTGTTCGAGTCGGTGGCCGGGGCTTACGGTGCGCGGGCGATAGCCTGCCTCCTGACAGGATCCGGCAGCGACGGGGCGATGGGGGTGAGTGCGGTCAAGTCACGGGGCGGCACGGTGATCGTCGAAGATCCGGAGTCGGCGGAGTTCCGGGGCATGCCGGACGCGGCGGTCGGCACCGGATCGGTCGACTTCGTTCTGCCGCTGGACGAGATCGCGGGCGTCATCGTCGCCCTGGTCGACGCGAGGAGCGTGTGATGCCGGACGACACCGACGACGGTGTGAACCCCGACCTGGAGCAGTTGCTCGCCTTCATCCGGGACGCGCGCGGCTTCGATTTCACCGGCTACAAGCGGACCTCGCTGGCCCGCCGGGTCCGCAAGCGCATGCACGACGTCGGGATCTCGCAGTACCTGGACTACCGCGATCTGCTGGAGACGAGTGCGGACGAGTTCGGGTTCCTGTTCAACACGATCCTGATCAACGTCACCAGCTTCTTCCGCGACACCGAGAGCTGGTCCTATCTGCAGCAGGAGATCATTCCCGAGCTGCTGGGCAGCGCCGACGCCGACCAGGAGATCCGGATCTGGAGCGCCGGCTGCTCCAGCGGCGAGGAGGCGTACTCGCTGGCCATCATGTTCGCGCAGGCGCTGGGCATCGAGGAGTGCGCCCGGCGGGTCAAGATCTACGGTACCGACGTGGACGAGGAGGCGCTGCGCGAGGCCCGCACCGGCGCCTACTCCGAGAAGGCACTCGAGGCGATTCCCGAGGACCTGCGCGAGCTGTACTTCGAGCAGAGCGGATCGCGTCTGGTCTTCCGGTCGGACCTGCGCCGCAGGGTCATCTTCGGCCGCCACGACATCACCCGGGACGCCCCGATCTCCCGGCTGCACCTGCTGGTGTGCCGCAACACGCTGATGTACTTCAACGTGGAAGCACAGTCGCAGATCATCGACCGGTTCCATTTCGCCCTGCGCCCGGAGGGCTACCTGTTCCTCGGCAAGGCCGAGATGCTGCTGTCCGACGGCGAGCGGTTCGACGTTGTCAACATGCGTCAGCGGGTCTTCCGCCGGCGGGCAGGCCGGGCCGAGCCGCCGCACCAGCCCAACCCGCTGAAGCTGACCGCGCCGACGGGTGGCGAGCGACGGGACGCGGCCCGCAGGCGGCAGTTGCGCGACCTGGTCCTGGAAACGGCCCCGGACGCGATGATCGCGCTCGATCTCGACGGCGCGATCACCCAGGTGAACAGTCAGGCCAGAGCACAGTTCGGGCTCACCTCCCAAGACGTCGGGCGGCCACTGCGCGACCTCGAGGTCTCCTATCGGCCGACCGAGCTGCGCTCGCTGATCGAGCAGGCGCACTCCGAGCGCCGTACCGTCCGGGTGAACGGCGTGGAACGCCGGTTGTCCGCCCAGGACGTGCAGTACCTCGACATCATCGTCCAGCCGCTGACCGCCGACGACGGCATGGTCGTCGGATCGTCGCTGGCGTTCCTCGACACCACCACGCTCACCCGGCTGCAGCTGGAGGTGAAACGCAACCGGGAGGATCTGGAGACCGCCTACGAGGAGCTTCAGTCCACGAACGAGGAACTGGAGACCACCAACGAAGAACTCCAGTCCAGCATCGAGGAGCTGGAGACCACCAACGAAGAACTCCAGTCCACGAACGAGGAACTGGAGACCACCAACGAAGAACTCCAGTCGGGCAACGAAGAGCTCGAGACGATGAACGAGGAGATCCGGATCCGCAGTACCGAGCTCGACGAGGCCCGGACCTTCCTCGAGGGTGTGCTCGCGAGCGTGGCCGCCGGGGTGGTGGTGCTCGACGGAGAGCTCAAGGTGCGCAGCTGGAACCGCGGCGCGGAGGAACTCTGGGGACTGCGCAGCGACGAGGTCCAGCGGCAGGCGTTCTTCCAGCTCGACTTCGGGCTGCCGACCGACGCCCTCGTGGAGGTCGTGCAAGGCTGCCTCACGTCCGGCCGCCGGACGGATCCGGTCGACCTGATCGCCGTGAACCGCCGGGGCCGCAGGATCAAGTGCTCCGTGATCTGTTCACCGCTGGACAGTCAGGCAGACGGCGTGGTGCTGCTGATGGAAGACCTCCAGGAAGCCGGGAAACAGGACTAGAATCGCACTGTGATGAGTGGGCTGTCCGCCTGGATCGGAGCCGCTCGGGAGCAGGCCGAGCGCGAGCGCACCCGAGCGGATCGTGCCGCCGCGATCGCCCGTCGGCACGAAGAGCTCGTGACCACCGGACCGGACGCGATGCGTGCTGTCCACGAGCGGCTGGGCCGCATCCACCGCCGCAGCGAAGACCGCCATCTGACGGCTGCCAAACTGCACGATGCGCACATCCGCAGGCTCGGCCGATGGATCTCGCCGGACGCCCTGGAGGCCGAGCGTCCGCGGCTGATCTCCGCGGTCGCGGAGCTGCTCGGGACCCGGAGTGCCGGGATCACGCTGCTGAACTCGCGGCAGATCGAGGTCTCGGTGACCTCTTCCGACCCGCTCGCGGCGGCCGCCCAGGACCTGGAGCTGACGCTCGGGGAAGGACCGGTGCACGATTCCACGTCCAGCGGCCTGCCGGTGGCTGTGGCCGCGCAGTCACTGCAGCATCGCTGGCAGTACTACTCGCCCGCGATCGCCGCCCTCGGCGTGCGCTCGCTCGCGGTCGTTCCGCTCGGGCCGCCGGAGCGGTGCATCGGCGCGCTCGCGGTCTTCGATCCGCCCGGGCCGCCGTCCGCGGAGCCGCTGGTCGGCGAGCTCGAGGAGTTCGCCGACGCACTGACCCATACGATGCTCCTGACCGAGGAGTGTCTCGCCCGGCTGCTCGAGGAGGGAGAGACCGCCGGCGCCGCGAACGTACTCGACTCGCCCAACCACCGGCTGGTCCTCCATCAGGCCGTCGGGATGGTCGCCGCTCAGTGCGACTGCAGCGTCGACGACGCGCTGATCCTGATCCGGGCCCGGGCCTTCGCACACGACGAACAGGTCACCGACGTGGCCCGGCGGGTCGTCGAGAAGCGCCTGCGGCTGGACGTGCAGGAGGGGAGAATCCCCGATGAGTGAAGCCGAGTACGCCGCGTGTGTCACGGTGCACGACCTGGTCGCCCGCTTCGTGACGGACGACAATCTGGTCGACGCCCTCGCCTGGCTCACGGCGCGGTGCGCGGAATCGCCCGGTGTGACGGCCTCTGCGCTGATGCTCGCCGACCGCGACGGCGCCCTCGACGTCGTCGCAGCGTCGTCCGCCGCGGCACGCCGCCTGCAGGAGCTGGAGTCCCGGGTCGCCGAAGGACCCGCTCATGACAGTTACGGCAGTGGCTCGCGGGTGGACTGCCCCGATCTGACTGATGCCGACACCCGGTGGCCCCGCTTCACGCCCGCGGCCCGGCGCAGGGGCATCCGGGCGGTGCACGCCTTCCCGATGCCCTTGCCGGGGCGGACCATCGGGTCCCTGACGATGTTCCTGAGCAAGCCCGGCGCGCTCTCCGAGGGCTCGCTCGAGGCCGGGCAGATGCTGGCGAGCACAGCCGCGCTGGGCGTGGAGGCGCACCACTCGACCCAGCACGAGACCCGCGCCGACCAGTTGCAGGGGGCCCTGGACAGCAGGGTGCTGATCGAACAGGCGAAAGGGCTCCTCGCCGAGCGGCTCGGCCTCAGCCTCGACGACGCCTTCACGGTGCTGCGGCAGTACGCGCGCAACAACGGACGCCGCCTCGCCGACGTCGCGGCCTCCGTACTCGACGGCACGCTGGCCCTCACCGCGACCCGCCCCCGATAGTCCCGCGCAGCCGAGCCCCCGTTCCGCTGCACCTGCGCCGTTGCCGTGCAGCGGAACGGAAGCCGACCTCGCCGGGCTCCCCTCCGTTGCCGGACGAGGAGAGGAGCCTCGTCCGGCGACCCGGCGTACCCGCACGCTCAGTGCGGAGTTCAGTGGGACATCACCCGCTCCCGTCGGCAGCGCGTTGGTCCAGCTCGCGTTGCAGGCGCTGCCGGTAGATCTGGAGCCGGATGTTGAGGACCCTCGGCCCGCCCTGCTGCGGCGACCATCGCTCGTCGATCTCCGCGTCCAGCGACGCCAGTGCGGCCGTCAGCTCTTCGGTCCGCCACGCGTCGAAGCGGGTCGAGTGCGCCAGCCGGTCCAGGTACACCGAGGTCATCGTGCTCACCCCTGCCCGTCGTCGCGCCGGCCGGCAGCCAGGTCGAGAGCCAGGTTGAGGGTGGCGATCGCTCGCGCCTGGCGAACGGTGCTGCGATGCCGGGTGACGCTGCGCAGCTGGGCGTGCGCACGCCGGAGGACGGCCGGGTCCGGGATCCGCTCGACCAGCTCGGCGGCTGCCGACGCAGGCATCCAGTCCGGATCCACGACCGATCTCAGAACCCAGACGACGACCCATTGCGGCGACCGGGCCGGGACCATTCGACGGCGCGTCCCGCCGAGCGGGAACGCGGCATTCGCGGGAAGCAGCGATCGATCGGACGAAACGAACATAGGACCCCCTGTGCACGCAGCAGGTGCCGGGTCCGGGGCCCCTAGATAGGGCCTGACAGTACCACCTCGCACTGGGCCCGAACAGGCTGTGAATGTTGCCTGCGCCCGTCGTTCGCCGCCTCCGATCACCAACGAACACAGGCGAACACGGGCACTCTCAGGCGATCTCAGGCGATCACGGAGGTCGGGACCGATGCCCGGCGATCTCGGGACTTTCGGCCCACCGCCCGGCGGCGACGATGTTGCAGAGTGCTGGTGAGACCCCGTCGATCCCCTCTGGCCCGGTCTGGGGCTGTGTCAGAACTCCGATTTGGAGACCAGCCCCATGACCACGCACGAAGCCGCCGCCCCTGAGGACGGCACCGAATTGCACGCGGATGTCGAGACGTACTACGAGAACGGCGCATGGCACACCCGCCGCTGTGATTCACCGGAGCCGTTCGCGTCCGGCCCCAGCCGGGTTCGGCTGATCGCCATCGGCGTCGAGGTGGCCCGCTGGAACGGGCTGTGCCACATCATCCGCGACATCGACGGCACCGTCGCCGAGGTGAACCGGTACGCCACCGGCCCGTATCCGAGCCGCTCCCCCGTTCCGACCGGGCGCTCCTGAGTCTGACGCGTCAGGGGCGGCTTCGGTGCTCCGGTGAGGGCGTGATGCCCGGCGTCGACTCGGTGTCGTCGTACGCCCACCTGAGCTCGTTGTCGAGGCCGACCACGCCGTCGACCTCGGCCGTCAGTTTCCCGGCGAGCTCGGCGGTGCTGCGCCGGTCGACCTGGCCGGACAGTGTCACGACTCCGTCCCGGACGGCGAGCTCGATGCCGGACGCGTCGTCACCGAGGGTGGTGACGACGACCTCCCGCCGGACCCGCTGCAACAGGTGGTCGTCGGGCTCGAGGAAGATCTTCAGCAGGTCGGACCTGGTCACGATCCCGGTCAGCACCTCACCGTCGGTCACCACCAGCCGGGTGATGCCCCGCGCCGCCATCAACTTGGCCGCCTCGGGAATCGTCGCGGTCTGATCGATCGTCACCGCCGGACGCGACATCAGCTCGGCGACCCGCAGACCGGTCGCCCGCGAACGGGCCTTGCGCTGCCGCCGGCGCAGCGCCCAGGAACGTCGGCGCGAGCCCTGGAACTCCTCCTTGCGGACCAGATCCGTCTCCGAGACCACGCCGCCGACGCCGCCGTAGGCGTTGATCACCGGCACGGCGGTGATGTGGTGCGCGGCCAGCACACCGACGACTTCCTTGTACGGCGTGTCCTCGGTCACCGTGACGACCTCGCGGGTCATCACCTCGGACACCTTCATCGGCTGCGTCATCGCTCCTCCAACGCACTCAGTCCGGATGGATCGAGGTGCCCATGCCGGCCTGGCGAATGAGGTCGGACACCAGGTCCTGGGCCTGCCCGATCGTGGTCTCGAGCGTCTTCAGGCCGTCGTCGGGCCGGCCGGCCTCCAGCGCCCACCGGGCCGCCGCCATGCCTTGGACCAGCGAGTCGTTGATCTCGATCGCCTCGCGGTACAGCAACGCGCCGGACTCCAGCTTGCGCCGCTCGGCCTCGGCCCGGCGGAGCCGGTCCGACGCGTCGCCGAGCAGGAACCCGAGCAGCAGCTCAGGCAGGCAGCGAGCGATCCAGCCCACCGGACCCAGGTCCGTGCCGGTCGCCAGAACCCAGGTCACCACCATCAGCACAGCCAGCGCGCCCGCGGCAACGCCGGCGCGCAGCCCGAACGCGACCGCGATCAGAGCGACCGGAAGGGTGAACAGCAGCATTGTCGCGTCAACGGCATCGCCGTCGATCAGCCGTACGACCCACACGGAGGCGAACAGCATCCCCGCGACGACCAGTGCCGCCGCCGGGTGCTGCCGGAACCACGGCTCCCGGGCCCATGCTGTCGATCCGCTGCCGAAAACGCTCATTTGCCCAGCGTGCGCCGCACCTGCCGCGAGCGCACGGGCCGAAGGTCACCTGCCGCGGTGACAACCTCCCGGCCGCGAGGTCCCGATGGTCCGGGACCTTCGGCCCTACTCCACACCGCCTGGTTCTCGCGAGAGTTGCTGCAGGCAGCCAGGAAAGGCACTCCGATGACCCTCACCCACCACTTCGATCACTCACGGCTCGAGATCGTCGACCGGGCCGAGTGCCTGCGGCTGCTGCAGTCCGTGCCGATCGGACGTCTGGTCTACACCTCCGGCGGCCTGCCCGCTGTCCGGCTGGTCAACTTCCTCCTCGACGCGGACACCGTCGTGTTCAACTCGGGTCGCGGCGACAAGTTCCGGGCCGCGGAACGAGGCGACGTGGTGGCCTTCGAGGCGGACGAGGTGGACCTCGAGCGGCACGTCGGCTGGACGGTGACCGCGATCGGTCACCTGTCCGTGGTCAGCGACGACGAGGCCGCCGAACTGCGACGCACCCTGCCGGTGCGTTCGTGGCTGCCGATGGAGGACCCGCGACTGGTCCGGGTCGGCGTCGAATCGGTGCACGGGAGGCGTCTCGTGCCCTGGGGGAAGCGGCCGCGCGACGGGGCCTAGACCGCAAAGTGCTTCCTATTGCCCGAACCATTCCCTAGGCTGAGCGGGTGGTGGGCGACTCGCAGGCAGGACGAGGAACCTGGGACGAGGGGGCGCTGGAGTACGCCGGGTTGTCGCGGGTACGTCTGGATGCGCTGTTGCAGGAGCTCCTCGGCCGGGTCGACGAGATCATGGAGTACCAGGAACGCCTGCGCGCGCTCCTCGACGCGGTCGTCGGCATCGGCGCGGATCTCGACCTGAACAGCACCCTGGACCGCATCGTCACCGCCGCCTGTGAGCTCGCCAACGCCCGGTACGGCGCACTCGGTGTCGTCGGGCCGGACGGCAGGCGACTGGTCCGGTTCATCACGCACGGCGTCACCGACGAAGAGATCGCCGCGATCGGCCCGTATCCCGAGGGCCACGGCATCCTCGGCCTGCTCATCGAGCACCCGGAGCCGATCCGGATGCACGATCTCGCCGAACACCCGCGCTCGTACGGCTTCCCGTCGAATCACCCGCCGATGAAGAGCTTCCTCGGCGTCCCGATCCGGACCCGGGAACATGCCTACGGCAACCTGTACCTGACCGAGAAGAACGACGGCGCCGACTTCACCGAGGACGACGAGCGCACGGTCACCGCGCTCGCCGCGGCCGCCGGTGTGGTGATCGACAACGCCCGCCTGTACGCCGACACCGAGCAACGCCGGCGCTGGCACGAGGTGAACGCCGAGATCACCCAGCTGATGCTCGGCGAGTTCGACGCCGACCAGGCGCTCCAGCTGATCACCCAGCGAGCCCGCGAGATCTCCCGTGCGCAGGTGTGCGCCGTCCTGATCGCCGATCACGACGAGCTCGTCGTGCGGGCGGTGGACGGTCCGCCGGACTACGGCCGGTACGTCGGCCGCCGGCTGCCGGCCGATCTGCCCTTGCTGCGCCAGGTGGTCTCCGACGACGGGCAGGTGGTCGTGATCGAGGACCTCGCTCAGGTCCTCAAGGACGTCGGCCGCCTGACCGACTTCCCGGAGGCGGCCACGCTCGGCCGGACGACCATCGCGCCGCTGCCGGCCGGAGGTGCGGACACCGGCGGCCTGCTGGTGGTGGCACTGGAACAGGGGGCGAACAGCCGCCTGACCGAAGGCGCCGACCTGGTCCGGATGTTCGCCGGCCAGGCCACGCTGGCACTCGAGCGGGCCCAGGCACAGCACGACCGGGACATGCTCGCCGTCCTCGAGGACCGCGACCGGATCGCCCGCGACCTGCACGACCTCGTCATCCAGCGGTTGTTCGCGACCGGCCTGCAACTGCAGGGCATGCACCGGATGGCCCGCCCCGAGCATCAGGAGCGGCTCGGCCGTGCGGTCGAGGACATCGACACCACCATCCACGACCTGCGGGCCGCGATCTTCGAGCTGCAGCAGGCACCGGAGTCCAGTTCGCTGCGCAGCGACCTCCAGGCGCTCGTCTCGGAGTACGCCGAAGGGCTCGGCTTCCGTCCGCGGCTGATCTGCACCGGACCGATCGACACCGGCGTGCCGGCCTCCGTCCGGCCGCAGATCCTCGCGGTGGTGCGGGAATCGCTGTCGAACGTCGTCCGGCACGCCAACGCCCAGAATGCGCTCGTGGAGGTCACCGTCGGGAACGGCCAGGTCGTCGCGCGCGTGTCGGACGACGGCGTCGGCCTCGGCTCCAGCACCCGGCGCAGCGGTCTGCGCAACCTCACCGAGCGGGCCCAGTCCCTCGGCGGCACCGTCCGGCTCGCCGGCAACGACCCGCAAGGCACGGTCGTGGAGTTCACCGCACCCACTGACTGACGGCACCCACTGACTAACGGCCTGGCAGGTCGGGACTCTTGCCCGCAGCGCCACTCGCCTCCCACCGGCGAACCTGAAGGAGGAGAACCAGTGGGAGGAGCCTCCGGTGTCCGATCAGCTGCCGGCGAAAGCCGTCGACGTCCTGCTCGCGGCGGCCGTGGCCGCGCCGAGCATGCACAACACCCAGCCGTGGCGGTTCGAGGTCGAGGGCCACGTGATCGACGTGTACCTGGACGGCTCCCGCACACTTCCCGCCGAGGACCCGACCGGCCGGGCGATGCGGATCGCCGCCGGCGCCGCCACCTTCAACCTGCGCTGCGCGGCCGAAGGCCTCGGGTACGGCACCTGGTTCGGGCTGGCGCCGTACCCGCGGGAAGAACCCGACCTGCTTGCCCGGATCGTGCTCGAACCGACCGCCGCCCGGGACGAGGAGCTCCGCGACCTCGCCGTCCAGATCCCGTACCGGCACACCGACCGGAACCCCTCGGACGCGATCCCGCTCACCGAGGACGTCCGCGTGCGGCTGCTGCGGGCGGCGTACGCCGAGGGCGCCGAGCTGATCTGGCTGGGCGAGGACGACGTCCGCGCCGTCCTCGACCTGGTGCTCGATGCCGACCTGCGCGAGATCCACGACTGGCAGCGCCGCGCCGAACGCGCGCACTGGGTCGGCGGCCGGCGCACCGGCGACGGAGTGCCCAGCACGGCGCTCGGACCTCGCGCCGCCAGCTACCCGTCCGCCGTCCGCGACCTCGGGACGCGGCCGACCGACCGGAGCCGCGCCGAGCGGTCCTTCGAGAAGCATCCGGATCTCGCCGTCCTGTCCACCGAGTTCGACGCCCCCAGCGACCAGGTGGCGGCCGGCGCGGCGCTCGAGCGGGTGCTGCTCGCCGCGACCCGCGACGGGGTCAGCGCGTCGTTCCTCAACCAGCCGCTCGAGTACGACGACCTGCGCCGCAAGGTGCAGCGCCTCACCGGCGCCCCAGGTCATGCCCACATGATCATCCGCTTCGGCCACAGCCGCTCCCACACCGGGACCGACCGCCGCCCGGTCGCCGACTTCCTCCCGAAGGAGCAGTCATGACCACCCTGCGTCAGGAGATCGACCGGTGGGAGGCCGAGCTCAGCAACATCGCGGACTCCAGCCAGACCGACAACTGGTTCCTGGAGGAACGCCGGCTGGCCGAGGCCCAGCACACGCTGGTCGCCTTCCGCGGCCACATCCTGCCGGTCCTCGCCGGCGGGGCGGACGCGGTCGTCGTCGACGAGATCGAGCATCTGCTCGACGCCCTCGAAGACTTCCGCAACGACCTGTTCCGCACCGTGCACCCCACCGACTCGCACCGCCGGATCGCGGAGACGGTCGCCGCCCTCCGCGCGCTGGCCAACGTCGCCCTGCGGTTCGAGCAGATGCCGGCACGGCAACCGTCCTGACCTTCCTCGGCCTTCCTCGGCCCTGCCCGATCAGTCGCCGCGCATCCGGCGAGCATGCCAGTCGGGCTCGGGAACAGCCGGCGTCAGACGCATCCGTACGTCGACCGCGAACGCGCCGGCCGGACCGGCGACGAGCGGGTTGATGTCGAGCTCGGCCAGCTCCGGGATTTGCTCGGCGAGCCAGGCGATCCGGTGGATGACATCGACGACCGCGGCCTGGTCGGCGGCGTCCGCGCCGCGGTAGCCGGCCAGCAGGGGCGCACACCGCAGCGAGCGCACCATGTCGGCCGCGTCCAGGTCGGTCAGCGGCAGACCACGCCACTGGCGGTCGGCCAGCAGATCGGTGAGCGTCCCGCCGCTGCCTGCCATCACCAGCGGCCCGAACAGCTGGTCGCGCACCGCCCCGATGACGAGTTCCGTGCCGCCCGGCGCCATCGCCTGAACCACCACGTGCGGATCTCCCGCGGCAGCCGTCACATCGTCGTACGCCGCGGTCAACTGCGCCGCGTCCGCCAGGTTGATCCGCACGCCGCCGATGTCGGTCTTGTGCACGACACCCGGCGCGGCCGTCTTCAGGGCGACCGGGTACCCGGCCTGCTCCGCGGCCGCGATCGCCTCCGGGCGCGAGGAAGCGGTCAGCACCGGAATCACGGAGAGTCCGGCACGACGCAACAGCTGGTTCGCCTGGCGCGGATCCAGCCATCCGCCGTCCGGTGACTGCTCGAGGAACCGGCGCACCACACCCTGAGCGCCGGCCACGTCCACGCGCCCGAGCTCCGGTACGACGCCCTGCGGGCGGGCGCGCCACTCGGCGTACCGAACGGCGTGGGCCAGGGCGCGGACCGCGCTCTCCGGGAACGGGAACACGGGCAGTCGCCGCCCGTCGGGCAGCGCGATCTCCGGGGTGGCGTGCGGTGAACCGACGCAGTTCACGACGACCGGCAGGTCTGCCGGCGCGGCGACGGCGGCGATGGTGTCGTAGATGTCCTCGACTCGGCCGGCCCTTGTCACGGCGTAGTTCACCACGACGCTGTCGGCCTCACCGCTGTCGATGATCACCCGCAGCGCCTGAGCCAGGCTTTGCGGCGACGCGGCCGCGCCGAGGTCGACGGGGTTCCCGCTCGCCACGGCGCCGGCCTCCCCCAGCTGCCTTTGCACGGTTTCGCTCAGCTCGGGCAATTCGAGTCCGAGCCGGCCGGCGGCATCGGCCGCCAGGATCCCCGCGCCGCCCGCGTTGCCGACCACAGCGACACGGCGGCCCCGCGGCAGCGGCGGCACCGCCAGCACGCGGGCCGTCTCCACCAGCTCCTCGATGGTGTCCATCCGCAGGACGCCGGACTGCGCGAACAACGCGTCCACGGCCGTCTCCGGCGTCGCCGCCGCGGCCGTGTGCGAGGCCCCTGCCCTCCGGCCACCCGCCGATCGTCCGCCTTTCACGACCAGGATCGGCTTGGTCCGCCCGATCATCCGGGCCAGTCCGCCGAACTTGCGCGGGTTCCCGAAGGACTCCAGGTACAGCCCGATCACCGCGGTCCGCGGCTCGCCCCACCAGTGCAGCAGGACGTCGTTGCCGCTGACATCGACCTTGTTGCCGAGCGAGACGAACTCGGAGATGCCGAGCCCGGTCCGCCCGGCGTGCTCGAGCACGGCGATACCGACCGCGCCCGACTGCGCCGCGATCGCCAGCGCACCGGGCCGGGGCGCGACCTCGGCGAACGTGGCGTTCAGCCTGATCTCCGCCGCGGTGTTGACCAGGCCCAGGCAGTTCGGCCCGATCAGCCGGATGCTGTGCCGGCGGGCGACCGCGAGCATCTCGCGCTGCAGCTCGCGACCGGCCGCGCCGAGCTCGGAGAATCCGGCGGTCAGCACGACCGCGCCCCCGACACCCGCCGCGCCGCATTGCGCCAGTACATCGGTCACCTGCTCGGCCGGGACCGCGATCACCGCGAGATCGACCGTCCGGGGCACCGCCGCGATCGTCGGGTACGCCGCCACGTCGGCGATCCGCGTCGCCCGCGGGTTCACGGCGTACGCCGTCCCGGTGAAGCCGCCGGTGACGATGTTGCGCAGCACCTCGTGCCCGATACCGCCAGGCGTCCGGCCGGCGCCGATGACCGCGACCGTCCGGGGCGAGAACAGGCGCTGCAGCGAGCGGTTCTCGGCCGCCCGCTCGCGATCGGCCATCCGCTCCAAGGTCGCCGGGTGGTACGCCGTGTCGAGCACGAGCTCCACCACGCCGCTGTCGAGCCTGCGGACCTGCTCGAACCCCGAGTCGGCGAGCACCCGCAGCATCTTCGCGTTCTCCCCCAGCGTGTCGGCGCGCAGCCGCTGGATGCCGTTCTCCCGGGCGGTCGCGACCAGCTGCTCGAGCAACAGCGTCCCGATCCCCTTGCCGTGCACGGAATCCTGCAGCAGGAAGGCCATCTCGGCCTCGCCCGCCCGGAGGATCTCGTAGCTCGCGATCCCGACGACGTCCTGGCCGTACTCCGCGACCAGTGCGACGTGACCGTCCTGCTCGGCGGCGAGGTGATGGGTGTACTCGTCGGCCATCAGCCGGCTGATACCGAAGAACCGCAGGTAGATCGACAAGTCCGACACGCGGCTGTTCATCGCCTTCAGCGCCGGCTCGTCGTCCTCGCGCACCGGCCGGATCCGCACCACCGACCCGTCCGACGCCAGCACGTCCCACCCCGCGCCCGGGTGCTCCACCGCCGTCATCGCGGCTCCCTTCGACACTCCACCAGCTCACCGCGGGACCCAGGACCGGATCCAGTGCCGTTGGGTCCCGGGCCGCCGGGACCTTCGCCTCTAGGGCAGCACCGCCGGTTGCCGGGACGCTGAGGGCCATGGATGCGATCGACCTCGCCCGATGGCAGTTCGGGATCACCACCGTCTACCACTTCCTGTTCGTGCCGATCACCATCGGCCTGTCGGCGCTCGTGGCCGGTCTGCACACGGCCTGGTACCGGACCGGGAAGGTCAAGTACCGGCAGCTCACCCAGTTCTGGGGCAAGCTGTTCCTGGTCAACTTCGCGATGGGCGTCGTCACCGGCATCGTGCAGGAGTTCCAGTTCGGCATGAACTGGAGCGCCTACTCGAAGTTCGTCGGCGACATCTTCGGCGCCCCGCTGGCGATCGAGGGGCTGCTCGCCTTCTTCCTCGAGTCGACGTTCCTCGGCCTCTGGATCTTCGGCTGGGACCGGCTGCCGAAGAAGGTGCACCTGGCGTCGATCTGGCTCGTTGCCATCGGCACCCAACTGTCGGCGTACTTCATCCTGGCCGCCAACTCGTGGATGCAGTGGCCCGTCGGCTACACCTACAACCGCGCGAGCGGCCGGGCCGAGCTGCAGGACTTCGGGGCGGTGCTGACCAACAAGGTCGCGCTGGTCACCTTCCCGCACACCGTCGCCGCCTGCTTCCTGACCGGCGGCGCCTTCATGCTCGGCATCGCGCTGTGGCATCTGCTGCGCAGTGACAAGCACGGCGGGCAGGAACGCCGGGAACTGTTCCGCCCGTGCGTGAAGCTCGGCGCGATCACAGTGCTCGTCGCCGCCGCCGCGGTCTTCGTGACCGGCGACATCCAGGGCAAGATCATGACCGAGACGCAGCCGATGAAGATGGCCGCCGCCGAGGCGCTGTACGAGACGTCGCAGCCGGCCGGCTTCTCGCTGCTCACGATCGGATCGCTGGACGGCCAGCGTGAGGTGTGGTCGGTGACCGTGCCGCACGGGCTGTCGTTCCTCGCGACCGGCACCTGGAGCGGCAAGGTCGAGGGCATCAACAACCTCCAGGCCGCGTACGAGCAACGCTTCGGCCCCGGCAGCTACAAGCCCAACATCCCCGTCACCTACTGGACGTTCCGGTTGATGATCCTGTTCGGGCTGCTGTCCGCCCTGGTCGCGGTGATCGCGCTCTGGTACATCCGCAAGGACGGCCGCAAGCCGTCGCGCTGGCTCGTCCGGGCCGCGATCGCGCTGCCGCTGCTGCCGCTGGTCGCGAACAGCTTCGGCTGGATCTTCACCGAGATGGGCCGGCAGCCGTGGATCGTGTTCGGCCTGATGCAGACCCGCAACGGCGTCTCACCGACCGTCGGCGCCGGATCGGTGCTGACCTCGATGATCACCTTCACGCTGCTGTACGCCGTTCTCGCGGTGATCGAGGTCCTGCTGCTGCTCCGGTTCGCCCGGACCGTGCCGCAGACACCGCGCGCCGACGCACCCGAGCCCGACACCGCCTTCCTGTACTGAGGAGTCGACCGTGGAACTCACCGACATCTGGTTCCTGCTGATCGCGGTCCTGTGGACCGGCTACCTCGTGCTCGAGGGCTTCGACTTCGGCGTCGGCATGCTGCTGCCCGCGGTCGCCAAGGACCCCGTCGACCGCCAGGTCACCCTCCGGACCATCGGCCCGGTCTGGGACGGCAACGAGGTCTGGCTGCTGGTCGCCGGCGGCGCCACCTTCGCGGCCTTCCCGTTCTGGTACGCGAGCCTGTTCTCCGGCTTCTACCTCGCCCTGCTGGTCATCCTGGTCGCGCTCATCGTGCGCGGCATCGCCCTGGAGTACCGCAACAAGCTCCACGACGAGGCCTGGCACCGGCGCTGGGACCTCGCGATCGTGATCGGCAGCGCCGTACCCGCCCTGCTCTGGGGCGTGGCACTGGCCAACATCGTGCGCGGCGTACCGCTGAACGCGAACCACGACTTCACCGGTACGTTCTTCACGCTGCTCACCCCCTACGCACTGCTCGGCGGGCTGACCACGCTGGTCCTGTTCGCCCTGCACGGCGCGATCTTCCTCGCGCTCAAGACCCACGGTCCGGTCCGTGACCGCGCCCGCGCGCTGGTGCTGCCGCTGGGCGGCGCGACCGTACCGCTGGCCGCGCTCTTCCTGATCTGGACCCAGTCGTACGACGGCTCGTGGATCACCTGGGTGCTGGCGCTGCTGGCGGCGGTCTGTCTGCTCGGCGGCATCCTTGCGTCGCGGGCAGGACGCGACGGTCTCGGCTTCCTCGGTACGGCGGCCACCATCGTCCTCGCCGCGGCGACACTGTTCGTCACGCTCTATCCGGACGTGCTGCCCTCGACGACGAACGCGGCGTACAGCCTCACCACGACGAACGCCGCGTCCACGCCGTACACGCTGAAGATCATGACCTGGGTGGCGGTGGTGTTCACGCCGATCGTGCTGCTCTACCAGGGCTACACGTATTGGGTCTTCCGGCGGCGGCTGACCCGTGACGACATCCCCCGCGTGAAGGTCGCCTGATGCCGGCCGTCGATCGGCGATTGCTCCGGCACACCCGCAGCACCAGGGCCTTGATGCTGCTGTCGGTCGTGATCGGCACCGCGCAGGCCGTACTCATTCTGCTCCAGGCCTCTCTGCTCGCAGGAATCATCGCCGACGCCTTCCTCGGCGGGCTCGCCATCGATGGGCTCCGCGGTCCGCTGGCGGTGCTGGCAGCCACCTTGCTCGGCCGGGCCGCGCTCGCGTGGGTCGCGGAGGTGGTCGCCCAGCGGTGCTCCGCCGCGGTCAAGTCCGAGCTGCGGATGCGGTTCCTCGACAAGATCGTTGCCCTGGGCCCGCGCTGGCTCACCGGCGAGCGCAGCGGTGAGCTCACCACGCTGGCGACCCGCGGCATCGACGCCCTGGACGACTACTTCGCCCGGTACCTGCCGCAGCTCGTGCTCGTCGGCATCGTCCCGCTGGTGGTCGCGGCCCGCATGCTGGCGGCGGACTGGCTGAGCGCCGTCATCGTCGTGGTGACGCTGCCGCTGATCCCGGTCTTCATGGTCCTGGTCGGTCTCACCACCAAGGCCGCGACCGCTCGGCAATGGGAGACCATCCAGACACTCGCGCATCATTTCCTCGACGTCCTCGCCGGGATCGGCACGTTGAAGGTCTTCGGCCGGTCCCGCGCCCAGGTCGAGACGATCCGGCGGCTCGCCGACCGGCAACGACGGACGACGCTCGCCACCCTGCGGATCGCGTTCCTGTCCTCCCTCGTGCTCGAACTGGTCGCGACGCTGTCCGTCGCGCTGGTCGCGGTTTCGGTCGGGCTCCGGCTCGTGGACGGCCGCCTCGACCTCGAGACGGCACTGCTCGTCCTCATCCTCGCGCCGGAGGCCTACCTGCCGCTGCGGCTGCTCGGCACGCACTACCACGCCGGCGCCGAAGGACTCGCCGCAGCCGACCAGCTGATCACGGTGATCGAGCAGGCGACCCCGGAGCCCGGCCACGAGCCGGCCGATCCCACTGCCGGGATCACCCTCCGAGGTGTCACGGTTCAGGGTCGCGAGGAAGCTGCTGGTCCGGGCGCGCTCGACGATGTGTCGCTCGTCATCGCGCCCGGCCGGGTCACCGGCATCGTCGGGCCCAGTGGCGGCGGGAAGTCCACGCTCCTCGGCCTGCTCCTCGGGACAGTCCGGCCGGATCGCGGCCAGGTTCTTGCCGGGAGCATCGATCTCGCCGGCGCCGACCTCGAGCGCTGGCGGCAGAACGTCGCCTGGCTGAGCCAGGACCCGACCCTGTTCGCCGGAACGGTTGCCGACAACATCGAGCTGGGCGCCTCCTCGGACGAGGCCGCCGTACGACGGGCGGCGCACGCGGCGCGGGTCGACGTACCGCTGGACCTCGTGCTCGGCGAGCGGGGCGCCGGTGTCTCCGCCGGGCAGCGCCGGCGGATCGCGCTCGCCCGGGCGATCCTCCGCGACGCTCCCCTGCTGCTGCTCGACGAACCGACCGAGAGCGTCGACCCGGCCACCGAGCAGGCGCTCCTCGAATCGCTCCCGGCGGCGTTCGCGGGTCGCACCGTCGTTCTCGTCACGCACCGGCCCGCGTTGCTGGAGCTGTGCGACCACGTCGTCCAGCTCGACCGTACGGCGGTGGCGGCATGACGACGTTGCGATGGCTGGCGACCGTCGCACGCCCCGAGCTCCGGCGGCTGAGCGTCGCTGCGCTGCTCGGCGTGCTCGCGATGGCCTGTTCGATCGGGCTGATGGCGACGTCGGCTTGGCTGATCTCGCGCGCCGCCCAGCATCCGCCGGTGCTGTACCTGACCGTTGCGATCGTCGCCGTCCGCGCCTTCGGCATCGGGCGCGGCGTGCTGCGGTACGCCGAACGGCTGGTCGGGCACGACGCCGCCTTCAGGGTCCTCGGCCGGACCCGTGTCCAGGCCTGGATCGATCTCGACCGCGCCGCGCCCGCGGGCCTCGGCGGGTCCCGCGCCGGCGACCTGCTGACGCGGGTGACGCGGGACGTCGACGCGATCCAGGACCTGCTCGTCCGGGCACTGCTCCCGATCGCGATCAGCCTGCTCACCGGTATCGCCACCGTCGCGTTGCTCACCGCGCTCCTCCCGGCAGCGGGTGCGGTCCTCCTGCTCGGGCTCGTCGCGGCCGGAGTCGGCGGCCCGGCGGCCTCGCTCCTGCTGTCCGCCCGGGCCGAGCGCCGTTACGCGCCGGCCAGGGCCACACTCACCACCAGCGTCCACGAGTTGCTGACCGGCCTCGCCGACCTGACCGCGTACGGCGCGACCGACGAACGACTGCAGCGGATCCGGCAGCAGGACGCCCGCCTGACGGGCATCCTGCGGCGCTCGGCGTCGTCGGCCGGTGCCGGCGCGGCCGTCGCCAACGCGGCACTCGCCTGCACCGTCACGGCCGAGATCCTCGTCGGCGTCCCCGCCGTACGCGACGGACGACTCGCAGGCGTCCTGCTCGCCGTCCTGGTCCTCACACCGCTGGCGGCGTTCGAGCTCGTCACCCCGCTGCCCGCGGCGGCGCGCTGTCTGGTGCGTGGCCGGCAGGCGGCGGACCGGTTGCGGGCACTGAGCGATCTCCCGGCCCCATCTGTTGCCTGGGGCACCGAGAACGCCGACACCCCGACCGACGCCGCCGGCACGCTGTCGGCCCGGCAGGTCACCGTCCGCTGGCCGGGTGCCCCCGCTCCCGCGCTCAGCACGTTCGACCTCGACCTATGGCCCGGACGGCGGATCGGGCTGATCGGGCCCAGCGGTTCCGGTAAGAGCACGCTCGCTGCGACGCTGATGGGTTTCCTGACGCCCGAGTCCGGCCAGGTCACCTTCGGCGGGACGGAGCTCGCCGCGCTCGACGAGGCGTCGTACCGCCGGCAGGTCGTGCTGTGCGGTCAGGACGACCACGTCTTCGACGCCACCGTCCGCGCGAACCTGCTGATCGGCGATCCCGGCGCCACCGACGAGCAACTCCTCGACGTGCTCGACCGGGTCCGCCTCGGCCCCTGGATCCGACGCCGGCCCGACGGGCTGTCCACCACCGTCGGGGAACGCGGCACCCGCATCTCCGGCGGCGAACGCCAGCGCCTGGTGCTCGCCCGCGCGCTGCTCGCCGATCCCGCCGTGCTCGTCCTCGACGAACCCACCGCCCACCTCGACGGCCCGACCGCCGACGCCCTGATCCAGGACATCACCCACGCCACCGAGGGGCGGACCACGCTCCTCATCACCCACCGGTACCGCGATCTCGAGGCCGTCGACCAGATCGTCGACCTTGCAGAGGAGAACTCGTGCACGAACTCACTGGAAAGCCCCTGTCCGCCGAGGAAGTCGCAGACCTGGACGCCTACTGGCGCGCGGCCAACTACCTCGCCGCCGGCCAGATCTACCTACTCGGCAACCCGCTCCTGACCGAGCCGCTCCAGGCGGGACACATCAAGCCGCGGCTGCTCGGCCACTGGGGTACGACGCCCGGCCTCAACATGCTCTACACCCACCTCAACCGGGTAATCCGCCGCCGCGACCTGACCATGATGTACGTCATCGGACCCGGCCACGGCGGCCCGGCGATCGCGGCGAACACCTGGCTCGAAGGCAGCTACAGCGACACCTACCCGGACGTGTCCCGCGACGCGGCCGGCATGGCTCGCCTGTTCCGCCAGTTCTCGTTCCCCGGCGGCATCCCGAGCCACGTGGCGCCGGAGCTGCCCGGCTCGATCCACGAAGGCGGGGAGCTCGGATACTCGCTCAGCCACGCGTACGGCGCCGTACTCGACAACCCGGACCTCGTCGTCGCGTGCGTGATCGGCGACGGTGAGGCCGAGACCGGCCCGCTGGCGGCGTCGTGGCACTCGAACAAGTTCCTCGACCCGCGGACCGACGGCGCCGTCCTGCCGATCCTGCATCTCAACGGGTACAAGATCGCCAACCCGGCGGTGCTGGCGCGGATCGGCGACGACGAGCTCACCCGCCTGCTGGAGGGGTACGGCTACCGGCCGTACCTCGTCGACGGCGCGGAACCCGAGCACGTCCACCAGTCCCTCGCCCTCACCCTCGACCAGGCGCTCGACGACATCGCCGCGATCCAGGCCGAGGCGCGGACGCACGACGAGGTGGCCCGCCGTCCCTGGCCGATGATCGTGCTCCGGACGCCGAAGGGCTGGACGGGTCCGCGCGAGGTCGACGGCGTACCGGTGGAAGGGACGTGGCGGTCGCACCAGGTGCCGCTGTCCGGCGTACGGACGTCGCCGGAGCACCTGCGGATGCTGGAGGACTGGCTGCGCAGTTACCGGCCGGAGGAGCTGTTCGACGCGGACGGCAGGCCGGTGGAGCGGCTGCGCCGGCAGGTACCGCAGCCCGCGCGGCGGATGGGGTCGAGCCCGCACAGCAACGGCGGCCTGCTCCGGCGCGACCTCGATCTGCCCGACGTCGCGCGGTACGCCGTACCGGTCGAGACGCCTGGTCAGACCGACCACGAGCCGACCCGGGTGCTCGGGGACTACCTGCGGGACGTGATGCGCGCCAACCTGCCGCACCGCAATTTCCGGGTCTTCGGGCCCGATGAGACCGCATCGAACCGGCTGGACGCGCTCTACGACGTCACCGGCAAGGCCTGGAACGCCGAGGTGCTGCCGACCGACGAGCATCTCGCCGTCGACGGCCGCGTGATGGAGATCCTGAGCGAGCACACCTGCCAAGGCTGGCTCGAGGGGTACCTGCTGACCGGACGGCACGGCTGGTTCTCCTGCTACGAGGCGTTCGTGCATCTCGTCGACTCGATGGCCAACCAGCACGCGAAGTGGCTCAAGGTCACCCGTGCACTCCCCTGGCGACGGCCGCTTGCCTCACTCAACTACCTGCTGACCTCACACGTGTGGCGGCAGGACCACAACGGCTTCTCGCACCAGGACCCCGGCTTCATCGACCACGTCGTCAACAAGAAGGCTGAAGTCATCCGGGTCTACCTGCCGCCGGACACCAACACCCTGCTCGCGACGGCCGACCACTGCCTGCGCAGCAAGGACTACATCAACGTCATCGTCGCCGGGAAGCAGCCGCAGGCCGACTGGCTCGGGCCCGAAGCCGCCGCGCTGCACTGCGCCCGTGGTCTCGGAGTCTGGGAGTTCGCAAGCAACGACGACGGCACCCCCGACGTGGTGATGGCCTGCGCCGGCGACGTGCCGACGATGGAGACGCTCGCCGCCGTCGGCCTGCTGCGCGAACACCTGCCGACGCTGAAGATCCGCGTCGTCAACGTGGTCGACCTGATGCGGCTGCAGCCCGCGAGCGAACACCCGCACGGCCTGGCCGACGCCGACTTCGACGCGCTGTTCACCACGGACAAGCCAATCATCTTCGCCTACCACGGCTACCCCTGGCTGATCCATCGGCTCACCTACCGGCGGTCGAACCACGAGAACCTGCATGTGCGCGGCTACAAGGAGGAGGGCACCACGACGACGCCCTTCGACATGGTGGTGCGCAACGACCTCGACCGGTTCCACCTGGCGCTCGACGTGATCGACCGGGTACCCGGTCTCGGGCAGCGCGCCGCCGACGTCCGCCAGTGGCTGATCGACCAGCGGGCCCGGCACCACGCCTACATCCTCGAGCACGGCGAGGACCTGCCCGAGATCCGTAACTGGCACTGGAGGACGCCATGAGCACCAAGAAGGTTGTCGCCGGCATCGACGGCCGGCCCGACTCCGACAACGCGATCCGCTGGGCGGCCGCCGAAGCCGCCGCCCGCGGAGCGGCCCTGCACCTGGTGCACGCGTTCGTCTGGGCGGAGTTCCGGGGCGTCCCGCTCGGCGCGAGCGACATGGCGCCGGGACTGCGGGCGCAGGCCGACCTGATCGTCGCGGGCGCGGTCGAGCTGGCGCGGAAGTTCGAGCCCGGCCTGGAGGTCGTCGGAGAGCGCGTCGACGGCTTCCCGGCCGCCGTACTGCTGGCGGAGTCACGGCACGCCGATCTCATCGTGATCGGCAGCCGGGTCACCGGACGGCTGCTCAGGCTGATCGTCAGCTCGGCCGGTACCGAGCTGGCGGCGCGCGCACACTGCCCGGTGGTCGTCGTCCGGCCCACCGACGACGCGCTCGCCGGTAGCCGCGTCGTCATCGCGTACGACGGCTCGCGGGCCGCCGACGTCGCGGTCGACTTCGGGCTCGACTACGCGCGGCGGCGCGGGCTGCCCGCCCGCATCGTCGCGGTCCTCGAAGCGGACGAGGACGACGACCACGAGCTGCTCGCCGGGGTCCGGCAGCACGCGCTCGCCGCCGACACCGAACTCGTCGAGGTGACCGGCCATCCGTCGGAACTGCTGCTCGAGTGGTCCGCCGACGCCGAGCTGCTGGTGGTCGGATCCCGCGGTCGCGGCGGCTTCCGCGGCCTCGTGCTCGGCTCGGTGAGCCAGACCATGCTGCACCAGGCGCCCTGCCCGGTCGCGGTCATTCCGCACGCGGCGATCGAAGGTCCCGCGTAGCCGGGTCGTTCGGCACTCCCACGCAGCCGGCGTCGGCTGGTGTCCTTGGAGTGACCGAAGGAGGTCCTGATGTCCAAGAACGTACTCGTCGCGTACGCCAGCAAGTCAGGCGCGACCGCCGGCATCGCCGAGGCGATCGGGGCCGAACTGCGGGCGCACGGACACGACGTCGACGTGCTCGACGTCAACCGCGTGCAGGACCTCGCCCGGTACGACGTAGTGGTGCTGGGCAGCGCCATCTACATCCGCCGGTGGCGCAAGGAGGCAGTACGGTTCCTGCGCCACAACGTCGACGCGCTCCGCGAGCGTCAGGTGTGGCTGTTCCACAGCGGCCCGGTCGGACCCGACAAGGATCAGGAGCAGGACATGCCGCCGGCCGTCCGCCGCCTCGCGCACGAGATCGGCGCGACGCCCGCCATGACGTTCGCCGGCCGTCTCGAACCGGACACCGCCAAGGGATTCCTGGCCCGCCGCCTCGCCACCGGCAACCTCGCCGGCGACTCCCGCGACTGGGTCAAGATCCGTGCCTGGGCGAGCGACATCAGCGCCTCTATCGAAGCCACCGAACGCAGCACCTGGCACCGCCCCGCAACCAGTCATTCCCCGAATCACGCCGCCGGTCCCCCGGCCGGGCACCTCCTCGACTGACCGGAGCCGAAGCGGTCGGACCATTCGAAGCCGCAGCCGTGCGGCTCTGCGCGGGGCGGGGCCGGCGCTGGACGTGTGAGGGTGCGGCGGAGGAGAGTCAGCAGTGGGGGAAGGAGTCAGGTCATGAAGCTTCACGCCACGTGTCTCGACCATGTTGTGCTGAACGTGTCCGACGTCGATGCGAGCCGGCGGTGGTGGTCGGCGCTGACCGGCGTACACGCGACGCTGGACCATGAGGGCGAGGTGTCGTTCGTCGTCGGCGGGCAGGCGATCCGGCTTCGCGCGGGTACGCCGGCACCGCGGGGATCGATCGGCGTCTGCCTGATCGCGGACGCCTCGATCGACGCCCTGTACGAGCGCGCCGAGCAGTTGCACGCCGCCCACGGCTCGGTCCATCCACGCACGACCGCCACCGCGCCCGCGCAGGCGCTCACCCTGGAGGACCCTGACGGCTACCAGGTGGAACTCGCCACCTTCACCCCGGAAGGTCCCGGTTGAGTCGTGCCCTAGCCGCGGTTCTGCCGCTTTGCGTGCTCGACGGCGAAGACGGCGGCCTCGGTGCGGCGTTCCAGGTCGAGTTTGCGCAGCAGTGAGGACACGTAGTTCTTCACGGTCTTCTCGGCCAGGTACAGCGACTGGGCGATCTGGCGATTGGTCTTGCCCTCGGCGATCTCGGCGAGGATGCGGCGCTCCTGCTCGGTCAGCGACGCGTACCGCGGGTCCTCGGCCTCGGCCGGGTGCCGCAGCCGCTCGAGCACCTTCACCGTCATCGACGGGTCGAGCAGCGACTCACCGGCCGCCAGCCGGCGGACGGCGTCGATGAGCGCCTGGCCGTTGATCTGCTTGAGCAGGTACCCGGCCGCGCCGGCCATGATCGCGGTGAACAGCGCCTCGTCGTCGGAGAACGAGGTCAGCATCAGGCAGGCGGGCGGATCGTCCATCTGCGAACGCACCTCGCGGCACACGCTGATGCCGTCGCCGTCGGGCAGCCGCACGTCCAGCACCGCGACATCGGGCCGCACAGCGGGGATGCGGGCGACCGCCTCCGCCGCCGTGGCCGCGTCGCCGACGACCTCGATATCCGGCTCCGCGTCGAGCAGCTGGTGCAGCCCCAGCCGCACCACCTCGTGGTCGTCGAGAAGGAACACCTTGATGGTCATCGTCGTCTCTCCTTGGCTTCACGCCGTATCCCGCCCCAGCCGGGCGCTCGCTTCAGCATGCCGCTGGCTCCACCGTACTGCCAGGGACCTCGGTCCCGACCGTCCCGGGACCTTCGGCGCGTGCCGTCCGGCCTGTCGGGGAGTGACCTCGGACCCTGCCCGCGCGGACGTCCGGCTGATTGGCTGGACCTGTTGGGTGGAACCGACAGTTCGACCGGAAAGGCAGATCCCGATGGACACACAGACCGCAGGCGGGCCGAGCAGCCTCGGCACCCGGATCCGGCACCGCCGGCAGGCTCTCGGTCTGAGCACCGCGGAGGTCGCCGAACGCGCCGCCCTCACCACCGACCGCATCGACCAGATCGAGACCCGGCCGTTCGCGCTCACCGGAGCCGAGCTGCTCCGGCTGGCCCACGCCCTCGACTGCACGGTCGAGGAGCTGACCGGACCACGGCACCCGGCGACCTCGCACCAGCGGCCGATCGCCCCCGTCCTCGAGCCGATGCGGCAGGAGGAGTGCATCGTCCTGATCCGGTCCGGCTCGGTCGGGCGGATCGCGTACACCGGCATCGACGAGGTCGTCGTGATCCCGGTGAACTATTGCTACCGCAACGAGCTGATCATCTTCCGCACCGCGGCCGACAGCGCCGTCGCACAGTTCGACCTGGAGCCGATCGCCTTCGAGCTCGACCTGTTCGACGAGGGCATGCGGGACGGCTGGAGCGTCCTGGTCAACGGCATGGTCCGCCCGGCCACCGACGCCGAGACCGACGCCGCCCGCGGCCACGTCGACCCCTGGGCCGGCGGCGCCCGCGAGACCTACATGGCCATCGACCCGCGCCGGATCACCGGCCGCCGCGTCCGCTCCTGGTAGTCGCGGGCCCCGCCGGACGGTCGAGGTCAGACGTCGATCTCGTGTTCGCGGAGGCGGGCGCGGGCTTCGTCGAAGTCCTCGCGGGTGATCTCGCCGGCGGCGTACCGGCGTTCGAGGATGTCCAGCGGCGACGGGAGGGCCGGTGGCCGGCGCGGCGGTTGCCGGATCATCCGGACCGCCGCCACGGCCGCGACACCCACCACGAGGATCCACAGGACGAGCACCAGGACCGACCAGAAGGCCGCGTCCGCAGTCGAGTGCATCATCGTCGGTCCCTCCTATCCCGCGGCCCGCGCCGAACCGGTCAGCAGCCGGCCGAGTTCCTCGCCCCAGCGCCGGGCGCGCTCGAGCTCGACGTCGCGGATCGGCCCGGTGGTGTCGCTCACGAAGAAGCTCTCGGACGTGCCGAGCATCCGGTAGCCCATCCGGCGCAGCAGCTTCGCCGCCGACCGCGCCGCCGAGCCCGGCAGGTGCCGCACCTTGGCGATCCGGGTGTCGAAGGTCGTCACCCGGAGGCTGTCCGGGCGGCTCCCGTCCGCGCGTTCGAGCGCGCCGAGCCATTCGCGGATGCCGACCTCGATCGGCATCACCACATCCGCCTGCTGCACCGCGCCCTGGCGCGTCGACAGCCGGCTCATCGAGAACGCATGCGTCGGTCCGCCGACGACCAGCAGCCGGACGTCGCCGGGGACGACGTCGGGCGCCCGGTTCACCGGCACGGTGTCGGCCGCGACGTAGCGCCGCAGCCCGTCGCGGATCGCCCGCGCGATCCGCTCGGTGTTGCCGAACATCGTCTCGTACACGATCAGCGCACGACCACGCTCGGGCATGACTCCTCCTCCTGTCAGGTCGCCGGAACGACGGAGCCGACCCGCCGGGCCACGACGACCGGTTGTTCCAGCTCCGCCTCGGTCAGGTGATGCGGGACGATCGCGACCGGGCAGGTCATCGCGGCCGTCGACCGGCGCGCGACGGGGTCGATCGGCAACGGGCCGCTGTGCGCGCCGACGACCACCAGGCCGACCTCGCTGCTCTCGTGCACCAGCGCGGCGGCCGGCGGCCGGCTGCTCAGGAACCGGGTCACCTTCACGGTCGGGAACCGGCTGGTCCACGGCGCGAGCCGCTCCGACAACACGTACTCGGCCCGGCTGATCCACGAGCATTCCGGATCCTCGTCGACGAACGGGCGCTCGGCCGGCAGCCCGGCGTGCACCACGATCAGGTCGCCCTCCCGGGCCGCCGCCTCGCCGAACGCGAACTCCAGCGCCTCCGCGGACAGCGCCGTACCGTCGATGCCGACGGCAACCTTCCGGTCGAGCAGCGACGGCTTCCAGGACAGCGGTACGACGACCACCGGGCAACCGGCCCGCGCCGTCAGCGTGAGGTTCGCCTGGGTGTGCACCAGTCGCTGCGGACCGCGGCTACGGGATCGTCCGACCACCAGCATCCGCGCGTTCCGCGCCGCATGGGCGAGCACCCGCGAGCGCGAGCCCTCACCGGCGACGGCGGCCAACTCCAGCCCGTACCCGTTGCGGTGCCGCAGGTGGGCGACCGCCGTACGCAACGCCGCGTCGGCCATCTCGGCCGGCGGCTTCGGCGCGTACGCCGTCATCGGCGTGGCCGAGCCGTGCGCGGAGTACGGCGCCACGAGCACCAGTTCGGCGCCGAACCGCAACGCCTCCGCCGTGGCGTAGTCCACCACCCGGAGGTTCTCGGCGGTCCCGTCGACCTCGACCACAACGGGCCCGGTCCGGTTCCAGGCATTCATCTGTCTCACCTCATACTTGAACGGGTACGACGGCCAGGGGGCACGTCGCGTGATGCAGGGCGCCGCGGGTCACCGAACCGAGCAGGACGGACATCAGCCGCGTGCGGTGCCGGCTGCCGACGACGAGCAACTGGGCGTCGGCCTCCTCGGCGCCGGTGACGACGCCGTCGACCGCATGGCCGCGCCGGGCCTCGATCTGGACGGGCGTGTCCGGGTACTTGTTCTGCCACTCCGCGGCAAGGTTCTCGAGGTGCCGCTGCGCGTTCTCCGCCCATTCGGCACCAGCTCCGGAGGAATTCATCGCGTCCCAGCTGTAGACAGCCGGCAGGTCCCACGCATGCAGCAGACGAACCGGCAGGTTCCGTTCGGCGGCGGCCTCGATCGCGAACTCGATCACCGGGGTGTTGTCGTCCGCGTCGTCGACGGCGACGACCACCGGTCCGGCGTGGTCGGTGGGCTTCCAGCCCGGCGGCACGATCACGACCGGCGTCATCAGGTGGGCCGCGTGGGTCACGACCGCCTCCGAGGTGGAGCCGATCAGCAACCGCTTGAACGTCCCCAGTCCGCGCCGGCCGACGACCAGCATCCGGCTTCCGGCGGCCGCGTCGACCAGTGTGCGGGCCGGCGGGCCGACCAGCAGGCCGGCCTCGTGGTCGAGCGCCCCCGGGGTGTCGTCCAGGTAGGTCTGGACCTGGCCGACGAGTTCCGTCGATGCGTCGTCCACCGCGTCCGGCTCCCAGCCACGGGCGTGCCGCAGCCGGTCGTCGATCACGTGCACGGCCTGGAGGGGCTCCTGCCGGAGCAACGACTCCTGCAGGGCCCACTCCAGTGCACCGGTGTCACGCCAGGAGCCGTCGACCCCGACGTGGACGACCGGCCGCGCGGTCATCGTGCTCACTGCAGCCACGGGTACTTGCGAACGAAGTTCAGGCTGCTCCACCACCTGCCCAGACCCCACCAGCTGCCGGCGGCGACCAGTGCGAGGGCGACCAGGGTGATCGCGCCGAGGATGTGCTCGTCCAGGGCCGGGTTGTTCTCCGGCGGCAGGTTGGCCGACCACATCAGCAGGTACAGCAGCGCGCCGCTGACGGCGGCGATCCGCATGCCGATGCCGAGGGTCAGTGCGAAGCCGATACCGGCCAGGCCGACCATGAACAGCGGGGTGACCCACCAGTCACCGACCAGCGACTGGTAGAAGTCGGCCAGCGGCCCGGAGGTGCCCTTGCCCAAGAAGCCCGCGGTCGGGTCGCCGCCGTCGATCCAGCCCTTGCCGGACGGGGTCGCGTAGCCGAAGCCGAACAGCTTGTCGAAGAACGCCCACAGGAAGGTCAGGCCGAACGCGATCCGCAGGACCGCGAAGGTCCGGCCGGCCGCCGTGGTGATGATCGGGTACCGATCACCGTCGGGCTCCATGCGCGGAGCGGGGATGTGACGCCGTTGCGTCGTGGTGCTCATGGTCTCGTCCTTTCCATCGATCCTTCATCTCGATCGTGGGCGATCGCCGGCTCGACGTTCAGAGTCGTGACACCCCAGCCGCCGGTGCCGAACGGCCCGTGCGTCCCGGGACGTATGCCGCTGCCCCGCGGGAGGCCCGCGGGCAGACGCTGGAATTCCAGAACCGCAGGCACGGAGGTAGCGATGCTGACCGACCAACTGACGTCCGCCGCACTGGGCGTACTGCTGCACGCGGCCGGGACGGCGCCGGGTCTGCACGTACCGAGCCCGTGGCGCGCCGAGGTCGACGGCCACCTCGTCGACCTCTACCTCGACGACGAGCCGGCGACCCCCGACGCGGTCGCCCGGGTGCGCCGGATCGCGACCGGCGCGGCGGTCTTCAACCTGCGCTGCGCTGCCGCGTCGCTGAGCTTCGACAGCTGGGTCAGCCTGTATCCGTACCCGCACGATCCCGGCCTCGCCGCCCGCATCCTGGTCGAGCCCACCGGCCTGCCGGACCGCGAGCTGCAGCAGCTCTACACCGCGATCCTGTCCCGGGACGTCGCCCGCCCGGCGACGCCACCGGACGAGCATCTCCGCCGGATGCTCGCCCGCGCCGCCGCGATCGAGGACGCGCAGCTGACCTGGCTTCCGGTCGACTCCCTGGCGGTCGTCGTCACGAACGGCGCCGAACCCGCCGACCAGATCCGGGCCGGGATCGCCCTGGAGCGCGTCCTGCTCACCGCCACCGCACACGACGTGCGGGCCGACTGCCTGAACCACAGCCTGATCCGCTTCGGGGAGCGGACCGGAACGGACCGGAGATGATCGCCGAACTGACCGAGGACGAGGTCGGCATCCTGCTGACCGCCGCCGTCCACGCCCCCTCCATGCACAACACCCAGCCCTGGCGTTTCGAGGTCCACGGCCCGGTCGTCGACGTACTGCTCGACGAGGAACGCGGCCTGCCCTTCGAGGACGTCTCCGGTCGCGCCGCCCATCTCGGCATCGGCGCCGCGGTGTTCAACCTCCGGGTAGCGGCCGCCATGCTCGGCCACCAGACCCGCTTCGCGACGTGTCCCGATCCGGCGCGGCCTGAGATCAAGGCCCGGGTCTACCTGGAGGGCCGCGGGACACCGGTCCCCGATCTCAGCTGCCTGTACGGCGAGGTGGCGCAGCGGCACACGTACCGCGGGCCGTTGCTCGATCACCCCGTCCACCCGACCGTACGGCGCGAACTCGACGAGGCGGCCCGCAGCGAAGGAGCCGAGCTGCACTGGCTCGAGCCGCCGGACATCTCCGGTCTGCGGGTTCTGCTCCATCAGGCCGACGCCGAGGACGGCTACGACGAGGACCGCCGCCAGGAGCGGGAGACCTGGATCGGCGGCGACCGGTCGGGCGACGGAGTCCCCGAGCGCGCGCTGGGCCCGCAGCCGGTCCGGCAGTCCTTCGTCCGCGACCTGTCCGCCGGCTTCGACAGCACGCATCGCAGCCAGGCTGTCTACGAGACGGCTCCAGCCATCGTCGTACTCAGCACTCACGACGAGGACGCCGATGCCTGGACACGAGCCGGTCTGGCCCTGCAGCGGGTGCTGCTCGTGGCCACGTCGTACAACCTCAGGGCGTCGTTCCTCGACCAGCTCCTCGAGCGTCCGGCACCGCGCGCTCAGATCCGCGAGCTCATCGGCGGCCGGTGGCCGCAGATGGTGCTGCGGATCGGTTATCCCGCACAGACCGACGGCCACGCCGGCCGCCGGGACTGGCACGAGTCCATCGACCGGTGGTTCTAGACAAGGAGATCCCATGACCACGCAGCCCGCCCCGATCGTCGTCGGGTACGACGGCTCGACCGGCAGTCAGAGCGCCCTTCGCTGGGCCACCGCGGAGGCCGTCCGGACGATGGCACCGCTCCGGCTCGTCGAAGCGTTCGAACTCGTCATCATCACCCGGCCCTCACCCGGTCACGTCGTACCGCTCGAGGCGGTCCGGACGGCCCGCCAGACGGGCCTCGACGCCGTCGCCGAGAACGTTCGTCTGCACCATCCCGGTCTCACCGTGGAGACACGGCTCGAGGGGGGACCCGCGGCGCGGGCCCTGATCGACGCCGCCGAGGAGGCCCGCACGGTCGTCCTCGGCTCGCGCGGACTGGGCGGCTGGAGCGGTCTCCTGGTCGGCTCGGTCGCCGTTCAGGTGACCACGCACGCGCTGTGCCCGGTCGTCGTGATCCCGCACGAGCAACAGCAGCGCGCGCCCCGGGCAGCCACCGTGGTCGTCGGCGTCGACGGCTCGAAGGCCTCGGCGAAGGCGATCGACTTCGCCTTCGACCAGGCCGAGGCCATGCACGGCGAGGTCGTCGCGGTGCACGCGTGGACGAGCCCGTTCCTGACCTACGATGACGGCGCGTCGATGCTGCAGTTCGACGAGGCGAAGGTCCGCGAGGAGGCCCGGTTGCTCGTCGCGGAGTCCGTGGCGGGCGCGGCGGCCGACCATCCGGACGTGCACTGGACGACCGAACTGACGATGGGCGCCGCCGCCCAGGCCCTGGTCCGGCGCGCCGAATCCGCGGACCTGGTCGTCGTCGGCTCGCGCGGCCGGGGCGGATTCACCGGCCTGCTGCTCGGGTCCGTTGGCCAGACCGTGCTGCACCACGCCCACTGCCCGATCGCCGTCGTGCGCTGAGTGCCCGCAACGCACCGCGGTCCGCGACGAGTCGTCGCGGACCGCGGTGCGGTGTGGTGTCAGTTGTGGTGTCAG
>NZ_JBSGFZ010000031.1:0-114402 GCF_053603655.1 Kribbella sp. NPDC004138
CTCAACTACCAAACCCCCGCCGAAACCCTCAACCAGCTACTCTCAACCCCCTACCCAACCACCGGTGTTGCAACCACCGGCTGAATCCGCCCCGTTTCCGGCGGCTCGAAACGGTTGGTGGGTGCACAAGGTCGCGGCTGAGTTGCGGCTGGATTGCGGTGAATACACGGTGTCGTGTAGCGAACCCGCTCAGTAGTCGGGCATGATGACTGTCCATGGTCATGATGACGGGGTCACTCGCCGTGCGCGGCACGGTGATGTGGTTGACACCCCAGCAGGGCGGACGCGTCTCCGGACCGCCTGAGCCGGACTACGACTACGACTACACGGCGACCGCGTACCTGCCGCCGCGCACCGCCGACGACGGGCAGGCCGGGCTTGCGCTGCGCCGGTTCGCGCCCGGCGCCTGGCGGACGCCCGCCGAGGGGACTCTCGTTCCTGCGAAGGGGAATCGGGCCCAGCAGGTGATCCCCGGCTGCATCGTCGTCATCACCGAAGGCGTCCGTCCGGTGGGGCTGCTGACCGTCGAAGAGGTCGAGGCCCTCGCCCCCGACGGCACACCGGTTGTCGTAGCCACGCCTGCCACCCCGATCACGCTGCTCGCGCCGCTCGACGAGCCGCCGCCGGCCGAGCCGCCGTACCGTCACTCCACCGCGGCCGCTCGCTGGACCTCCAAGCACGCCTCCGACGACGCCCCCGCCTCGGAAACTGCCGGCGTTTGACCCCCAACGTCGCAAGCCGGTTGTTCGTCTGAACCGGTGAGAGGACGGTGGTGTGGTGGCCGACTGGGAGCAGGCGTTCCGCGCGTTGCTGGCGACGCGCGGGGGTGCGCTGCGCAGCTACGCCTATCTGCTGACCGGCGACACCGCGAGTGCCGGCGATCTGGTGCAGGAAGCACTCACGCGTGTCTTCGGGCGGCGCCGGGTCGGCGGGGACATCGACCAACTCGAGGCGTACGTCCGGCGCGCCATGCTGAACCAGTACGTCGACAGCCGCCGCCGGCTCGCCCGGTGGAACGCCACCCGCCACCTGCTGGTCGATCCACCCCACCACGACGACGACCGGTTCGCGGTCGCCGACGAGGTCCGCCGGGCGCTGAGCACACTGTCGCCGAAGCAGCGCGCCTGCGTCGTCCTGCGCTACTACGAGGACCTGACCGTGCCTGAGATCGCCGACGAGCTGGGCTGCGCCGAAGGCACCGTCAAACGCCACCTCTCCGACGCCCGCACCAAGCTCGCCACGCAGCTCGCCATCACCGAGGAGAGCACCCCATGACCGACCTGCGCGAACTGCTCCGCACCACAGCCGCCGAGGGCGCCGAAGCCGTCGACCTCGCCGAGGACGTCGTTGCCGACCGCATCCGTCGCCGCCGGACCCGCACCAAGCGCTTGGCGGTCGGCGGTGTTGCCGTCGCGGCGGCGGCGATCGCCGGTACCACATGGCTCGTCCGGCCGGCCAGCGAAACCCCGGCGCCCGCGAGCGGGCCGGTCCCTCGGATCGTGAGGTCCGATGTGGACACTCCCGCAGTGATGGAGGCACTGCTCGGCACCACGTTGAGCGCCGACGCGAACGGCTGCGTCCAGGCCGGCTCGGACCCCACCGCGGTCACGCTCGTGTGGCCACGCGGGTACACCGTCCATGGCAATGCGCAGTCCTTCGAGATCCTCGACCAGGCGAACAACGTCGTCGCTCGCTCCGGCGTACCCCTCGACATCGGCGGCGGTGGCGTCGACCACTTCCAGCCCACCTGGACCGGCAAAGACTGCGCAACCGCCACCCGCTTCTGGTGGGTAGGCCACATCTCCCAGCGCTAGCCGGCCGGGTAGGCCGAAGGCGTCTGAGTGTTTCTGCTCATGCCGCGCCTCTCCAGATGGCCGACGATCCTGGTATGACGAAGAGCATCCAGCCCCGGCAGACCGCAGCCTTCTACGCCCAGGCGGTCGCCTCCTTCGCCGTCTCGGTTTCGGCGATGGTGATTGCCCTGGCGTATCTCCCGGCCCAGCCCTGGGTACGAGCGTTCCTCGCCCTCGGCCTGTTGTACGTCGTGACGTCGACGGTCGTCCTGTGCAAGGTCGTCCGGGACCGGCAGGAAATCTCCGAGGTGACGAACCGCGTCGACCAGGCCCGCCTGGACAAACTCCTCACCGACCACGACCCGTTCAAAGTCGATTCGTGACCCGCCCGGCAGACCCCCGGCGTACTACAGAACCGGCAGGAGCTTGTTGAGTTCGAAGGGGGTCACCTGGCGGCGGTAGTCCTGCCATTCGGCGCGCTTGTTGCGGAGGAAGAAGTCGAAGACGTGTTCGCCGAGGGTCTCGGCGACGAGTTCGCTGTCCTCCATCGCGCTGATGGCTTCGGCGAGGCTGCCGGGCAGCGGCTTGATACCGAGCGCCTTGCGTTCGCGGGGCGTGAGGGACCAGATGTCCTCCTCGACCTCGGCCGGCAGTTCGTACCCCTCCTCGATCCCCTTCAGACCCGCGGCGAGCATCAAGGCGAAAGCGAGGTACGGGTTCGCCGCCGAGTCCAGCGACCGGAACTCGACGCGCGACGACTGCCCCTTGTGCGGCTTGTACATCGGCACCCGCACCAGCGCGGACCGGTTGTTGTGACCCCACGAGATGAACGACGGCGCCTCGTCCCCGACCGCGAGCCGCTTGTACGAGTTGACCCACTGGTTGGTGACCGCGGTGATCTCGGCCGCGTGCTGCAGCAGGCCGGCGATGAACGCCCGCCCGGTCTTGGACAGCTGGTACTGCGCGCCGCCCTCGAAGAACGCGTTCCGGTCGCCCTCGAACAGCGACATGTGGGTGTGCATCCCGGAGCCGGGCTGGTCGGACAGCGGTTTCGGCATGAACGACGCGTAGATGCCCTGCGACAGCGCCACCTCCTTCACCACGACGCGGAACGTCATGATGTTGTCGGCGGTCGACAGTGCGTCGGCGTACCGCAGGTCGATCTCCTGCTGGCCGGGACCGCCTTCGTGGTGGCTGAACTCGACCGAGATGCCCATCGACTCGAGCATCGTGATCGCCTCGCGGCGGAAGTCGTTGCCGATGCCCTGCGGGGTGTGGTCGAAGTACCCGGAGGAGTCCACCGGCTCGGGTGTCGTGCCGGGCGCGCCGACGAGCGACTTGAACAGGTAGAACTCGATCTCCGGGTGCGTGTAGAACGTGAACCCGAGGTCGGCGGCCTTCGACAGCGTCCGCTTCAGCACGTGCCGCGGGTCGGCGAACGACGAGGACCCGTCGGGCATGTTGATGTCGCAGAACATCCGCGCGGTGCCCATGGTCTCGCCCCGCCAGGGCAGGATCTGGAACGTCGACGGGTCCGGCTTGGCGAGCATGTCGGCCTCGGTCACCCGGGCGAATCCCTCGATCGCCGACCCGTCGAACCCGAGGCCCTCGGCGAACGCGCTCTCCAGCTCGGCCGGCGCCACCGCGACCGACTTGAGGAACCCGAGCACGTCGGTGAACCAGAGCCGCACGAAACGTACGTCGCGCTCCTCCAGCGCGCGCAGCACGAACTCCTGCTGCTTGTCCATCAGTCCACCTCTCACCGGCTTAGCGGGGTCTCTCACAGTGTGCCCCGCGCTTGTTAAGCAGACGTTACGTGGCGGGGCGGACAGTGCCACGATCAGGGCCTAGCGTGTCCCCTTGTGCAGACGATCTTCCACGCGGCGCTCATCGTGGCAGCGGTGCTGTGCGTCAGCGACCTGATCGTCAGCACCGCCCGGTTCGTGCAGTCGCTGCGGCGGAAACGACCCGCGGAGCGGGACGTCCTCGGCCGCCGCTGGTTGCCGGTGCCGGAGCTCGGGTTCGGCATGTGCGCGTTCTGCCTGACCGGCCTGGTCACGCTCGGGCTGACGCATCACGACGCCGACAACCTGCCGACTCGGCAGATCCTGCTCGCCGCTCTCGTCTTCGGGTACGCCGGGGCGGTGCTGTCCCGGGTCGTCCGGACGCCGGGGCCGGGCGGCCGCCGGTTCAAGCTACGCGCCGGCCTGCTGCTCGGCCTGCCGGCCGTGTTCGGCCTGGTCTTCGGCCTCTCGGGCATCGCGGTCTGAGCGCCTCGACCGCAACCACGGCACGATCCGTTCGAGCGGCGCGAACGCCAGCCAGCAGACGACCGTCGGCAGGAAGTGGATCAGCAGGATCGCAGTGTTCGCCGCGTGGAAGCCGATGAAGAACAGCGCCCCGAACAGCTGCCAGCGGCCGCGCAGCCAGAGGACGACCGGCGACAGGAACTCGCCGATGATGCCGACCCACTGCATCACGTGCAGGATCCACGGGTAGTGCAGCAACCACTCCCCGACCGGGTGCGGCCGTCGCACGATCGCCCAGGTCAGGACGGCGCTGCCGGGCCACGTCAGCGCCCATCCGGCACTGCGCAGTTTCGCGACGGCGGACAGGAAGTACGTCGCGATCACGCAGATCTGGATGCACCGGATCGCCCAGCCGGCCGCCTCGGACCGGGTCTGGTCGCCGTACCTCGCCCGGCCGACGGTCGGCAGCACCCACAGCGCGATCACGAGCGCGAGATGGTCGTGGTCGACCTTGCCATCGCTCATCCCGATCAGCACCCACCACGTGAACGCCGCGGCGACGACCCAGCCGGCGATCCGCGGGAAGTGGTTCGTCGCGCCGATCAGGCACGCGACGATCAGCACGACGTACAGCACCGTCGTGTTCGCCACCGACGGCCGGGGCAGGTCGAGGAGGCGGGCCAGCAGCAGCGGTTCGTACAGCCCGGGGTGCTCGCCCTTGTCGCGGGTGTCGCGGACGAAGGCGTGCATGTCGAGGATGACGAACAGGTACAGGATCGTTCGCAGCCACGCGATCCGCGCCATCGCGATCGCCGGCGTGAACCAGCTCATCGGGTCACCGTCCAGGTCGCGAGCACCTGGGAGGCCGGGGGTCCTTCGACCCGGCCCTTCACCAGCTGGGTGGTGTCCCGGATCAGCTCGAGCTTCACGTACTTCGGCTGGTCGGGATGCTTGCGCGCCCAGCCGTCCGCGACCTGCTGCAGCAGCGACGGGTCCTCGACGATCTCGCCGGACCGCGCCTCGATCTCGGCCCGCGCGACGCCGGCGCCCTCGATGTTCAGCGGTACGTCGACCGTCGTGCCGGCGTCCGTCTGCGCGCTGATCCGGGTGTAGTCGATCTTGGCGTCGTCGGGCACCGACATCGCGTACTGCGACATCGGCCCGAACGGCCAGGCGTCGTCGGTGGCCCGCACCGATCCGTTGATCAGCAGACCGATGCCGGCGACGGCGACCAGCACCCGCACCGTCTTGCCGAGCCGCCCCACCCGCACCACGTCCGGTGCCTCCTGACCCTGTGTCACCACGTCATTAGACCATTCCGGTTTGGCGGCCCGATTCGTAGGGAATTTTCTATATCATGACCGCCCCAGAAAATATCCAACGTGCCCGGGTGTCCCGGCGCGCCCTGCTCGGCGCCACCGCCGGCGGAGTGCTGCTGGCCGGCGCGACCATGCCCACAGCAGCGCACGCCGCCCCGGCGCCGCGCTGCTACACGCGCACCGAGTGGTCGGCGCGCCCGCCCAAGTCCCCGACCCAGGTGATCGGCAAGCCCGACCACATCGTCATCCACCACACCGCGAGCCCGAACGTCACCGACTACTCGCTCGCGGCGGCGTACAAGGTCCAGCACTGGATCCAGGACCTGCACATGGACACCAACGGCTGGATCGACATCGGCAACCAGCTCACGATCAGCCGCGGCGGCTACCTGATGGAGGGCCGCAGCAAGTCGCTGTCGTCGATCAACAACGGGCAGAACGTGCTCGGCGCGCAGACCGCGAACAACAACAGCCACACGATCGGCATCGAGCACGAAGGCATCTACGTGAGCGAGAACGTGCCGGTCGCGCTGTTCGACATGTCGGTGCTGACGTGCGCGTGGTTGTGCACGAAGTACAACCTGGACCCGCATGTCGCGATCGTCGGCCACCGCGACTACAACTCGACGCAGTGCCCGGGTGATGTGTTCTACGCGAGGCTCCCGGAGTTGCGGGACCGCGTGGCCGCGGTTGTCCTCGGCTGATAGGTGACCCGCCTGATCAGGAGTTCGAACGGGCCGCGGTAGCCGGTCCGGCGCATCCGGTCGGCGAGCAGGACGCTCGCCAGCCAGGTCGACAGGATGTGTCGAGGGCCGGGTGGTGCACTTGAGCGTGATCAGGTCCGTGCGTACGGTGTCTCGCCGGTGCACTACCTGTCGAGCTTGCACATCATCAGGACCGTCACGAGCTGCGCAACCAGCCCCCGCAACGCAAGCCACGCATTCACGAGAAGAGCGGCATCTGGTGGGTATGCGTCCGAGATGTCGGGTTGGCGTCCGAGGAGCGGGTGGTCAACCGCGCCCCTCGGACGTCGACCCATCTCATGCTGCGCCGTGCCGAAGCCTCCGACCTCGATAACGTCGACCAGGTGAAGCAGATCATCGCGTTCACCGGGCTGCCAGGCACCGGCAAGTCGACGTTGGCGGAGGCGCTCGCGACCGAAACCGGAGTGCCGGCTTTCGCCGGCGACTGGTTGCTCGGAGCCCTCAGACCGCACGGCGTCCTCGGCGGCCTCGATCGCCCCGCCTTCCTGGCGATGTACTACGACCTGCTCGGGACATTGATCAAACGCCAGTTGATGCTCGGGCAATCGGCGATCGTCGACTGCCTGGTGAACGCGGAGATCGCGGACCGATGGAAGAAACTGGCCACTGGGTACGACGGGCGGCTCCGGGTCGTCGAGTGTGTCTGCAGCGACGAAGCCGAGCACCGCCGGCGGCTCGACGGGCGGCGGCGTGGGATCCCCGGATGGCACGAAGTCGGGTGGGATCACGTGCTGCGGATGCGGAGTGAGTACCCCCGGTTGCAGAGTGAGCACCTCGTCCTGGACGCGATGGATCCGGTGGACGCGAACCTCGATCAGGTGCGGAGGTACCTGAGGCATTCGTAAGAGGTTGGTGACGGGCGTGGGGTCGGGCCGGGGGAACCAGTACTGTGCTCTCGTGCCTCAGCTTCGGGTAGCGCTCGCTCAACTCAATGTGACCGTGGGTGACATCGACGGGAACGCGGACAGGATCGTCGCGTGGACCCGGAACGCGGTCGAGCGTGGCGCGCACGTGGTGGCGTTCCCGGAGCTCGGGCTGACCGGTTACCCGGTGGAGGACCTGGCGTTGCGCGCGTCGTTCGTGGACGCTTCCCAGGCAGGGATCACGAAGCTCGCGCAGCGGCTCGCCGACGAAGGTCTCGGCGACATCGTGGTGATCTGCGGCTACCTCGACCGGGCGAGCGGTACGGCGATGGGCATCGACCGGCTCGGCCGCCCGAAAGGCTCGCCGACCAACGCCGCCGCGGTGATCCACCAGGGCCGCGTGGTGACGAGCGCCGTCAAGCACCACCTGCCGAACTACGGCGTCTTCGACGAGTTCCGGCACTTCGTTCCCGGCAGCACGCTGCAGGTCGTGCGCATCCACGGCATCGACGTCGCACTGGTGATCTGCGAGGACCTCTGGCAGGACGGCGGACCGGTCGCGGTCACCCGTGCGGCCGGCGCCGGCCTGCTGCTCGTCGTGAACAGTTCGCCGTACGAGGCCAACAAGGACGACGTCCGCGGTGATCTCGTCCGGCGCCGCGCCCGCGAGGCCGGCTGCGCCCTCGCCTACGTCAACCTCGTCGGCGGACAGGACGAGCTGGTCTTCGACGGCGACTCGCTGATCGCCGACGCCGAGGGCACGATCTTCGCGCGGGCGCCGCAGTTCGAGCAGGGCAGCATGGTCGTCGACCTCGACCTGCCCGCCGCGTCGGGCACTCCGCACGGCACCCACGAGGGCATCGAGATCGTCCACAGCGTCCTCCAGGCCGACGCGCTCGCGCCGTACGAGGCGATCCCCGCGAACATCGCGCCGCGGCTGTCCGACGAGGCCGAGATGTACGGCGCGATCGTCACCGGCCTGCGCGACTACGTGCAGAAGAACGGCTTCAAGTCCGTGCTGCTCGGCCTGTCCGGCGGCATCGACTCCTCGCTGGTCGCGGCGATCGCCTGTGACGCGATCGGCGCCGAGAACGTGTTCGGCATCTCGAACCCGAGCGTGTACTCCAGCGACCACTCCAAGGACGACGCCGCCGAGCTCGCCGCGCGGACCGGGCTGAACTACCGCGTCGTCCCGATCCAGCCGATGGTGCAGCCGTTCCTGGACACCCTCGGCCTGACCGGGCTGGCCGAGGAGAACCTGCAGGCCCGGGTCCGCGCGGTGATCTGGATGGGCCTGTCGAACGCCGACGGCCACCTGGTGCTTGCCTGTGGCAACAAATCGGAGCTGTCCGTCGGGTACTCGACGATCTACGGCGACGCGGTCGGCGGGTACGCACCGCTGAAGGACGTGCCGAAGACCGTCGTCTGGCGGCTCGCGAAGTGGCGGAACGCGGACGCGAAGGAGAAGGGGCAGCAGCCCCCGATCCCGCAGAACTCGATCGCCAAGCCGCCGTCCGCCGAGCTGCGCCCGGGGCAGCAGGACACCGACTCGCTGCCGCCGTACGACCTGCTCGACGACATGCTGGACGACTACGTCGAGCAGGACCGCGGCAGTGCGGAACTCGTCGCCGCCGGGTTCGACACCGAGTTGGTGACCAAGACGATCCAGCTCGTCGACAAAGCCGAGTACAAGCGCCGGCAGTACCCACCAGGCCCGAAGATCACCCACAAGGCCTTCGGCCGGGACCGCCGGTTGCCGATCACCAATGCATGGCGTGAGGACGCACGAAAGGCGGCCGAGCACTGAGTGACTCCTGGCGGTACCGCCCATCCACAGACACCCCGTGGAGCTCGCCCGACGAGCTCCACGACCGCTCCGGCCTGCCCCGGCAGGACCTGCCCCGACGCGATGTGAGCGATCGCTCACCCACAGGCGGTGGCGCTCACCCTCCGCAACGGTGGGACGATGAGGGCATGGTTGACAACTTCCTGTCGGCCGGTACCCAGGGCGACGACGAGGAGTTGCCTTCGCCGTACGGGACCGGACCGAAGAACCGGGCAACCGAGGAACACCGCCGCTCGGACTACGACAACGACCCGTGGCAGGAGCGCGGCTCCGGCCTCGACCCGGCACCGTCGCTGCCGAACGCCCCGCGCACGTACGAGCGTGGGCCGGTCCCGCAGCAGCCGTACGTTCCGAAACCGCCGTACCTCCCGAGCGCACCCCCACCGCCGCAGCAGGCCCCGCGGACCGAGCGCCCCGAGTACTACGGGGAGTCGCGCGAGGAGTCGTACGGACGGGAGTACCAGGAGCAGAACCCGTTCCGCCCGCAGCCGCCGGCGCAGCAGCCTCCGCAGTCACCGCCGCCGGGACGGCCCAGCCCGTTCGGGCCCGGGTCGGGCAGCAACGGTGCGGCCGGAGCGCAGCAGCCGCCGCGGCCTCAAGGACAGAGCGGAAACGGTACGCCGCCGCGCCCCGCGCCGTCGTCGAACGGCAGCACGAACTGGACCACTCCGGCCGCGCCGCCGAGTCCGTTCGGTGCGCACCCGCAGCCGCCGGCCGCGAGTAACGGGTTGAGCAGTTACAGCTCGAGCAACGGCCACAGCAGCAACGGGTCGAGCCCTGCGTCGAGCAATGGGTCGAGCAATGGGTCGAGCAATGGGTCGAGCAATGGGTCGAGCAGCAACGGACTGAGCTCGCAGCAGCCACCGCGGCCGCCGCAGCGTCCGGAAGCACCGCGGGCGCAGGAAGGTCGCGCGCAGGAGCCGTCCCGCCGCTACGAGCCAGGCCCTGGTCCGGAGCCGGTGTGGAGTCATGAGCCGGTTCGCCCGCCGGAGCCCGCGCATGAGACGCGGCATGAGCCCGCACATGAGCCCAGGCGTGAGCCGGCGCGTCCGCCGGAGCCGGCCCGCCCGCGCGAGGAGGAGACCCGTCCGCAGGAGATCCGGCTTCGGCCGCGCGGGCAGTCGCACAACGGGTACCTGTCGGACCCGAGTGCCGAGTACGAGAGCAATGCGCCGGTGAGCGACGACGCTGTCGGCACTCCGGTGCCCGAGCAGCCGCGCGTACCGGGAGCGGCCCGGCCGATCGGGGCGCGGCGACGCGCCGACGTGCAGCAGGACGCGCCGAGCCAGGTCCCCGCGGAGCAGGTCAGCTCGCCCCGCGGCGCTCGCCGTGCCCAGGCCACTCCGGTCCAGCAGGCCACCCCGGCGCAGCAGGCAACTCCGGCCCAGCAGGTAACTCCGGCCCAGCAAGCCACTCCGGTCCAGCAGGCCGCGGCTCAGCAAGCCACCCCGGCCCAGCAGACGTCGCTGGCCCAGCAGGCCGCGCCGATCCAGCAGGCCGCGCCGGCCCAGCAGGCTGCGCCCGTGAGCAACGCCGCAGAGCCGTCCGCGAGCAACGCACCGGAGGCTGCCGCGGCGACGCCTGCTTCCGAGGCGTCCGAGGTCTCGCCGTACGGCGGTGGAGCGTCCGCTGCCAAGCGGTCCGGCGACGGTGCACCCGCCGCCGACGCGCCGAAGCGGCCGCGGCGGTACCGCGTGCACCACCTGAGGGATTTCAAGAGCCGCGGCGAGAAGTGGGCGATGCTGACGGCGTACGACCAGTACACCGCCGAGATCTTCGACCAGGCCGGCATCCCGGTGCTGCTCGTCGGCGACTCCGCCGCGAACAACGTGTTCGGCTACGACACGACGCTGCGGGTCACGGTCGACGAACTGATCCCGCTGGCGCGTGCGGTCGCCGGTGCGGTCGAGCGGGCGCTGGTCGTCGCGGACCTGCCGTTCGGTTCGTACCAGGCGTCGCCCGAGCAGGCGTTCCACACTGCCGTGCGGTTCATGAAGGAAGCCGGCGTCCACGCGGTGAAGCTCGAGGGCGGGCGGACCGTCGTACCGATGGTCGAGAAGCTCACCCAGTCGGGCATCCCGGTGATGGCGCACATCGGCTTCACGCCGCAGAGCGAGCACAGCATCGGCGGGTACCGCGTGCAGGGCCGGGGCGATCAGGCGGCCGGCCTGATCGACGACGCCGTCGCGCTCGCCGCGGCCGGTGCATTCTCGCTCGTGCTCGAGATGGTGCCGGGCGACGTGGCCGCGGAGATCACCAAGCGGGTGCCGATCCCGACCATCGGCATCGGCGCCGGCCGCGACACCGACGCGCAGGTGCTGGTGTGGCAGGACATGGCCGGGCTGCGCTCCGGCACCATGCCACGCTTCGTGAAGCAGTACGCCGACCTGCGCGGCATCCTCGTCAACGCCGCGGCGACCTACGCGTCCGAGGTCGCCTCAGGAGCCTTCCCCGGAGAAGAACACACCTTCTAGATCCACGGCAGGGCTGAACGTTCGGTCCAGTACTCCTCCGGTTGCTGGACGAACTCGGTGAGTGGGCCGTCGGTGCGGTACGCGAGGTTGCTGGTCAGCTGTGCCGTCGTGGTGGCTCCGCTGAGCACCACGTCGGCCCAGGGCTGGGCAACGGCCGCACCGATGGCCAGCGCGTCGGGCGCGACGCCGTGCTGGTGAGCGAACTCGTTGAACGGCGTCTCGCCGGCGCGCGCCGTCAGGCGGCCGTTGGCGACCGCTTCCTTGATCACGACGAACCAGCCCGCGTCGTGAGCCTCGGCGAGCGCGTCGCCGGCTGAGGTCTCCAGTACATTCCAGGTGGCCTGGACCGCGCTGAACGGCGTACCGGAGGACAACGCCTTGTGCAGGGTCTCGGCCTGTCGCGGACCGCTCGTGGACAGACCGACGCGGACACCCGAGTCCGTCAGCTCGCGCAGCCGATCGAGCAAGCGCTTGTCCTCCAGCGCGGGACTGTCCGACGTGAGGCTGTGGACGAGGTAGAAGTCCGGCGGCCCGCCGAGCGCCCGAAGAGTCTCCGGCCACTGCCGCTCGAACGTCGCGAGACTGTGGTCCTTCACCTCATGCGTGTCCACGTCGTGCCGCCAGTCGGCGACGTACGTGTAACCCCATTTCGAGCCGACGGTCAGCTGACTGCGGCGTTCCGGCGTCAGCCATTCGCCGAGGAACTCCTCGGCAAGACCGTACGAACGCGCGGCGTCGAAGTACCGAACACCTGCCAGCCAGGCCTGCTCCAGCAACTCGTGCGTCCGGGCCCGCAGGTCCTCGACCGCCCGTCGCGGCGGCAGGTCCTCGTCGTGCCCGAGATTGATGTACCCAGGACGCCCCAGCGCCGCCAGTCCGAGACCGATGCTTGCCATGCCAAAAATGATCCGCACAGTGATCGTAGGTGTCCACAGCAACCATGTGAGACGCGCCGCACGACCCGGCACGGAGCAGGCCTCGTCCCTTAGCGTTTTGTGGTGTGAGCGAATCCCAGCTGCCACCACCAGGGACGGTCCGGCACCGTACGACGGCCCGCGTGCTGCCGGTGCGACCGGACGGCAAGGTGCTGCTGCTGCACGGCTGGGACCCGCTGAAGCCGCAGACGCCGTACTGGTTCACGATCGGCGGCGGTGTCGAAGCAGGCGAGACGGTCGCGGAAGCCGCCGGCCGGGAGTTGCGCGAAGAGGTCGGCATCGTGCTGCCGATCGACGCGCTCGGCGCACCGGTGACGACCAACACGATCGAGTTCGAGTGGGGCGGGTGCCGGATCGTCCAGCACCAGACCTTCTTCGCGGTCGCGGTGGACCGCGTCGACGTGACGTTCGCGAACCAGGAGGAGCTCGAGCTGCAGACCATCAGCGCGCACGGCTGGTGGTACGGCGACGATCTCGAGGCGACCGGCCAGGCCGCGCACGTGACGATCCCGGGTCTGCTCCGTCAGGCGGCCGACGTCATCACCTTGCGCCGCGCGTCCTGATCAGCGCTTGCGCGCTTGTTTGAGGACCTTCTTCGGGACCTTCTTGTCCACCTCGTAGTGCACGCGGTCGATCCGCTCGGCGCAGCCCGCCTTCGACAGGCGCAGCAGGACGACCGGGCACTTCTTGCACCTCGGCTTGTCCTTGCAGCACTTCTTCTTCGCGGTCATCGACGGCACGCAGGGAGCGTAGGTGAGGCATGCCTAACCCGTCCAGACGTCGCTGGTGATCGTGGCGGACGTCACGCCAGTTGCCCGGTGAGCAATTCGCGTGCTTCGACGAGTGACGGTCCGTACCAGGTCAGATGCCTTCCGGATACACAGCGCGCGGGTTTGCCGAACGCTTCGGGACCGTCGTCGGGTGAAAACGCATAAGGCTCGTCCGGCAGTACCACGACGTCGTACTCCGGTAACGCGTCCGGATCGATCCGCGGATAACGCTCACCGGATTCGCTCAGCACGTTGTCGATACCGAGTCGGGACAGCAGATCGCCCGCGAACGTGTCCCGCCCCAACGCCATCCATGGTCTACGCCAGATCGGAATCACCGCCCGCCGGCGCATTCCGTCGTACGGCGTGCGCCACACCGCGCGTGCGTCGTTCAGCCATTGCGGCTCGTCGCCGACGACCGCCGAGAGCATGCGGCCGAGTGAATCGAGTGCATCGGGCACCGTCGTCGGCGCAGTGACCCAGACCGCGATTCCACTGGCGCGCAACGCGTCCAGATCAGCCGCGCGATTCTCTTCCGCGTTCGCCAGGACGACGTCCGGAGCGAGTTCGCGGATGCGCTCCAGATCGGGATTCTTGGTGCCGCGGACACGCACCACGTCGAGGTCCGCGGGATGCGTGCACCAGTCGGTCGCACCAACGATCAGGTCCGCGCGGGTGGCCGCGATCGACTCCGTCAACGACGGCACGATGCTGACCACGCGACGTACCTCGCGGGGTAGTTCGACGACGGTGCCGAGGTCGTCACGCACGTGCTTCAACTCCTCGGTTCGCAGGACGTTGCCGAGGACAACACTCGCCGAACAGGGCGGTTTCGGCGACAAACTGCCGCGTGTCGCCAAGAAAATATTCCGGGCATCCGGCATGCTCGGGGCGCGGCGGAATCCCTTCTGCACAAGGATTTTCGGCATTTGCGCGCACATCCGCCGCCAGTTCTCCTTAACCTGCGGATGTTTCCGGTGCTTTACGTAGCGCACAAGTGTTGTCATCATCATGACGACGAGGAATCCACCGTGGTTTTCCTCAGCCGCACCAAGGAGGCAGAGTGCCAGCCAAGAAGGCAGCCGCAGGGAAGGCGACAGCCAAAAAGGCTTCTCCCGCCAAGAAGACTGTCGCGAAGAAGGCCAGCGCCGCGAAGACGACGACCGCGCGCAAGGTCAGCGCAGCAAAGAAGACAGCGACGAAGAAGGTGAGTGCGGCCAAGAAGACCGCCGCCAAGAAGACGGTGGCGAAGAAGGCGCCGGCCCGGAAGACCACCGCCACGAAGGCTCCGGCGAAGAAGGTCACGGCCGCGAAGAAGACCGTCGCGAAGAAGGCTCCGGCGAAGCGCGCGACCGCCGCCAAGAAGACCACGGCGGCGGCGAAGAAGACGACGGCCCGCAAGACGACGGCCGCGAAGAAGACGGTCGCGAAGAAGACCGCGGCGAAGAAGGCGCCGGCCAAGAAGGTCGCCGCCAAGAAGGCGCCGGCCCGCAAGGTCGCCGCGAAGAAGACCCCCGCGAAGCGCGTCGCCGCGAAGAAGGCGCCGGCTCGGACCGCCGCGAAGAAGTCCGCGGTGAAGAAGACCGTCGCCAAGAAGGCGCCGGCCCGCAAGGCTCCGGCCCGCAAGACCGCGGCCAAGCGCGTCGCCCGCTGAGATCGCGGATCAGACAGCGGTAACTGCCGAGGGGCACCACCGAAGTTGATCGGTGGTGCCCCTCGGCATGTCGCCGGCGCCGGACGTCAGTCGTCGTCCCACTTCGGGTCGTTGTCCCAGTCCTCGTTGCGTTCCTGGACCTTCTCCAGCGCGCGGGCGGCCTCCTCCGGCGAGCTGTACGGCCCGAGCCGGTCGCCGGACTTCGCGCCCTGGTACGGCTCGACCTTGCCGGTCTTGGTGTTGTAGTACCACTCGTTGCTGTGATCGTCGCTCATCTGGATGACCACCTCCTGGGAGTCTTGTCGCGCTCTCTAGAATGATCTCACCATGTCGATCCTCACTCCTGGCGTCATTTCGCCGCGCCGCGACGTACCTGCTTCCATTCCGCGTCCGGAATACGTCGACAAGCCGGCGCCGACGCCGTTCGACGGTTCCTACGTGACGTCTCCCGAGCTGGTCGACAGGATGCGGGTCGCGAGCAAGCTGGCCGCGCAGGCGTTGCAGGCGGTCGGCGCGGCCGCGAAGCCGGGCGTGACCACGGACGAACTGGACGCGGTCGGCCACGAGTACCTGGTCGAGCGCGGCGCGTACCCGTCGACGCTCGGCTACCGCGGCTACCCGAAGTCGTTGTGCACGTCGGTCAACGAGGTGATCTGCCACGGCATCCCCGACGACCGCCCGCTCGAGAACGGCGACATCGTCAACGTCGACATCACCGCGTACCTCGACGGTGTGCACGGCGACACCAACGCGACGTTCCTGGTCGGCGACGTCGACGAGGAGAGCCGGCTGCTCGTCGAGCGCACCCTCGAGGCGCTGAACCGCGGCATCAAGGCGGTCCGGCCCGGGCGCCGGGTGAGCATCATCGGCCGGGTGATCGAGTCGTACGCGAAGCGCTTCGGGTACGGCGTGGTGCGCGACTTCACCGGCCACGGGATCTCGACGTCATTCCACTCCGGGCTGATCATCCCGCACTACGACGACGAGCGGTTCGACGACATCATCGAGCCCGGCATGACATTCACGATCGAGCCGATGCTCACGCTCGGCACGTACGAGTACGACCTGTGGGACGACGGCTGGACCGCCACCACAAAGGACAAGTCACGCACAGCGCAGTTCGAGCACACGCTGGTGGTCACCGACACCGGCGCCGAAGTCCTCACCCTGCCGTGAACGTCACGCAGTACGCCGAGGAACACCTCCCCGGCATCCTCGCGATCTGCGAGACCGAAGACTGGCCGTCACTGCCCGCGGACCCGATCCGCGCCGACGCCGTCTTCACCGCCCCCGGCGTGACGACGGTCGTCGCCCTCGACGGCGAGCAGGTCGTGGGTTTCGCCTACCTCCAGAGCGACGGCCACATCCAGGCCCACCTCTCCCAGATGGCCGTCCACCCCGCCTACCGCCGCAAGGGCATCGGCCGAGCCCTCCTCGATTACGCCGCTCCCCTCACCGGCGCCCAACGCGTGGACCTCGTCACCGACACCGCCGAGGACTTCTACTCGTCCTTCGACCACAAGACCTTCAGCGGCTTCCGCATCTACCCCGGCTGAAACCCCACGGACCGGTAGAGCGCGAGAGCCGGTGTGTTGGTCTCCTGGACGCGCAAGGCGACCTCCACAGCCGAGCATTCGGCCAGCAGCAGCTTCGCGATCCCGGACCGCCGGTGGCTGCGTGCGGTGAAGAGCTCGATGACGAACCGGCAGTCGGGGGTGTCCGGCCACGGTGCGCGTTCAACGACGAGCAGGGCACCGACGAGCTCGTCACCCCTCCATGCCAGGCGGCTGAGGGTGGTGTCGAGTACGCCGTACTCGCCGTCGAAGGTGCGGTGGATGTCCTCCAGGGCTTCCGCTTCGGTTGCCGAGGCGACACCCGGGTCGTACGCCTCGAAGTACAGGCGGCCCAGGGACGCCGCATCGTCCGCCGACAGCGGACGCAGTTCGACGTCGGGTACAGGCGACGCCGAAACTACGCCCGCAGGGCGGGTCATGATCATCGGTTGGCGGAGTTGGTGATGAAGGTGCCGAGGTCGGCGGACTGCTGGATGCGGGATTGTTCGTGGACGTACATCATGTGGCCGGCGGGGTAGTACTTGGTTTCGATGTTCGTGGTGAGTTCGGCGGGGATCTGCAGGCGGGCGAGGGTGTGCTCGGTGGCGAAGTACGGCGTGGCGCCGTCGTAGTAGCCGGAGGCGACGTGCACCTTCAGGTGCGGGTTGACGCGCATCGCCTCGGCGAGCTTGTCGGCGACCATGATCTGCTTGCCCTCGAACTCCTTGAACGACCAGTTGCTCGCCGCGTCCCAGTGCAGGACCTCGTACGGCAGGTCGTTCTCATAGCCGAGCTCGACGCGGACGTAGTGGTTCAGCGCCGCGGCGTACGGTCCGGTGATCGCGTTCATCGACGGGTCGCGGTCCGGCGTCTCCGAACCGTAGTCGGCACTCCATCCGGTGAATCGTCCGTCGAGCCGCCCGACCGTCTGCCGCCGCGACCGCAGCAGCTCCCCGAAGAACCGCATGTGCTCGATCCGCAGGTTGACCCGGTCGATGTAGTCCTCGCTCAGCCCGGTCAGCGCGGCCAGCCGGCTGACCACCTCGGCCCGGTAGTCCGCCGGGATTCGGTTGCCCTGGGCAAGCGCATTCGGGTACCGGCCGGCCGCGAACCGCTCGGCGTCGGCGAGCACCTCCTCCAGCGACCGGTCCGGGACCAGGCCGTGGTAGTGCGCGATCGCGGCGTACGACGGCAGGAACAGCGTGTACGGCAGGTCGTTGCCCGGTGAGAAGTCGAGCGTGCCGAACTCCAGCACCGCCGAGATCAGCATGACGCCGTTGAGGTACATCCCGTACCGCTGCTGCAGATGCGCCGCGAGCCCCGCCGCGCGCGTCGTACCGTACGACTCGCCGGCCAGGAACTTCGGCGACATCCAGCGGCCGTTGCGCGACGTCCACAGCCGGATCACCTCGCCGACCGACTCCAGGTCGCGCGTGAACCCGTGATAGTCCCCCGGCTTCTCCCCCTCCGCGGCGCGCGAGAACCCGGTCGACACCGGGTCGACGAACACCACGTCGCTGTACTTCAGCAACGTCTCGGCGTTGTCGACGATCGAGTACGGCGGCGGCGCGAGCTCGCCCGCGTCACCGGACACGACACGGCGCGGACCGAGCAGGCCGAGATGCAGCCAGATGCTCGACGACCCCGGCCCGCCGTTGAACGCGAACGTCACCGGGCGGGTGCCGGCGTCCGCGTCGTCCAGCGTGTACGCCGTGAGGAACACCTCGGCCTTCGGCTTCAGCCCGTCGAACGTGCCGTCGGTCAGTACCTCCTCGCGCAGCACGATCCGCCCGGTGGTCGCCGTGTACCGCAACTCCTGCCCGTCGACCGTCACCGCGTGCCGCGTCGCGACGAGATCGTCGACGGGCTCCGCGGGCTTGGTCTTGGTGCCGGTCTTGGTCTCGGGCTCCGTCTCGCTGTGCTCCTCGTTCGCCATGTCGAGCACCTTAATCGACGGCCGCAGCGGCTAGCGTTGGATCATGGCGACGATTCTGCACATCGCGTTCGTGGACCAGTGGGAGGCCGCGCTCCGGGCCGGGAGCTACCGGTGGTCGACCCGCGGCAAGAGCCTCGACGACGGCGCGACCTTCATCCACGCGTCCCGCCCCGAGCAGGTCGCGATGGTGGCGAACTTCGCATACGACGACGTCGACGGCACTGCCGAGCCGCTGTGCCTGCTGGTGATCGACACCGCCCGGCTGGTGTCGGCGCTGTGCGACGAGGACCTGGACGGGACCGGGATGAGTTTCCCGCACATCTACGGCCCGCTGAACCTGGACGCGGTGGTCGGGGTCCGCCCGTACCACCGGGGTACCGACGGCCTGTGGCCGGAGGTGGCCGCCGAGGCCGTATCCTGAGGGTACGGAACGGGTCGGTCGGGCGATCGCGTCGTCCTTTGCAGCTCAGCTGGAAGGGGCGCCGAGGAAAGTCCGGACTCCACAGGGCAGCGTGGTGGGTAACGCCCACCCGGGGCAACCCGCGGGACAGTGCCACAGAGAACAGACCGCCAGCGGCTCCGATGAACCCCGTGGTTCACCGGAGTGCGGGTGAGGGTGAAACGGTGGTGTAAGAGACCACCAGCTCCGCAGGTGACTGCGGAGGCTAGGTAAACCCCACGTGGAGCAAGGCCAAGAAGGGCGGTGGGCAACCACCGTCCGCGCGAGCGACCGAGGGCTGCCCGCCCGAGCTCGCGGGTAGGCTGCTGGAGGTGCCCGGCAACGGTCACCGTAGATGGATGATCGCACTCGACAGAATCCGGCTTACAGACCGGCCCGTTCCCTTCTCGGCCCCAGTCAGTGGCAGTGGTCCTCGTGCGGCGGCGGGACGGCGCGGCCGGCAGGTTTTTCCCAGGGTTCCTGGCGGCCGAGGGCGGTGAGGTCGAGAGCGGTTGCGGTGAAGGTCATCGCGTCGGGGCCGCGGCCGTACGTCGAGTACGTGTGGTACACCTGCTCGTCGACGCGGAGGAAGCAGCTCAGGCCGTGCAGGTCGAAGGGCTGCTGCATCTGGGTGTGGTCGTTGTTCGGCAGCACGTCCCACTCGGCCTTGCTGCGGTAGTTGTACTCGAACGGCACGACGGACTCGTCCAGCGTCACGTGGTAGTCGTAGTTGAAGTCGCTGCCGTACGACGAGTACCACGGGTACTCCCAGCCGCGCGCGCTGCGGTACGCCGCGAGCTTCTCGTACGGCGCCCGCGACACCAGCGCGAAGGTCGTGTTCGCGTCGTTGAGCAGCCGCGTCGACCCGATGTCATCGACGAATCCGGTGCAGTTCGGGCACCCCGCATCCCACTCCGGCTGGAACATGAAGTGGTACACGATCAACTGATCCCGCCCCTCGAACAACTCCAGCAGACCGCTCGAGCCGCCCGCGCCGGTGAACCCGTACGCCTTGTCGACGAGCACCATCGGCAACTCCCGCCGCCGCGTGTTCAACGCATCCCGCTCCTTCGTGAACGCCTTCTCCACCGCCAACAGCTCACGCCGAGCCGCCACCCACTCGTCCCGCGACACCACATCCGGCAAAATCATTCCCGCTCCTCCATCCGATTTCCTGGAACGTCGGAGCCGCCCCCTCACCTTCGACATGCCCGGCCGAGTCACGCGGCCGCCGTCGAGTCGTGGCGAATGGTCCGGGTACTTGTCGGCGAGTCGTGGATCTTGGTTGGTTGCGGCAGCCGAATCTCACGACTCGGCGGGTGAAGGTGGGGGCTGGGCGCGGTGGTGGTGAGAGGCTTGGGGTATGAGGCGACGGGTGCGGACCGGAATCGTGATCGTGCTTCTGGTCGTGCTGGTTGGCGGGGCCGGGTATGTGGGTTGGGTGTTGGTGCAGCGGTCCGAGCCGGTGGCTTTGCCGGAGACGAGCGGGAGTTTCCAGGTCGGGCGCCGGACGTACGAATGGACCGACACGCCCCGCCGTGATCCGTACGTGAACGGCCCGCGCCGGCTCGCCGTCTGGCTGTGGTACCCGGTGGCCAAGGAGACGACCGGGCGCCGCGTGCAGTACGCGCCGGGCGAGTGGAGCGGACTGCACCTCAAGGCACCGGCCTCGGTGCTCCAGGGGCCGTTCGACACGCTGCAGGACCGCGCCCTCGACCGAGTTGCGATCGCGCCGGGACGGTTCCCGGTCGTGGTGCTGATGCCGGGTATGGGGCTGTCCGCGCCGATGTACGCCGCGCTCGCGGAGAACCTCGCCAGCCACGGCTACCTCGTCGCGGGTGTCACCCCGACGTACAGCGCGAATCTCACCGTCCTCGGCGGGCAGACCATCGAGAGCAAGCCGGAGGCGAATCCGCCGAATCTCGGCGACAGTACCGAGGGCGCGCAGCAGGTCGGCGACCACCTGGTCGGGATCTGGGCCGCCGACGCGCGGTTCGCGGCCGGCATGGTCGCCAAGGAGGTGCCGGACTCGGTCGAGTCCGCGGTCGGCGCGTCGTACGTCGGCCACTCGTTCGGCGGCGCGGCGTCGCTCGAGGCCTGCCGCCTGGACCCGCGCTGCGCGGCCGCCGTCGACCTGGACGGGATCCAGTTCGGCGAAGTCGTACGCAAGGGCGTGAAGGCGCCGGTGCTGCTGCTCGGCGCCGACGACTCCTGTATCACCAGCGTCTGCGGCCCGGACGCGAAGAACGACCACGGCCGGGACCGAGCCCTCTCGTTGCTCAAGGCAAGCACCGGGGCGTCGTGGTGCGCGACGATCCCCGGCACCCGGCACTTCAACTTCACCGACTACGGCGTCTACTACCTGGCGTACCCGCTGCGCAGGTACCTTCCGCTCGGCAGCGTCGGCCCGCGGCACGCGCTGACGGTCGCCAACGGTTACGTGAGCACGTTCCTCTCCCACGCGATCTACAAGACCGCGGCCCCCGGCGCACCGCTCTGCAAGTCCTAGAGGTCCAGCTCGTACGTCTGCCCCACCAGGTGGTCGCCCCACATCTCATGCACCTCGGTGCCGGTCAGCCGGAAGCCCCGCGACAGGTAGATGTGCCGCGCCGCGACCAGCGGATCATTCGTCCACAGCACCATCCGCTTGTATCCGGCCTCGCGCGCGAACTCCAAGCATGTGTCGACCAACTCGGCGCCCAGCTTCAACCCACGCGCGGCGGGCGTCACGAGCAGCAGCCGCAACTGCGCGGTCGTCTCGTCCGGCCCGCGCACGCAGAAGATGCTGCCCGCCCGCTCCCCGTCGACCTCGGCGATCCACGCGGCCTCGCGTTCGTCGTCGTGGCCGGACGCGTACGCCGACACGATCTGCGCGATCAGCGTCTCGTACGCCGGCCCCCAGCCGTACTCGGCCGCATAGATCTCCGCGTGCGACTGCACCACCCAGCCGAGGTCTCCGGGCCGCCCCAGCTTCCTGATCAGTTTCGTCATCAACCCTACCCACTCTACTGACACGACTGTTTCAGTAAGCGATACTAGCCCTGTGCCAGCCACAAAGGAAGCTCCTTCCGCCCGTCAGCAGGAACTGCTCGAGCGCGCCTACGCGTACTCGCTGACGCACGGCCTGGCCGACCTGTCGCTGCGCCCGCTGGCGACCGCGATCGGCTCGAGCCCCCGGGTGCTGCTCTTTCTGTTCGGCAGCAAGGACGGCCTGATCCGCGCGCTGCTCGCCCGCGCCCGGTCGGACGAACTCGCGCTGCTCCACGAGATCGAGCAGCGGTACGACGAGCCGCCCGGCCTGACCGTGATCGCCCGGGAACTGTGGACCTGGCTGGCCGCGCCGGAACGCCGGCCGCTGATGACGTTCTGGGTCGAGGCCTACGGGCGGTCGCTCGTCGCACCCGACGGCCCGTGGGCGGATTTCGCCCGCTCGACGGTCGACGACTGGCTCGAGTTGCTCAGGACGAGCGACCCCGACCGGACGGCGGCCCGGCGCACCGCCGTACTGGCGATGCTCCGTGGCGCACTGATCGACCTGCTCGCGACCGGCGACCTCGAACGCACCACGGCCGCCGTCGAGGAATACCTAGCCGACTAGCTCGAAGGCGACGGTGCGCTTGGCGATGTCGGCCTCGACGAGCCGTACCCGGACCTGCTGCCCCAGCGGCAGGGCCGGACCCGTGACCCGGCCCTCGATCGCGTACTTCGTCAGCACGACGATGCCGCGGCTCTGCTCCTTCTCGTCCGCGTCGGTGATCACGCCGTCGAACTCGCTGCCGACCTGGTCCGCGACCAGGCCTGCCTCGACCATGCTGACGATCGAGCGCTCGTACGCGTGTGCGCGCCGGTCGGCGTCGTCCATGATCTTCGGGATCTCGTCCATCGACTCGCGCACCCAGGCCGGCACCTCGGCGCCCGCGGAGAGTGCGACGCAGATCTCCCCCGTCCAACGGTCCACCAGCCGCCGCAGCGGCGCGGTGACGTGCGCGTACGCCGCTTTCATCGCGGCGTGCTGCGGCTGCTCGGGGACACTCCCGTCGAACGCCACGTAGCCGGCCCCGCGGAACAGCACCGTGCACGCCGCGAGCATCGCCGCGTGCGCCGGCACCGACGGGTCGAGCCCGTGGATGAACTCCGCGTAGGACGTCTCGGCGGGCCAGTCGATCCCGAGCGCCTTGGCGGTGCTGCCGAGTTTGCGGCGCAGGTCGTCGTGCGATTCGGGCAGCGTGCGGAGGATCCCGATCTTGCCCTTGGTCATCAGGCTCGCGGCCGCCATCCCGGTGAGCAGCGAGATCTGCGCGTTCCAGCCCTCGACCGGTAGCGGTGCACGGAACTCCAGACCCCAGCCGTGGTTGGAGGTGACGATCTCCTGGTCCGGGATCGGGAGGTTCACGCCGCCGCGTTCGAGTTCGCGCTGCTCGCGGAGCTTGCCGACCTCACGCAGCAGCTGCAGCGACTCCGACGCCGTCCCCGCGTCCAGGTCCTTCTGTACGCCGGCGTAGTTGAGCTTGGCCCGCGACTTCACCAGGGCACGCTCGCAGGTGACGCCTGTCCCTTCGCCGGTCGCGTCGACCGTGATGGTCCAGAGCAGCGCGGGCCGCACCTGGTCGGGCAGCAGCGAGGCCGCGGCCTCGGACAGCTCCGGCGGGTGCAGCGGCGTGCGCTTGTCCGGCGCGTACAGCGTCTCGCCGCGGCGCCGGGCCTCGGCGTCGATCGGGTCGCCGGCGCGCACGAACGCGGCCACGTCCGCGATCGCGTAGTGCACGGTGAACCCGTCGCCGGTGCGCTCGATGTGCAGCGCCTGGTCGAGGTCCATCGAGTCCGGCGGGTCGATCGTCACGAACTCGATGCCGGTCCGGTCCAACTCGGGCAGGCGGGCGCTGCGGACCGCCTCGACCGCCGCCGCGGTCACCTCCGGCGGGAACTCCGCGGGCACCTCCTGCTCCCGGCGGATGTCCTGCAACGACGCCCGGAAGACCTCCGGCACACCCTCGACGAAACGAATCCTCTGCAGCGGCATGGGCTCAGACTAGCGAGGGCTGTACGTTGAAGGAGCGCAGCGACGCCAGACCGTCGGCGTACCAGTGGATCTCGGTCAGGGTCGCCGGGCGCAGCTCCATCCGGAACAGCGACGACATCGGGGCCTGCAGCACCGAACGGACCATCAGCTTGATCGGTGTCACGTGGGTGACCACGACGATGGTCTTGCCCGGGTACCGCGCGAGCAGGCCGTCGCGCGCCGACCGGGCCCGCCGGGCGCAGGTGTCGAACGATTCGCCGCCGGGCGGCGCGACCGCTGTCGAGTCGAGCCAGGCGTTCATCGCGTCGGGCCACTTCTGCTGGATCTCCGCGAACGTGTGCCCGTCCCAGTCGCCGAACGCGACCTCCCGCCAGCCCTCGTCCACGATCGCCTCGAGCCCGAGCTTGTCCGCGACCGCCTGCGCGGTCTCCCGGGTCCGGCGCATCGGCGAGACAACCAGCGCGTCGACACCCCCGATCCGCGCCAGGTATTCGGCGGCGGCCAGTGCCTGCGCACGACCGGTGTCGCTCAGCCCGGGGTTGTCGCCGCCGGATCCGGAGAACCGCTTCTCCGCGGTGTGCGGCGTCTCGCCGTGCCGCAGGAAGATCAGCTGAGTCGGCGGCTCGGCCTGCGGACCCCAGCCCTGCAAGGCCTTCTGCAGATCGGACGGCTCCTTGTCGATCGCGACCGGCGATCCGGCCGGGGCCGGCGTCAACGGGATGTCGACGCCGTCCAGCGCGTTGTTCGCGAGCGCGTCGGCGGCCGCGTTCTGCGCGCGCGGCACCCAGGTCCACTCGGTGCCGAACGGCGCCAGGCCCTGCGCCTTGATCGCCAGCGGCTGCAGGTCCGGGTGCTTGATCTTCCACCGGCCGGCCATCTGCTCGATCACCAGCTTGGAGTCCATCCGCACCTCGATCGAGGCGTCCGGCGCATACTCCGCGGCCAGCTCGAGACCGGCGATCAAGCCGGAGTACTCGGCGACGTTGTTGGTCGCGATCCCCAGCGTCCGGCCCTGCTGCGCGATCACCTTCCCGGTCGCCGGGTCACGCACGAGCGCGCCGTACGCCGCCGGGCCGGGGTTGCCGCGCGATCCACCGTCGGCCTCGACGATGACGTGGGAGTACCTCATACAGCGCTCTCCGCCGTCCGCACGAGGATCCGGCCGCACTCTTCACAGCGCAGTACGGCGTCCGGCGCGGCGGCCTTGATCGCGGACAGGTCGGACGGCGCGAGCTCCATCCGGCAGCCCATGCAGCGCTTGCCGACGAGCGGCGCGGCGCCGATGCCGCCGTTGTGCTCACGCAGCCGCTGGTACTGCTTGACGAGCGGTTCCGGCAGCTCGGTCGCGACCGCGCTGCGCTGGTCGCCGATCTGGGCGCGCTGCTCGTCGAGCTCCTTCAGCGCGGCGTCGCGACTGGTCTCCAGCTCGGTCTGCCGGCCGGCGCAGGCCTCGGCGCGGGTGCGCAGGTCGATCTGCACCGCCTCGGCGGCCTCGAGCTTCTCCATCACCTCGAGCTCGGCGTCCTCCAGGTCGGAGATCCGCCGCTCGAGCGACCCGATCTCGTGCTGCAGGTTCTCCAGGTCGCGCGGCGAGGTCACCTGTCCGGAGTCGAGCCGCTGCTGGTTGCGGGCCCGGCGCTGCTTCACCTGCTCGACGTCGGAGTCGGCCTTCTTCTGCTCACGCTGCAGGTCACTGACCTCGGTGTCGGCGGTGACCAGGTCACGGTCGACCACGGACTTCTCGGCGACCAGTTCCTTCAGGGCCTGGTGCTCGGGCAGCGACGCGCGCTTGTGCGCGATCTGATCCAGCTGCAGGTCAAGATCCTGCAGGTCCAGCAATCGGCGTTGGACGGCGGGCTCGGCGTTCAGAGTCAGCTCCTTCGCTCAGATCCGCAGCGTCCAGGCGTCCGTGCAGAGTGTTGAGATGTGAGTGTCTACGGTACTGCCTCGCCCCGCGAGACCTTCGAGCAGGAGCCGCTCGGCAGCTACCAGCCACGGCCACTCGCTGGCCCAGTGCGCGACGTCGACGAGCGCCGGGTCGCCGTACGCCCGGGCCTCGGTCGCGGGATGGTGCCGCAGGTCCGCGGTCAGGTACGCGTCGACACCGGCCGCGCGGACCCGGTCGAACTCCGAGTCGCCCGCTCCCCCGACCACCGCGACGGTCTCGATCGTGCGGTCCAGGTCGCCGGCGACGCGGACGCCGTGCTCGGTCCGCGGCAGGCTCTCCGCGACCAGTTGCGCGAAGGCGCCCAGCGGCAGCGGCACCTCGAGGACACCGACCCGCCCGCCGCCGCGCTCGCTCGGCAGCGAGGCCAGCTCATAGAGGTCGTACGCCGGTTCCTCGTACGAATGCGCAGCAACCAGCGCTTCGACGACCGCACGCCGCCGGCGCCGCGGCAGGATCATCTCGATCCGGTTCTCCGCGACAACCTCGACGGCTCCGACGGTCCCGATCGTCGGGTTCGCGCCGGCGAGCGGCCGGAACGTCCCCTCGCCGGTACCGCTCCACGCGGCCCGCTCGTAGTCGCCGATCTGCCCGGCGCCCGCCTTCGCCAGCGCGTCGAGCATCGCCTGCGTCTCCGCGACCGGGACGAACACGACCAGCTTGTCCATCGGCTCAGCCGGCATCGCCTTCAGCGGCCGCGTGTCCCGGAGCCCGATCGCGGCGGCGAGCGCATCGCTCACGCCCGGGTTCGCGTTGTCGGCGTTGGTGTGACAGACGTGCAGTGCCACACCGGCGCGAATCAGGTCGTGGACGACGCGGCCCTTCGGCGTCGTCGCGGCCACGCTGTTCACGCCGCGCAGCAACAACGGGTGATGAGTGACGAGCAGATCGAAACCGCCGTCGATCGCCTCGTCGACCACCTCGCGCATCGGGTCGACGGCGAACAGGATCCGGCGTACCTCCTGGTCCGGGTCCCCGGTCACCAGACCGACCGCGTCCCAGGACTCCGCCCAGGCCGGGTCGTAGAGCCGGTCGAGTACTGCGAGCACGTCCGCGAGCGTCGTCACGCGGCCTATCCTGACATCTCATGAATCCTCACGAGAGGCAACCGTCCAATAGCTCAGAGACGGCGCTCCAGCAGAGGTAACCATTGGTCGCCCGCATGTCGGCCCGGCTTCCAGACTGCCGGCAACGTGTTGTTGGGACAGTTGTGGTCGGTTGCAACCAGGAGACCCAGGTCGCCCCACCCCCGTGGGCTCCTCGATGACAGGGAGCGCCCGATCGCATCGAACACGTCGGCCGCCAGCTCGCGGTCCTGATCGGATTCGAAGATGCCGGCGTTCTCGTCGAATGCCTTCAAACGGCTGTCGATGTCGACCGCGACCACGTTCTCCACCTGCAGATCATCGGACTCCCACAGCCGTCGCGTCGCGGACAAGCCAGCCGCGACGATGACGTGCAGGTTCTCGCGCCATGGCCCGGTCAGCGAAGTGAAGTGCGCAGCAGCATCAGTCGCGACATTGCGCAGCTGAGTGCCGGTGCCGGCAAGGTCGTCGGCGACGAGCAAGATACTTGGGGCAGAAATGCTCTTGGTAGCGCTGAGAAACCCTTCCACGGTGACAACGTTCGTCTTCTTGATCCGCAGCAACTTCGTCAACGTGGTCGCGACCGCATGACTGCTCGCACCGCCGATGCCGTGCTGCAGAACGTAAGCGTTCTTGGCATAACCACCGGAATCGCTCTTCCGATGCGACCACGCCGCGGTGTCCATGATTCCGGACTTCAGCGCTGGCAGCACCTCCTGGGTCATCCGCGTGGCTGAGAAATAGCCTTCGGTCAGTAACCGTTCGGCGACCTTGAAGGCCAGATACCGGACGTCAGCCGGAAACTGTTCGAGCCAGGCCCCGAGCCGGACCTCCGACACGGGCTCGGCGCAGAAAACCACATTCTGCGTCAAGCGGACCAATTCGATGTTGGAGAACATGCGGGCGTTCGCACCGGCGTCGTTCTCGATGGCCAGTTGGCGGTCCAGTTCCCCCGATCCCGCTGATCGCAGCCAGGCCGAAGCCAACGGGATCGACAGCCGGAGAGCCTGGTCCTCGGCAAGTACCACTCCCCGGTCGATCAACGACTTCGCACAGACCAGCAACTCGGCCTTGGAAGCTCCCACGAACAGTCCTGCGGCAATGGCGATGGCATCATCTACAGCTACCAACGCGAACGCTTCTCCGCTGGCCTGCGCGATTCCTCGCAGCACAGCACCTGTCATCAGTGCCGAACGCGCCCGGCCGTCCATACCGGCGGTGGAATCCGCCCAGAGATGCATGAAATGCGACGCCGACGCCGACTCCGCGACGCGCTGCATCGCATCGTCGACCTCGCCCGGACCCACGTATGTCCGATCCAGCTCCCGCATGCGCTGCCAGACCTCCTGGCCGAGCAGGGTGAGATAGTACGGGTTGCCGCCGGCCAGGAAGTGCGCGCGGCTGAACGCCGCCTCCTGCCACTCCAGCCGCGATGTCGTCGGCCGCTCGAGCAATTCCCGCGTCGCATCGACCGTCTGGAAGTTCGACACGACGTATGCTGTGACCTGGTTGAGCTTGTGCGCTTGCGCGCTGAGGATTGCCGGCAGTACCTCACTTCCGATGAACATCAGGCTGAGCCATGGTTCGTCGATGATTGAACGCAGGAAGAGGAACAGCGCATTTGCCTCGGCGCCCTCGTAGAGGCTCCGCGGCAACTCGTCGAAGTCATCGAGCGCGACCAGGACATGCTGATCGCTGGAGGTGAGCACGTTCGCGACCTGGCGAATCCAGCGGCCCGACCTCCGAATGATGTTGGAGTCGTCGGAGATCACTGGTGGCTCCGGTATCAGAAGGTGTTTCCCAGCCTCGAGCACAGCGTCGTAGATGGTTTCGACCAATGCGGTGACCAACTCCGTGGCCTCCGACTTGCCGGTCAGTACCTGCCCGAGTGGCAGATACTGGACGGCCCAGCCGTCCGCCCGCAGACGAGACATCAGGGTCTTCGCGAGTGACGTCTTTCCTACGCGCTTCAAGCCGGTCGTAGCTGCGCTGCCGCCGCCGGCCATGATCCGCTCCAGCGCGTCCAGGTCATCGGCCCGGCCGACGAGGCGGTCCGGTGCCGAGATGGTGCCGAGCTTGAATGGGTTGACATCGTCGATCTGCCACGCGGCCTGTCGCTGGTCCTCGGCTCGGAGCATCGCTTTCGCGTGGAAGACCTGCTCGAGCGGGTCGCGCCAGGTCACCTCGCAGCTGAACTCGATGATCGAGGCGGACTCGGACCGGCTCGTCGCCACATAGTGCAGTACTCGTTCTGCTCCGGGGGCGATCCGCTCGACCACATGGACAGCGCTTTCCATGACGAGCAGGTCCGAACTCAGAGTCACCTCGATCAACTCGGCGGTTGCGTTTCCATCGTTCCGAAGGGCCACGTCGACGGTGAACGGCGCCCGAACTCCACTACTCAATGGCAGGCGACTACTGAGCAACTCAACGGTGATGTTGGGCCGTGAACCGGAGCTGAGTTCCTCATGGTGCTCAGCGCACTGTTCCAGCATCGCCTGAAAGGCCGGTCCCAGGGTGTCCTGCAGGAGCAGGCTCTCGCTGGTTGCAATCTGCTCGATCAGACCGGAGATCTCGGTGAAGAGCACGTTGGAATCGCTGGCCAGCGTCGATTCCTTGCCCAGGAAAGCCCCGACGCGGGCCGCTCCTTCGATGGCCGACTCGACGACCTTCTGTTCGTCCTCGTCGAGAAACACCTCAATCCGCCGCAGCGGCCGGTGCAACCGGCGGTGCACCTGCGAATCGGGCTTAGCCGCGTCGGTCAGCTCCTGTACCAGAAATTTGAATTCCGACGCGAGGGCTTCGACCATCTGATGGGTCTGCCGCATCTGCTCGACAACGGATCCGAAACGCGTCGACCAAGCGTCACGCAACTGCCCCTTGGTGTCGTTGTCATAAACCGACAACGCGCCGCCGCCCGCGGTGATGGCCGACCGCGCTGCGTGAACTGCCCAGTTCGCCTGCATCTGCGGCGTCGCGGCGACGTAGTCACGCAAGACGTTGTCGGTCAGCCACTCCAGGATGGCGTTGTCGCTCGGCACACTCCGCTTCGCGGCCTCGGCGGCCGAAAGGAGCGCTCGGCGACGGTTACGGAGCAGGCCTTGGTCGTTCTCCGCCAGCAGCCAGAGCAGGCGAAGCCAGTTCCAGGTACGGGCACCATCGGGAGATGTCGTCGGCCGCCAGCTTCGTCCCGCCGAAACATACACATCCCATACTTCGTCGCGCGCTTCGGCGTACTTCCCGTCCTCGAAAAGGGCCCACGCGACGCCGAGCTCATACTCCGGGTCGTCGGGCTCACCGAGGTCCGGCCAGTTCCGGCTACCGCTCGCATATCCGCCTTCCTCTTGGGCAGGCAAGGCCAACCAGGGTGGGCCAGGCGTCGCAACGGTCTGCCGTCCGGACTCCGGCGACGGCCGGGTGGCCGGCACTTCCGGAGCTCGATGCGCTGGTTCCGGTCGCGTGATGCTGGCGGAGAGGATTCCAACCCGCAGGCGGAAGTCCTCGTACTCCATGCCGAACTGACGGCGCCAGCCACCGGCGTCGCCCGGGAGGTCGGGCAAACGGTCGAGGATCGACTCGACCTCCTCGCGTTGCCGCCGGTGCGACGGTGCGACACTGAACAATTCGAGCGCCGCGGACGCAAGAACGATGCGGTCAGGGGCGGACAGCCCACGCAGGCCGAGACTTGCCCGCAAGTGAGAACCGAATCGAAACATGAAATCGGTGAGCGCGGCCCGAGATCCGCTGATGAAGGCGCGCTGCAGCACGCGTTCGACGAGCAGGAACCCGATCAACGGCCGGTCGTTCCGACCGGCTACGCCGACCGCACGTACCAATTGACTCTCACCGACAGATTCATATCTGCTGGAAATCGAACCGAGAATTGGCCTGAGCACTCTGGCTCGACCGTCGAAAAGATCCCGAGCGGCATCATGTGCGGACTGCGTCACCGCGGAAGTTTAGCAATTCGAGGAGCATCGGCGCGACACGTGGAATTGATGCAGAATCGCAGCATGGAGCGTCGCGAGAGCAACCGTCCGTTGCCCTCGCCACGTCCATGTCCGCCGGTACCGGTGGTCAGCGTCGTGGAGTCGGCCGCCCCGCCGGATCCACCACAACACCCGCACCGGCGGGTACGCCCGGTCACACAGGGGGAGGACCGTCTCGGGACGGCGGACCGGGCGCGTTCTGGGCGGCTCCGTCTTAGATCAGCCAGGCCGTGGTGGCGCTGGGGAGCTTTTCACCCTCGAGCGGGCCGCTGGACAGCACGACCGCGGCGTCGGGCAGCTCGACCGGAGCCGCACCGAAGTTCGTGACGCACTGCCAGCCGCCGGAGCGGACGAAGTGCAGGACGTCGTCGGTGTTGTCGATCCACGTCAGCGAGCTGCCGGTGCGCAGCCCTCGCCGGACGGCGAGTGCCTTGCGGTACATGCTCAGCGTCGACTCGACGTCGTCGTGCTGCGCCTCGACGGAGTACGCGCCGAACCACTTCGGCTGCAGCAGGTGCGAGCCGCCCGTGCCGAAGCCGAACGACAGCCCGCCGACCGTCCACGGCAGCGGCACGCGGCAGCCGTCGCGGCCCTTCTCGGCGCCCTTCGAGCGGAAGTACGCCGGGTCCTGCAGGTTCGCGGCCGGCAGCTCGCCGACCTCCTGCAGGCCGAGCTCCTCGCCCTGATACAGGTACGCCGAGCCGGGCAGCGCGAGCATCAGCAGCGTCGCGGCGCGGGCGCGGCGCAGGCCGAGCGCGACGTCGACGGTGGGCTCGGTGCCGTTGCTCAGCAGCCAGTCCTTGCCGTCCTGCCAGCCGCCCTTCGGGTTCTTCGGCAGGCCGTACCGGGTGGCGTGCCGGACGACGTCGTGGTTCGAGAACACCCAGGTCGACGACGAGCCGTTCTCCTCGGCGAGCGCGAGGTTCTGCTCGATCACCTCACGGAACTTCTCGTACTCGAAGTCGGCCTGCAGCAGGTCGAAGTTGAACGCCTGCCCGAGGCCGTCGGCACTCGCATACCGCGCCCGGCGGGCGGCCGGCACGAACGCCTCGGCGACGGCCGACCGCGGCGGGTCGTAGGAGTTCAGCAGCTTGCGCCAGTCCTTGTAGATCTCGTGCACGCCGTCCTGGTCCCACAACGGGTGCTTGCCGTTCGACTCCGACTGCCGCGGCAGCGTGGCCTTCGCCGGGAACGGTTCCGACAGGTCCTTCACCAGCGCGTGCGCGACGTCCACCCGGAAGCCGTCCACACCGCGGTCGGACCAGAACTTCAGGGTGTCCAGGAAGTCCGCGCGGACTTCGGGGTGCTGCCAGTTCAGGTCGGGCTGCTCGGCGGCGAACATGTGCAGGTACCACTGGCCGTCGTCGGTCTGCGCCCACGCGGAGCCGCCGAACACGGAGTCCCAGTCCGACGGCGGCTGGTCACCCTCGCCGTCGCGGAAGATGTACCGGTCGCGGGCCGGGTGACCCTTCGCGGCCTCGAGCGCCTCGACGAACCACTCGTGCCGGTCCGAGGTGTGGTTCGGGACGATGTCGACGATCAGCTTGATGTTCTCCGCGTGCAGCGCCTCGATCAGCTCGTCGAAGTCCTCCAGGGTGCCGAGCCGCGGGTCCACGTTGCGGTAGTCGTCGACGTCGTACCCGCCGTCGGCCAGCGCGGACGGGTAGAAGGGGCTCAGCCACACCGCGTCGATCCCCAGCGCCACCAGGTACGGGACTCGGCTGACGATGCCGGGCAGGTCACCGACGCCGTCACCGTTGGCATCGGCGAAGCTGCGCGGGTAGATCTGGTAGACGACGGCCTGCCGCCACCAGTCGGACTGCGCCGTGTGGGTCGTGTGGGTCGTCTGCGGAGTGGTCACTTCGCCTCACTCGGAAATCTGGGGGTAACCCGGCGTTTATATATAGGCTCTAAATTTAGAATCTGCATGTATTCTGCGGTCGGTACGACGACAGGTCAAGGGGCTTTCATGGCGAAACCACCGACTACCCCGCCGACGGCCACCCCGACGATGTTGCGGCGGGTGAACGCGGGCAAGGTACTCGGCGTGCTCACCCGCGCCCGGGTGATGACCGGAACCGGCCTGATCGAGGCCACCGGCCTCACCCGCGCGACCGTGCACGCGGTCTGCAACGACCTGATCTCGATGGGCTGGGTGGTCGAGCTCGACCCCGGCCGGACCTCGGTCGGGCGGCCGTCGCGGCGGTTCGAGTTCAACAGCCACGCGGGGTACGTGCTCGGCATCGACATCGGCGCGGCCAAGACCACCGTGCTGGTCTCCGACCTGCGCGGCGAGACGGTCGCCAAGGCCGGGCGGTCGGCGGCCGGCGTGAAGACGCCGAGCGAGCGGACCGAGATTGTGCACGCGACGGTGGTCGAGGCGCTCGCGTCCGCGGGTGTGTCGGACGCGCAGGTCCTCGCCGCCGGCGCCGGGGTCGCCGCCCCGGTCGACCGGGAGGGCAACATCCTGGTCGACGACGAGTTCTGGCGGCGCTTCGACACCGGGCTGTCCCACCGTCTGACCGAGCTGCACGGCTGGCCGGTCCTGCTGGAGAACGACGCCAACCTCGCCACCCTCGGCGAGCACTGGCGCGGCGGGGCGCGCAACGTGGACGATCTGGTCGTGCTGCTCGCCGGCGAGCGGTTCGGGTCGGGGCTGATGGACTCCGGTCGGCTGCTGCACGGTTCGCGCGGCGGCGCCGGCGAGATGGTGTTCCTGAAGCTGATCGAGGGCGTCGGCGACACTCACGGGATCGCACGGATCGCGCGCGAGAACGGGACGGCGGCGGCCGCGGACCCGGCCGTGGAGACGTCCCTGCGCACGCTGGCCGACGGCGGGGACGTGACCGCCGAACTGGTGTTCCGCGCCGCGGCAGGCGGCGACAAGGTTGCCGAAGGCATCCTTCAGGAGATCGCCGACCGGACCGCGCGGGTGGTCGCCACCCTCGGCACGCTGTTCAACCCCGAACTGGTCGTCCTGGGCGGCGCCGTCGCCGAGGCCGCGGCGGCCCTGCTTCCCGACCTCGAGGCTCAGCTGGCGCACTACACCAGCACTCCCCCGCGCGTCGCCGTCTCCTCCCTCGGCGACGCGATCGTCTCGGTCGGAGCGGTCCGCCACGCCCTCAACTACGTCGAGGAGCACGCCCTCGATCTCGAGCTGGAATGCCGCTCCGACTGAGATAAAGCCAGCTCGACAGTACGTATACGTCCACTGCGCCTGATCGCCGGGCCCGCTGAGCGTGCGCCCGGTCGGTCCGGCCGGACACCTCCTGTCGAGCTGCCGGTTCAGGGCTCGCGGGTCAGTTGTCTTGCAATGGCTTCCAGGACGATGACGTTGCGGCCGGAGGTCGTGGCGGAGGGGACGCCCTGCGGGACGAGTGCCTGGTCCTCGGGGATGCCGGTGCAGAGGACGAAGACGTTGTCGGGGTGACCCTGGATCAGGTGTTCCAGGGCGGCGCGCATCCACGGCGTACGGCCCGCGTCCTGGACGGCGATCACCAGCGGACGGCCCTGCGCGGCCTTTGCCGCGTTGGCGATCGCGTCGTCCTGCGGCTCGCCTGTGTCGGTGAGGTGGTGCTCGCCGCGCAGGACGACACCCTCCGCGCCAGGAGCCACCCGGGTGAAGATCTCGGGCAGGCCGGAGAAGTACGGGTTCCAGGCCGGGTGCAGGCCCTGCGTCAGGTCGATGACGTACGGCGTCGCGCCGTACGCCGGGAAGGTCTGCCCGGCCACCACCCGCGCCGCGACCTCGCGGATCGGGGCGCCGCCGAGGCCCGGTAGCCGCGAGCGCCGACCGAGAGACGTGGCGAGGGCGCGAACCCGGGCAGCAGCGTCGGCCACGCGTTCGGCGGGGAGCGTGCCGTTGCGGACGGCGTCGACCACGCGGGCGGTCAGCGCCTGCGGGTCCGCCGTACCGACCGCGATCATCGCCAGGTCGGCTCCGGCGCCGATCGACGCGACGGCGGCGTCCTCGATCGAGCGGTTCTTGGTGATCGCCTGCATCTCGAGCGCGTCGGTGGTGATGACCCCGGTGAAGCCGAGCTCCTCGCGCAGCAGCCCGGTCAGCACCCGGTGCGACAGCGTGGCCGGCTGGTCGTCGTACGCCGAGAAGATGATGTGCGCGCTCATCACGACATCGGCGCCGGCCGCGATGGTCGCGCGGAACGGGGCCAGCTCGACGGCGCCGACCTCGGCCACCGAACGGTCGACCCGCGGCAAGTCGGTGTGCGAGTCGACCGACACGTCGCCATGGCCCGGGAAGTGCTTCGGGCAGGCGGCGATGCCCGCGTCGTGGACGCCCTCGACGAACGCGACGCCGTGCCGCGAGACGACGTCCGCGGTGCGGCCGAACGAGCGGGTGGAGATGATCGGGTTCGCCGGGTTGCTGTTCACGTCGACCGACGGGGCCAGCATCAGGTCGATGCCCAGCGCCGCCAGGGTCGCGGCCGCGTCCCGGGCCGCGGCACGGGTCAGGTCGACGTCGTCCAGGTCGCCGAGCAGCCGCGGGGACGCGAGCGGCCACGGGTTCGCCGGCGCCAGGTGGCTGAACTCGCCGCCCTCGTGGTCGATCGCCACGATCACGTCCGGCCGCTCGGCCCGCAGCTGCGCGGTCAGCGCCGCCACCTGCTCGGCGTCCGCCACATTCCGGGTGAACAGGATGACGGCCCCGAGCCCACCGGCCACCGCCCGCCGCAGCTCGTCGGGCGCCGACGTCCCGGAAAAGCCGACAACCAGTGCGCCGGCCGCGTCACGATCCAGTTGATCACTCATCCCCCAACCCTCTCCCGCCCCCGGCTCACCCCGCTACTCGATGGGGTCGCGGCGTCTGGCTTGGGGCGCCTGGAGGGGTTTCGTTGTCAGGGGCTGTCATGGCAGTTACCTGCCGTCTTCCTGCGGGTTTTCCATGATTACCTGCAATCACCCCTGTCTGTTCGGGCCGACTACAGATAACGTTGTCTCTCGACCTGACCGCCCTGACCGGGGGGACGATGAGCGACGACGCAGCTTCGGCGCGGGGAACCGTGCTGGGAATCGACATCGGCGGCACGAAGATGGCCGCCGCTTTGGTGTCTGCCGACGGCACGATTCTCACCGGCGACCGGATCGCCACCCCGCCCGGCGACGCCGATCAGGTGTTCGCCGCGCTCGGTGAGCTGATCGCGCGCGTCCGCGGCGACGCGACTCCCCTGGCGGTCGGCATCGGCTCCGCCGGCCCGCTCGACCAGCAGCACGGTCTGGTCTCCCCGGTGAACATCCCCGGGTGGCGCAACTTCCCGATCGTCGACCAGGTCCGGGCGCTGACCGGCGACGTCCCGGTGGCGCTCGGCCTCGACGGCCACTGTTTCGCGCTCGGCGAGTTCTGGAGCGGCGCCGGCCGGGACGCGCGCACGCTGCTCGGGATCGTCGTGTCGACCGGCGTCGGCGGCGGGCTCGTCGTCGACGGCAGGCCGCTGGTCGGCCAGTCCGGCAACGCCGCGCACATCGGCCACGTGGTGATCGACCAGGACGGCGAGGCCTGCGCGTGCGGCTCGTTCGGCTGTGTCGAGGCGTACGCGAGCGGCCCGCGAATGGTCGCCCGTGCGCAGCGCAGCGGGTGGCGGACCGGCGAGGCCGTGGATGCCGAAGCCCTGGCCACCGACGCCGCCGCCGGGGACGAGCTCGCGCTGGCCGCGTTCGACGACGGGGCGCAGGCGCTGGCCGCCGGGATCGTGGCGACGGCCGTGACCGTCGACCTGACCACGGTCGTGATCGGCGGCGGCGTCGCGAAGGCGGGGCCGGTGCTGTTCGACCCGGTGCAGGCGTGGGTGAAGCGGCTGGCGCAGCTGCCGTTCGTCACGGATCTCACCGTGGTGCCCGCCCAGCTCGACAACGCGGGCCTGTTGGGGGCCGCTCACCAGGCGTGGGCGGCACTGGCCTGAGGCGCACATTCTTGCGCGTTCGGTAAGGCCTCTCCCGCGCACCTTTGCGCAATTTTTACGAATCTCGCGGATCCGTGTAACGACGGCCCTGTGTTGCGCGATGCAACGGATGGATGGGGTGGGGGCACCGTCATCCACGGCCGGTCGAGGGGGGCCCGGACCGGCCGGCACACGGGAGATCGAGGGGGGCCTTGGATCGACCGGACACGTGAGCGGCGGGTGAGGCGACTCTCCCGCCGCAACCGTGTGAACCACGGATCGGGAACCAGTGTGCCTTCGGCAACGTCCGACCGATCGAACACGTTCGATCCTGTGGAGGGATGGGATCGAACGCAGGTTCTGCACCGTGAACGGCGGACGGTGGCTGCGGGAGGGCTGTCACTGACCTGACCCCCCGTCCACGGTGCAGAACTTCCACGTCCGGGCCGTTCACTCAGGACCGTCCACTCAGGACCGCCCGCTCAGGACTTCGGTGTGAGCCACTCCGGTTCCGGCAGCCGGCCGCGGTCCAGCCGGCCGTTGTCGTCGAGCGGGAGTTCCTCGATCGGGATCAGGTCCGCCGGCACCAGGTAGATCGGCAGTTCCTTGCCGAGGTCGAGCATCAGCCGGGCCAGCACCGCGGGGTCGCTGTCCTCGAGGACGACGTACCCGATCAGGCAGGTGTCGCCGCCCGGATCCGAGCAGGCCACCACGACCGCGTCGACGACGCCGGGCTGGTCGGCCAGGACGTGCTCGGTCTCGCCGGGCTCGACCCGGTGGCCGCGGATCTTCACCTGGTCGTCCGCGCGGCCCAGGTACTCCAGGGTGCCGTCGGCGCGCCAGCGGCCGAGGTCACGGCTCCGGTACAGCCGCGCGCCCGGGTGCCCCGGGTCGGCGACGAACGCGTCCTCGGTCTCGTCCGGCCGCCCGATGTAGCCGCGGGCAACGGCGGCGCCGCCGAGGTGGATCTCCCCGACCGCGCCGATCGGCACCGGCCGCAGCGCGGCGTCCAGCAGCCGTACGGCGACACCGTCGATCGGCCGCCCGATCGACGGCCGGTCCTCGGCCGGGTCGACCTCGTGGATCGTGGTCACGATCGACGCTTCGGTCGGGCCGTACTCGTTGAACAGCCGGCACTGCGGATGCGCGTCCAGGAAGTCGCGGACCTTGTGCGTCAGCACCATCGCCTCGCCGCCCGCGACGATCTCGCGCAACTCGGGCAGCTCCGGCAGCCGGCGCATCGTCGCGAGCAACGCGGTCAGCGGGCTGAACGCCATGAACAAGCGCTGTACGCCGTGGTCACGCAGCGCCGCGACGACCGCGTCCGGGTCGTACCGGTCGTCCTCGCCGATCAGGACCAGCGCCGCGCCGGACGCCAGCGTCGTGAACATCTCCTGCACGTGGACGTCGAACCCGAACGACGTCCACTGCAGCGTCCGCAGCGAGCGCCGCGTCCGCAGGTAGTGCCGGACCAGGTTCACCGGGCCGCGGTGCGGGACCACGACGCCCTTCGGGTTTCCGGTCGAACCGGACGTGTAGATGCAGTAGGCAACATCGTCGGCCGCCGCCCGGACCGGCGGCGCCTGCCGCGCCCGGGTGTCACCGTCGCCGGCTGCCACCGGAACCAGCCGCAGGCCGAGGCGATCGGCCAGCGCCGCGTCGTCGCCGACCAGCGCCACCGCCGCCGCGTCCTGGACCATGAAGGCCCAGCGCGACTCCGGTACGCCGGGATCCAGCGGGAGGTACGCCGCGCCGGACTTCAGCACCGCGAGCACGGCCACGACCATTTCGGTGCCGCGGGCAACCCGGACCGCGACCAGCTGCCCGGGCTTCACGCCGAGATCGACGAGCTGCCAGGCGACCGCGTTGGAGCGGCGGTCGAGCTCGGCGTACGTGAGCTCGCGGCTGCCCTGGATCAGCGCGATCGCGTCCGGTGTGCGCGCGACCTGCTGCTCGAAGAGCGTGTGCAGACCGCTGAGTTCACCGGCGACGACCGCGTCCCGTCGTACCCGGCCGGCCGAAGCGAGACCGGTCGGCTCGCCTTGGAGCTCGCGCTCGAGGTCGCCCTCGAGTTCGCGCAATGCGGTGAGGTCGGCCTCGGTCGGCAGCACCAGGCCGGGCAGCCGCAGCTCCGGGCTGGTCGTTGCTCTGCGCAACACTTCGGCCAGGTAACCGAGCAGCCGCTCGATGGTCGGGCGCTCGAACAGGCCGGACCGGTAGTCCGCCGTACACGTGATGCCGGCGCCGTGATGGGTCAGCCGGAACCGCAGGTCCACGCTCGGCGGCAGGTCGTCGTCGCCGTCCTCGAACTCGACCAGGATCTGGAACAGCGGATCCCGTTGCAGGATCGCGAGATCGGTGCCGGCGTGGTCGAACGCGCCCGCCGTGAGGTCGCGGATCCGCTCGGTCAGCTCGCCGAGGTCGGGCTCGCCGGACAGGTCGATCCGCAGCGGGAGCGGACGGCGCGGAACCGTCGAGGTGTCGCCCTTCGGGCGGATCAGGGCCGAGCCGATGGTCACGTCGTCCTGCGCGGCGAACCGGCCGAGCACGGTCGCGACCGCGGCCAGCATGGTCATCACCGGGCTGAGCTTGCGGTCCCGGCTGTACGCCAGCACCGCGTCGCCGAGCTCCTCCTCCAGCTCGTGCTTCACCGACGCCACCGCGTCGTCGCCGGCGGCGCGGGCGCGGTCTGCGGGGAGCACCAACGGTTCGGCGCCGGCGAGCACCTGGCTCCAGTACGCGAAGTCCCGGCGGCGCGGGTCGACGGCCGGGTCCGCCGTACTGCGGGAGGGCGCCGGCGGCTCGTCGTCGGTCCAGGAGACGGCTGCGCCGCCGACGCTGCCGTCACTCACATCCGACGCGGTTTCCTTTGCGTCTGCGGTCTGCTGGACCGCTGCCGAGGGCTTGGCCTCCGGGGCCGGCTCGCCGAGGAGGGCGAGCTGTTCGCGCATGAGCTTCGTGACGCCGTCCACGAGCTGACCGGCGACCCGGAGCTGCTGCGACATGAGCGCCGCCATGCCGCTGCCCGGCAGCTCTGCCTCGCTCGTCGCCGCCGCCGCCTCGTCCACCTTCGCGGCCAACTCCGCGAGCCCGGAGCCCAGCACGGCCAACGCCGTCCGCGCGTCCCGGACCGGCTCTTGCTCGACGACGGGCTCGGGCTGCGGCTCCGGTTCCGGCTTGGGCGGTTCGGGTTCGGCCGTCTGGACCGCGACCGCGGTCGCGACCTTGTGCGGCGTCGTGTACGTCAGGAACAGGTCGTCCGGCGCCAGTTCGGCCTCGAACCGGCTGTTGAGCTCGTCGATCACCGGCGCCATCGACGCCGGCGTCGCGCCGAGCTCGGCGAACGTGTGGTCGACGGTGAGGTCGTACGGGTCGAGGTTGTGGACCTCGCAGGTCATGTCGAGCACGACGTCCAGCGACTCGCGGTACCGCTCGGCGGACATCTCGTTGCCGGACAGCGACCCGGCCTGCGCCAGGTAGTCCGCGTCGATCTGGTGCGTCTCGGCCGGCAACGCGAACGGCGACGCGGCCTCTTCGGCCTGCTCGGCCCGCTCAGACTGCTCGGCCCGCGCGGCCTGCTCTACCGTCGCCGGCTCCGGCGGGTCCAGCGGGATGCGCTTGACGGCGGCGCTCGACGGCGGCTCGAAGACCACGGTCTGCGCGCGGGCAGCGCGCTCGAACGCGTTCAGCCGCGGCGTGACGTTGTCCACGGCAACCGCCGTGCCCGGACCGGCCGGAACCGTCACCGACGGGTCGACCGGGTGGTGCACCCGGCGGAACGGGTACGTCGGGAGCGGGACCCGGCCGCCGTCCGGATAGACCTTAGCCCACGCGATCTCGGTGCCCTGCTCGTACAGCTCGGCGAGGCCGTTCATCGTCGCGAGCACCGGGTCCTGGCCGAGACGCTGCGCCGGGATCCATGTGCTGTTCGGCGCGATCCGGCGGCCCGCGGGGCTCAGTACGGCGTCCGGCCCGAGCTCCAGGAACCGGCGGCAGCCGGCCGCCGTCACCGCCTCGACCGCGTCGCCGAACAGCACCGGCTGCCGCAACTGACCGACCAGGTAGTCGCCGTCGAGCACCGTCCCGGACTCGAGCAGATCACCCGACCAGCTCGACACCATCGGCGTCCGCAGCGGCTTCAGCGTAATCTCGCGGACGATCTCCGCGAAGTCGGACAGTATTGGGTCGACCAACGAACTGTGGAACGCGCGGTCGACGTCCAGCCGTTGCCAAGACACCTGCAACTGGTCCAGTTGCGCCGCCAGCTGGCCGACGATCACCTCGGACCCGGTCAGCACGAACGACTGCGGGCCGTTGCCAGCGGCAACCTCCACGCCCGCGGTCCGGGCGATCTCGCGGACCCGGTCGGCGTCGGCGCGGACGGCCACCATCGCGCCGGGCACCGTGCCGCGCTGCATGAGCTCGCCGCGCTTCGCGGTGAGGCGTACGCCGTCCGCCAGCGAGAGCGCGCCGGCCACGCACAGCGCGGCGTACTCGCCGACGCTGTGCCCGACGACCAGTGCGGGCTGGACGCCGAACGACTGCCACAGCCGAGCCAGCGCGAGCTCGAACGCGAACAGTGCGGGCTGCGCGGTCTCGGTCGGCCACACGCCTTCCGCCGTACCGGCCGGGGTGAGAAGCAGATCGAGCAGGCTGCCGCCGGTCTCCTCGTGGTACACGCGGTCGCATTCGTCGAGGACCGAGCGGAACGCAGGGAACCGCGCCGCGAGCCCCGCGGCCATTCCGCGCCGGGCCGCGCCCTGACCGGTGAACGCGTAGCCGAGCGGGCCGGGGCCTCCGCGCGGCACCTCGGTCGGCTGGGCGGAGCCGAGCGCGTCGACCAGCTCGGCCTCGGTACCGCCCGCGACCGCGATCCGGTGCCGATGCGCCGGCCGGCCGAGCGCCGCCGTACCGGCAAGATCGATGAGGCGGTGACCGGTGCCGTGGTCCAGGTCGGCGCGGTACAGCTCGACGAGGTCGGCGAGGGCATCCGGGTCGGGCGCGGACAGCGGCAGTACGACGGGGCCGTCGTCGCCGCGGCGGATCTGCCGCGGCGCCTCCTCGAGGATCACGTGCGCGTTCATGCCGCTCGGGTCCAGGGCGCTGACGCCGGCGCGCAGCGTCGTACCGCCCGACTGCAGCGGCACTGTCCACTCGCGGGTGTCGGTGCCGATCACGAACGGGCTGCCCTCGAGGGCGAGCGCCGGGTTCGGGCCGGTGTAGTTGATCGTCGGGACCATCGTCCGGTGCTGCAGCATCAGGATCGTCTTGATCAGGCCGGCCATCCCCGCGGCGCTGTCCAGGTGGCCGATGTTCGGCTTCACCGAACCGAGCGTGCAGAACCCGACCTTGCCTGTGTGCCGGCGCAGCGCCGTCGTCAGCGCCTTCACCTCGGCGACGTCCGCGGCCGGGCTGCCGATCCCGTTCGCCTCGAGGTAGCTCAGCGAGTCGGCCTCGAACCCGGCGCGCTCCAGGGCGCGCTCGATGAGCTCCTGATTGCCCGCCGGCGCGTCCTCGTTGCTGACCGCCGTACCGCGGATCACGGCGTACACCGTGTCGCCGTCGGTGAGGGCCTGGTCGAGACGCTTCAGCAGGACGGCGGCGACACCGTTCCCGCCGACCGTGCCGTCGGCGTCCGCGGCGAACGCGCGGACCTGGCCGGTCGGCGACAGGATCGAGTCCGGCGCCGGGTGGTACGTCGTTGCCTGCGGCACCTGTACGGCGGCGGCGCCGGCGAGCGCGAGATCCGCGTCGCCGGACCTCAGCGCCTGGCAGGCCAGATGCACCGCGACCAGCGAACTCGACGAGGCCGACTGCACGCCGATCGCCGGCCCGGTCAGGCCGAGCCGGTACGCGACCCGGGTAGCGATCGAGTCGCGGGACTGCTGCTGGCGGTTGTACAGGTTCATGCCCGAGCCCGCGAACACCCCGACCCGGCTCGTCGTCCCCGCGTACCCGCCGTGCTCCAGCGCCTGGTGACACACCTCGAGGAACAACCGCTGCGCCGGATCCATCAACTGCGCTTCACGATCACTCAACCCGAAGAACTTCGCGTCGAACGACTCGACGTGCTCCAGCACCCCACCAACCGCAACAGCCCCGTCACCCCCGTCCGGCGCCTCCCGCCGAACACTCTCCACCCCCGCGACCAGGTTCTCCCAGAACTGCTCGATCCCCTCGGCCCCCGGAAACCGCCCAGCCACCCCCACCACAGCCACCGGCTCCACAACACCCGCACGACCCTCACCCCGCCGCACCCCAACACCCTCAACACGCGCCCCAGCCGGCACCGCCTCACCGGCCGCAGCGGCGTACGCCTGCTCATCAGCAGGTACGACGGAATCCGCGACAGCCTGGTCCGATTCCACGCCTTCATCCACGGAAACGGCAGAGCTCGCAGCCCGTACGTCAGCATCAGAGGACGCGTCGCGCGCCCCCTCAACAACCTCCACCGGCTCGACAGCCTCGCCAGCCGGTACGACGGCATCCGCAGCCGCGTCGTCCGCCTCGTCAGCCTGCTCCGGCTCCGCATCCGCGGCGGCGGCGCCTGCAGCCGGTACGTCGGCACCAGCGGACCCGTCGTGCGACCCCTCAACAACCTCCGCCGACTCGACAACCGGCTCCCGCTCACCAGCCGACACGACAGATTCCGCAGCCGCGTCCACCGCCCCGTCAGCCTGCCCCGGCTCCGCATCCACGGGCGCGACGGCGCCTGCAGCCGATCCGTCGGCATCAGAGGACGCGTCGCGCGCCGCCTCAAGAACCTCCGCCGGCTCGTCAGCCTGCTCTCGCTCACCAGCCGGTACGACAGATTCCGCGGCGGCGTCGTCCGCCTCGTCAAACTGCTCCGGCTCCGCATCCGTGCACGCAGCGGCGTTTGCCGCCGGTACGTCGGCACCGGCAGACCCGTCGGACGCCCCCTCGACGACCTCCGGCTGCTCATCGTCCTGCTCGGACTCTGCCTGTTCGTCAGGCAATCCGGCGGACTGCACGTCGTCCGACTCGGCCGCCTCGTCGGACTCCTCAGGAGCGGCGATGTCCTCGTCCGGCGACGAAGTGGTGCTTGCGATCGACACGTCGCCTGCCGCATCGTGCGAGCTTTCGGCGGTCGGCGCGAGACTTGCGTCAGCTACATCAGCGGACGTCGCGTCGACCGCCGACTGCTCGGCGTCCCCTGTCAACTCGTCGGCCTGCTCCGCGTCCACGACCTGCGCGTCGCGCGTCTGCTCAGCCGCATCCGGTACGGCGGACGCCGCGTCGTACGACTGCTCCTCCGCACCGCCGACCGGCTCATCAGCCTGCGCATCAGAAACAACAGCAGTTGCCTCCTGCGACTCCGATGCCTCCGCATGCTCTGTCTCATCGCCTTGCGCATCGGGAGCGGCGGCCGTCTCGTCGTACGGCTGTTGCCCCACGTCTTCGGCCTGCTCGCCTGCGGGCTCCGCCCCTTCGGTCAGCGCCCCGGGGACAGCAGCGGTCGCGCCCTGTGCCTGCGACTCCTCGGCCTCAGCCTGCTCGCCGCTGGACGCCGGCACCTCCGCGCGCTCGTCGGCGGCCTCCGAGCCCTCGACCTGAACCCCAAGTACGGGAGGCGCGGCCTCTGCCTCCTGCTCCGCGTCCTCCGCCCGTTCCTCGGCGGACTCCAGGCCCTCAGCCTGAGCGTCGGAGGCGGCCGGCGCGTCGTGCGGCTGCTCCTCGGACTCTGCCGCCCTCTCGCCGCCGGGCTCCGGCTGCTCGGACCGCGCGTCGAGAGCGGCTGTGGTTGCAGCGTTCGGCTCTTGCTCCGCGACCTCGGCCTGGTCATCCGTGGGCTCTGACCCCTCGGCCTGCGCGTCGGAGGCGACAGCTGGCGCGTCGTGCGGCTGCTGCTCCAGCTCTGCCGCCTTCTCGTCGGCGGGCTCCGGCTGCCCGGCTTGCTCGTCGGCGCGGGCCGCGCTCTCGTCGTACTCCTGTTGCTCCGCGCCCTCGGCATGCTCGTCGGTGAGCCCCTCGGCCTGCGCGTCGGTCGGCTCCGGACCATCAGCTCGAGCGTCGGCGAGCCCCGCCCCGTCGGCCGGCGCGTCGGGGACGGCATGGGTTACAGCGTGAGGCTGCACCTCCTCGGCGTCTGCGTGCTCGGCGGTCGGCTCCGGGCCTTCAGCCTGTACGTCGGAGGCAGCCGTGGTTGTGGCTTGTGACTGCGGCTCCTCGGTGTCCGCCTGCACTTCGGTCGGTACTGGACCTTCAGCCTGGGCGTCGGTGGCGGTCTCGGCGTGCGGCTGTTGCTCCGCGTCGACGGGCTGCTCGGCGAGTACCTCTGGTTCTTCGGTCTCCGGGCTGGGGACGGTGGCGGTCGCAGCCTGTGGCTGCGGCTCCTCGGCCTCCGCCTGCTCGTCGGGGGGCGGCAGTTCGTGCGAGGCGGGCTGATCGTTAATGAGGTCCGGGGCGTCGGCGTGGGAGCCGCGCGCGGTGTCGGCCTCGGCGTGCGGCTGTTGGTCGGCGTCGTCCGCTTCCTCGTCGACCGGCGCCAAGACCTCCGCCTGCTCGCCGGACGGCGCCAAGACCTCCGCCTGCTCGCCGGATGGTGCCGAGGCTTCCGGCTGCTCGTCGGTGAGGTCCGGGGCTTCGGCGTGGGCGTCGTAGGTGTGGGCGGTCTCAGCGTGCGGCTGTTGATGGGCGTCGTCCGCTTGCTCGTCGGTCGGCGCCGCTGGCTGCTCGCCGGTCGGCGCCAGGACCTCCGTCCGCTCGTCGGCGGGCGCCGGGGATTCGGCGTCGGCGCCGGGGGTGGGAACCGTCTCGGCGTGCGGCTGTTGGTGGGCGTCGTCCGCTTGCTCGTCGTCCGGCGCCGGGGCCTCCGACTGCTCGCCGGTCGGCGCCAGGGCCGTCGCCTGCTCGTCGGTCGGCGCGGGAGCGTCGGCCTGGACGTCCGGGGTTGCGGGGGTCTCGGCGTGCGGCTGTTGGTGGGCGTCGTCCGCTTGCTCATCGGTCCGCGCCGGAGCCTCTGGCTGGTCGTCGGTCGGCGCCGCGGCCTCCGCCTGCTCGCCTGACGATGCCACGGCCTCCGGCTGCTCCTCGGTCGGCGCGAGGACCTCCGCCTGCTCGTCGGACGATGCCGGGGCTTCCGCCTGCTCCGTGTGGGCGGGGATGGGTGGTGCCTGAGGAGGGGTGGCCGGGAGGGGCGCGGAGGGGTTGGGGTTTTGGGTGCCGAGGGTGGGGCGTTGGGGTGGGGTGGGGATGGATTGCTGGAGTTCGCGTTTCCAAGCGAGGCGGACTACCGGGAGTTCGGTGGTGCGTTCGGACGGGTCGTCGTCGGCGTACGGGGTGGACTCCGGTGTGGTGGACGGGCCCTGGCCGGTGGGGCCGGAGGCGGGGGTGGCGCCGGCGGGTTCTACGTGGGTGTGGGCGGGTTCCAGCAGGGTGCCGTCGATCCAGCGCTGTTTGAGGAGGGGGCGGAGGATCTTGCCGCCGGGGGTGGTGGGGAAGTCGCGGCGCGGGACGCCGATGACTTGCGCGGCGAGGCCCAGACGGGTCTGGATCAGGCTGCGGATCGCCTGGTCCATGCCGGGGACGGAGTCGGCGGTGAGCGCGTAGAACACGACGAGCCGGTCGGTGCCGGTCTCCTCGTCGGCGATGCCGCAGGCAGCGACCAGGCCGTGCTCGGCGCCGACAGCGGTCGCGGCGACGGATTCGATGTCGTGGGCGTAGTGCAGCCGGCCGGACATGATGATGCGTTCGCTGTCCCGGCCGGTGATGACGACCTGCCCGCCGGTGACGAAGCCCTGGTCGCCGGTCGCCAGCCACTTGCGGGCCGGCCAGTTGCCGACGGGGAACGCGGCGCGGTCCGCCTCGAGGTTCCCGAGGTACCCGGGCGTCACCCGCGCGGACGCGATCTGCAACTGACCGATCCGGCCCTCGGGGAGTACGGCGCCGTTCGGCGCGACGATCCGCACCGTCGTACCGGGAGCGGGCGCGCCGACCGACACCAGCGAGAGCACACCCGGCGCCTCGGTGCGCGGCTTGCCCGGACGGGCGACCGCGACTTTGCCGGACGACGGGCGCTGGTCGACCCATTCGACGACGCCGGTCGGCGGGATGCGGACGCGGTGCACGTTCGGCGTCAGGCCTGGCCGGGCGAACGTGATTCCGGTGACCGTCTCGGTCATCCCCCACGCGGCCACGAAGGTCTCCGGAACCACCCCGAAACGGTTCGTGACCCGCAGGAAGTCCGCCATCACCGGGACGGTGATCTGCTCGCCGCCGCTGACCAGGCTGCGCAGCGCCGACAGATCCCAGTGCCGGTCCGGTTCGCCGGCGACCGCGGTGGTCGCGAGCCGGTACCCGAAGTTCGGCGACCACGAGTGGTTGACCCGGTGCTGCTCCATCAGGTCGAGCCAGCGCAGCGGGTTGGCGAGCACCCAGTCGGTGTTCACGTGGATGTTCGTGCAGCCGGTGAACACCGGCAGCAAGTGGTAGAGCAGGAACGCGCCGCTGCGGTCCAGCGGCAGCCAGTTCAGCGTGGTCTGTCCCGGCCGGACCGGCAGCATCGCCGGCGTACCCGCGGCGAACTCGACCAGACCGCGGTGCGTGAGCTGGACGATCTTCGGCGTACCGGTCGAGCCCGAGGACATCATCAGTACGGCGACGTCGTCCGCGGCCGGACGGTGGAAGTCGGAGGTCGGCTCGTGGCCGGCCATCGCGTCCGGGTCGAGGACCGGCAGGCCGAGGTCGTTCGGCAGGTCGGACGGGCGGCCGATCAGGACCGTCCAGCCGAGCAGGTCGGTGATCCGGCGGAGCCGTTCGCGGCCTTCCTCGGTACGGTCGCCGCCCGGGTTCGGCGCGACCAGGAGCGGGCGGATGCCGCCGAGCGTGCAGGCCCAGAACGCGGCGAAGAAACCGACCGGTTCGGTGCAGTGCACGACCGCGGGGTCGCCGGCGCGGACGCCGTTCGCGCGCAGGCCGGCCAGGATTCGCGCGGCGAGCTCGAGCAGGGTCGGGAAGTCGAGCCGGGTCTCGCGGCCGTCCGCGCCGATCTCGACGACGCCGGAGACGCTGAAGTCGCGGGCCGCGCGCAGCAGCGCGCTCGGCAGGTCGCGGGGATATCCGGCAGGAATCATCAACGCCGGCCCGGTGGAGATCGCCGGCCGGTCCGCACCACTTCTCACGCCGATGCCACCACCAGCTGAGACGTCTCGGGTACGACGGGGCGCTCGGCCGGTTGGCGACCCACGGACACGTGCCTCCCCAACTGGACGGAGCGGGTTCTGGGCAGACCCCGCCTCACTTCACACCGACAGCAGCCCCGTTTCCACCTGCCGGAACGATGTCGTGACCGGGCACACCCGGTGCGTCATCGCGCCGACCGACAGCCGTGAACCCTACCAGCCGCGACCCGCCCCGGAGGAGTCCGATCTCGGCAGCCGAAGGTTAAGAATTCCGGTGCGAAGCCCTGACCGCCGACATGGTTCCAACGAGCGACGGCAGGTTCGGGTACGGGCCGTACGAAAGCCGGACCGCGTCAGCGCGGTGGCGGTTCCGTGTCAGGACGCGCCGGGATCGTGAGTGACGTCGAACAGACCATCACTCGAACGAGGAGCAAGACCATGTCGATCCAGACCCCTTCCGTGCACAGCACCCTCCAGCAGGCCGCCCAGGAGTTCGTCGACGCCGGGTTCGGCGGGCTCGAACTGCGGGTGCACGACGAGCACGGCGAATGGGTCGGCACCGCCGGGATCCGTGAGCTCGGCCGGACCGAGGCGCCGCCGGTGGACGGGCAGTTCCGGATCGGCAGCGTCACCAAGACGTTCGTGTCCACCGTGGTGCTGCAACTCGTGGCCGAGGGCAAGCTCGAGCTGGACGGCGCGGTTGCCGGCCACCTGACACGCTTCGGTCTGGACCCGCGGATCACGGTGCGGATGCTGCTCGACCACACCAGCGGATTGTTCAACTACACCGGCGAGTACTACCCCGACGGCACCGTCGTCGCCGGGCTCCCGGCGACCGGCAAGGAGTGGGCCGACAACCGGCTGCAGGGCTACACGCCGGACGAGCTGGTCGAGTTCGCGCTGGGCAAGCCGGCGCGGTTCGAGCCGGGGGCCGAGTGGAGCTACTCGAACACCAACTACACCGTTGCCGCGCTGCTGATCGAGGCTGTGACCGGGCGCTCGTTCGTCGAAGAGCTGACCGAGCGGATCGTCGAGCCGCTGGGTCTGACGGGCACTGTGGAGCCGGGTGCTCGGACGGACATTCCCGGGCCGCATTCGCACGGGTACTTCCGCTACCAGGACGGTGATGAGTGGAGGGTCGTCGACGTCACCGAGCAGAACCCGTCGCTGCTGTTCGCCGCCGGGAGCATGCTGTCGACCACGCAGGACCTGCACAAGTTCATGTCGGCGCTGCAGGGCGGGAAACTCGTGCCGGCCGAGCTGCTGAGCCAGATGCGTACGCCCCAACCGAAGAGCGGACCGCTCAACTACGGCCTCGGTCTGTTCGCCCAGGACACCGGCACCGAGACCATCTACCACCACAACGGCAGCGCTCCGGGCGGGTACGGCGCCCTGATGTACAGCAACGCCGACGGCACCAAGACCCTGACCGCCGCCATCACCATGGGCGACGCAGACGTCAACCTGCTCGAGATCTTCCCCCCGGCCCTCGACCGCCTGGTCAAAGCAGTCTTCAGTTAACCGGGGTGGGCGAAGAGGGGATCGAACCGTTCCTGGACATCCAGCAGGGTGAGCCCCTGGTCGATGGGCGGCCCCGAACGGTGTTGGGTCGCCTGGTCACCCGCGTACGGCCTCCTGGTCGGCGGCACGGATCGCGTCCGTGATCCAGATCCGGACCGGCTGGCTTCCTCGCGCCCCGGGGAGCCGCCTCCGGCCTGGACGGTCCGATGCCCGGTAGCATCCGTCTGGTGCTGCCGGGGCGGTGCCGCCCGTCGCCTGAGCCGACGCCCGAGGGCGCGCCTCCCGATCGCGACGGCAGCCGCCTCGTGTCGGGTGGTCTGGTGATTCGGAGTGCTGGTCGATTTCTGCCAGTGCTCGGCGCCCCACCGGCTGGTGTAGGCAGGGTCGACAGCAATGACGGCGACTCCAGCCTCGGATGCCATCGCGAGCAGCCGGGCCCGAAACCGGCCGGTGGGTAGACCGGACACCAACCGCCGAAACCACTTGCGGCGGCCGTAATGTTCGCGACTCTCCGAGTCGGTGAAGTTCAGGTCTTCGACGGCGAGTGCTTTCGCCCCGGTCCGGACTGCCCAGCGGAGCAGCGCGGTGAGTGCACGGCGGACCTGCGCGTCGCGCCGAGTCGACGAACCGGACAGGTCGTACGCGAAAGTGCGCGGCCTGCCGATCGGGTTGCCGTGGATGTCGACCCGCCAGGCCGCGAGGTGGTCGGCGTTCAGGTCCACGCCGATCACCTCGCCGCTGCGGAGGGTTGCGAGTGACATAGCGGGTACGTCCTTCGGCCGCCACGAGGCGTCGACGTACCAGCGGTCCTTCCCGGGGTTGTAGTGGATGCGATACGCGACCGCGCGGTCGGCCGCCACGCGGGCGCGCCATTCAGCACCGCGATGGGCGAACTCGACGCGTCCAGCGAGGACGTACCTGCCGTGCGCGGCATTGGCGAGGTGCCGCATCGGAGTGGGTAGACGAAGACTGACCTCTCCTTCCGGGGTAACCCGGATGGTTTCGTTCCCGCCTCGCTTGCCGGACTCGCCGTCGGCCGAGAGGAACCAGCGAGCGGACTCCCAGACCTGCTGCCACTGACTCTGCGTCATTCCGGCCGCCGCCAGATTGTGACGCTTGTTCGCCAATCCCCTGCCACCGCGCACCACCGACACATGCCCAATCGCGCGGTCTTTCTCGACCGCGGCCAGCCGCACTTCCAGGTGAGCGAGGCGGCGAGACTTTGCGTGCCATTCCTTGGGGGAGCGATACCCGCCCGGCCGGTCTCTGCGACCCGGCTCTCCGACAGGCAAGGACAGCCGGTGCCGGAGCGTTCGAATGCCTGAGGCAAGCGCGTTGGCGTGAGCATTCTGGGCGCGCCGGGCCAGGTCCGCTGAGGCGAGCCTGCCCAGATGTGCGCCAACCGCTCTCAGCACCGCATCATCCTCCGGCGTGAGGTCTCTGATCCGGTCGCGGATGCAGACTCCCTGCGTCGGAACTGCGACGTACGAGCGGGCAATTGCGCGGTGCATGCACCCAGGTTCGCCGGGAGCGCCGACATTTCTCGTCGGTGCGCCGGCGGGCCGACCAGTGCGCACACACCGCCCCGGTTGAGGTGGTACGGTCGTGCCTCACGCTCCGCAGCGTATGGAACCCCGACCAGCGGTCGGGGTTGTTCTGCGGACCAGGGCTGTTAGCTCAGTTGGTTAGAGCACCTCGTTTACACCGAGGGGGTCGGGGGTTCGAGTCCCTCACAGCCCACCCGACACCTTCACATCGGCGGCCATCGGTAACCGCTCGCATTCTTGGGCGGCTTGTCGCCTAGCCCAGACTTGCCAGCGCCGCCGCGTAGTCGTCGAGGTTGCGGGCCTCGGGGATCTGGTTCACGACGGACCACCGGATGACGCCGGTGCGGTCGATGACGAAGGTTCCGCGGAGCGCGCAGCCTCGGGCCGCGTCGAAGACGCCGTACGACGTGGCGATCGCGCCGTGCGGCCAGAAATCGGTGAGCAGGCCGAAGGGGAGGTGCTGGGCGTCCGAGTACGCCCGGAGGGTGAACATCGGGTCGCACGAGACGGCCAGGAACTCCGCCGCAGCCAGCAGGTCCGGCCGGTCGCGGAGCGCGGTCAGCTCACTCGTGCAGACCTGGCTGAACGCGTACGGATAGAAAACCAGTACGACGTCCCGCCGGCCGGCGTAGTCGCTCAGCCGGACCGGTTCGCCGTACTGGTTCCGCGTCTCGAAGTCGGGGGCCCGGCTGCCGGCAGCCGGGCCGGCAGCTGGGAAAGTCACCCGCGGCGGCCGGACTTCGGGACCACCAGCTTGGTGGCGGACCAGTCGTCGGTCACGCTCAGTGTGCTCGTCGTCGCCAGGCCCGCGACCGGCGCGGCCTCGGCGATGTCGCTGGTCTCGACGTACCCGTCGCGACCGACCTTCGGGGTCAGCAGCCAGACGACGCCGCCGGCCTTCAGGTCGGTCAGAATGTCGAAGAAGGCGTCGACCAGGTCACCGTCGTCCTCGCGGAACCAGAGCAGCACGACATCGACGACCTCGTCGGTGTCCTCGTCGACAAACGCTTCCCCGGTGATCTCCCGGATCGCGTCCCGAAAGTCGTCGTCGCAGTCGTCGTCGTACCCGATCTCCTGAACGACCCAGCCGGCCTCCAGGCCGAGCCGGGTCGCCATGTTCGGCACCCCGCCCTTACCGTCCGCGTGGTCCGCGGTCGCGCTCACGTGTCCTCCTCCGTGGTCCCCGCTTGCCCGGGGGTAGGTTTCAGTAGCGGTAGTCCATCGTGACCTACCGCGTCGCGCAAGTATGCACCAGGGTTCCGTGACGTGTCCGGTATGCGCGTGGCGGGTACAAGGCGTGTCCGCTCAGATCTCGCCCGGCGAGCCGGAAACCGGCCGGAAAGGAAGGCGAAGTAGAACGCATACCGAACAGGTGACAGGATTGCGGTGAAGAGAATCCAGAGAGAACGGCAGGACACCGTGGCTTCCGGACACGAACCACCAGCCATCATCACCGAGGGGATGCCCACCCAGCTCCCCGACATCGACCCCGACGAGACACGGGAGTGGGTCGAATCGCTCGACGCGGTCCTGGACGAACGGGGCAAGGCGCGAGCGCGCTACCTGATGCTCAAGCTGATCGAGCGCGCCCGGGAGCGGCAGGTCGGGGTGCCCGCACTGCGGAGCACCGACTACATCAACTCGATCCCGCCCGAGCGTGAGCCCTGGTTCCCCGGCGACGAGCACATCGAGCGGCGGATCCGGGCGTTCATCCGGTGGAACGCCGCGGTGATGGTGAGCAAGGCCAACCGCAAGGGCCTGGAGGTCGGCGGTCACATCGCCACCTACCAGTCGGCCGCGAGCCTGTACGAGGTCGGTTTCAACCACTTCTTCCGCGGCAAGGACCACCCGGGCGGCGGCGACCAGATCTTCATCCAGGGGCACGCCTCCCCCGGTATGTACGCGCGCGCCTTCCTCGAGGGCCGGCTGACGACCGACGACCTGGACGGTTTCCGCCAGGAGGTCTCCCGCGGCCCGCACAAGGGCTTGTCGTCGTACCCGCACCCGCGGCTGATGCCGGACTTCTGGGAGTTCCCGACCGTCTCGATGGGTCTGGCCGCGCTGAACTCGATCTACCAGGCGCGCTTCAACCGGTACCTGCACAACCGCGGGATCAAGGACACCAGCCAGCAGCACGTCTGGGCGTTCCTGGGTGACGGCGAGATGGGTGAGCCGGAGTCGCTCGGCGCGATCGGCCTGGCCGCGCGCGAGGAGCTCGACAACCTCACCTTCGTGATCAACTGCAACCTGCAGCAGCTGGACGGCCCGGTCCGCGGCAACGGCAAGGTCATCCAGGAGCTGGAGGCGTTCTTCCGGGGCGCCGGCTGGAACGTGATCAAGGTGATCTGGGGCCGCGAGTGGGACAACCTGCTGGCCCAGGACCACGACGGCGCGCTGGTGAACAAGATGAACACCACGCCCGACGGCCAGTTCCAGACGTACTCGGTCGAGTCCGGCGAGTACATCCGAAACAACTTCTTCGGCGGCGACCAGCGGCTGCAGCAGATGGTCAGCGGCCTGTCCGACGAGGACCTGCGTAAGCTGCCGCGCGGCGGTCACGATTACCGCAAGGTGTACGCCGCGTTCAAGAGCGCGACCGAGCACGTCGGCCAGCCGACCGTGATCCTGGCCCAGACCATCAAGGGCTGGACGATCGAGGCGCTGGAGGGCCGCAACGCGACCCACCAGATGAAGAAGCTGACCTCGGACGACCTGAAGGCGTTCCGCGACCGGCTCTACCTGCCGATCGAGGACAAGGACCTCGAGGACGCGTACAACCCGCCGTACTTCCACCCCGGCACCGACTCGCCGGAGTACCAGTACATGATGGAGCGGCGCAAGCAGCTCGGCGGTTCGCTGCCGGAGCGCCGGGTGCAGCCGAAGACGCTGACGCTGCCGGGCGACGCCGTGTACAAGCCGCTCAGCAAGGGCTCGCACGCGCCGGTCGCGACCACGATGGCGCTGGTGCGGCTGTTCCGGGACCTGATGAAGGACCCGGAGATCGGTCACCGGATCGTCCCGATCGCCCCGGACGAGTACCGCACGTTCGGTATGGACTCGATGTTCCCGACCGCGAAGATCTACTCGCCGCACGGGCAGAACTACGACGCCGTCGACCGCAACCTGCTGCTGTCGTGGAAGGAGTCCACGGCGGGCCAGCTGCTGCACGAGGGCATCAGCGAAGCCGGCGCGATGGGCTCGGTGCTCGCGGCGAGTACGGCGTACGCGACGCACGGCGAGCCGATGATCCCGTTCTACATCTTCTACTCGATGTTCGGGTTCCAGCGCACCGGCGACTGGATGTGGGCGCTCGGCGACCAGCTCGGCCGGGGCTTCCTGGTCGGCGCGACCGCGGGCCGTACGACGCTGACCGGTGAGGGACTGCAGCACGCGGACGGTCACTCGCCGCTGCTGGCCTCGACCAACCCGGCCGCGGTGCACTACGACCCGGCGTTCGCGTACGAGATCCCGTACATCGTCAAGGACGGCCTGCGCCGGATGTACGGCTACGGGCTGGACCAGGACAAGCCGCACGGCGAGGACGTCTTCTACTACCTCACGGTCTACAACGAGCCGGTGGCGCAGCCCGCCGAGCCGGAGAACCTCGACGTCGCGGGGCTGCTCAAGGGCATGTACCGCTTCAACGAGTACCAGACCGCCGAGGGCGACGACGCGCCGCGGGTGCAACTGCTGGCCTCCGGTGTCGCGCTGCCGTGGGTGATGAAGGCCCAGCAGATCCTCGCCGAGGAGTACTCCGTCGCCGCCGACATCTGGTCGGTGACCTCGTGGAACGAGCTGCGCCGGGACGCCGTCGCCGCCGAGCAGCACAACCTGCTGCACCCGGACGAGCCGGAGCAGGTGCCGTTCGTCACCGAGCAACTGAAGGACACCAACGGTCCGGTCGTCGCCGTCAGCGACTTCATGCGCGCGGTGCAGGACCAGATCTCCCGCTGGGTGCCGAACGACTACACGTCGCTCGGGACCGACGGCTGGGGCCTGGCCGACACCCGGGCCGCGGCCCGGCGGCACTTCCAGGTGGACGCCGAGTCGATCGTCGTCGCGGCGCTGGAGATCCTCGCCAAGCGCGGCGACGTGAAGCCGGAGGTCGCCGCCGAGGCGGCCCGCAAGTACCGCATCGACGACCCGACCGCGGTCGCCGGCGTGAAGCAGGAAGGCGCCGGCGCCTGACGCGCAGCGTCCGACCGACGGGCCGCTCATCCCACCTGGGGTGAGCGGCCCGTCGCCGTTCGGCCTCCACGGCGGTACTGGATCGCTCTCTGAGTAGTCGGGTTGCTACGGTCGGTAGATGACCGATGCGCAGCAGGCCGCCCCCGAGAAGACGTTCTTCGGGCATCCGCGTGGGTTGATGACGCTGTTCACCACTGAGTTGTGGGAGCGGTTCAGCTACTACGGGATGCGCGCGATCCTGCTGCTCTACCTGACCGACAAGGCGCACGGGCTCGGGCTCGGGGAGTCGCTCGGGCAGGCCGTGGTGTCGATCTACGGCGCCTCGGTGTACCTGCTCTCGGTGCTCGGCGGCTGGTTCGCGGACCGCGTCTTCGGCGCCCGCCGCACGGTGCTGTACGGCGGCACCGTGATCGTCGCCGGCCACCTGTGTCTCGCGCTGCCGTCGACCGGACCGGCGTACGCCGGGATCGCACTGGTTGCCCTCGGCACCGGACTGCTGAAGCCGAACGTGTCCACGATGGTCGGCACGCTCTACGAACAGGACGACCCGCGGCGCGATTCGGCGTTCTCGATCTTCTACATGGGGATCAACATCGGGTCGTTCTCGGCGCCGTTCGTGGTCGGGTTCCTGCGCCGCGAGTTCGGGTTCCACGTCGCGTTCGCCGCGGCCGCGGTCGGGATGACGCTGGCGCTGGTCGCGTACCTGCTCGGCCGGCGCACGCTGCACGGCCGCGGCGACACCCCGCCGAACCCGCTGACCGCCGCGGACCGGCCGACGATGCTGAAGGTCTCGGCCGCCGTACTCGGGCTGCTCGCGGTCGTGTTCGCCTGGTCGGCGTGGCGGTCCGGCGGGATCGGCCCGAAGCCGGTCGTGGACGCGATCTCGTACCTGTGCTTCCTGGCCCCGATCGCGTACTTCGTGATGCTGCTTCGCAGTCCCCTGGTGACGCCCGTCGAGCGGCAGCGGGTCCGCGCGTACATCCCGCTGTTCGTCGCGGCGATGCTGTTCTTCATGGTGTTCGAGCAGGCCGCGACCACGCTGACGTCGTTCGCCGCCGACCGGACGCGGCTGGAGCTGTTCGGCGTGCAGATCTCGCCGGAGTTCTTCCAGTCGGTGAACCCGTTCTCGATCATCGTGCTGGCGCCGGTGTTCGCGGTGATCTGGATCAAACTGGGCGATCGCGGGCCGTCGATCGGGCAGAAGTTCGCCACCGGCCTGCTGCTGGCCGGCATCTCGTTCGCGGTGATGGCGCTCGCGTCGTCGGTGGCCGGCGACAACCTCGCGTCGCCGCTGTGGCTGGTCCTCGTGTACGTGATCCAGACCCTCGGCGAGCTGTTCCTGTCCCCCGTCGGCCTGGCCGCGACGACGGTGCTGGCGCCGCGGGCGTTCCTCAGCCAGATGATGGCGCTGTGGTTCCTGGCGCCGGCCGCGGGCCAGGCGATCACCGCGCAGCTCGTGCAGGCGACCGAGGACGCGTCGGACACGGCCTACTTCGGCGGCCTGGCGGTCGTGACGATCGTGGTCGCGTTCGCGGTCTACGCGCTCGCACCGTGGATCCGCCGGCACACCGACATACGACAAACCTCGTAGTCGCTGCCTGCGCGAGTTGCGCATTCCGTCCGACGCGGTGCACCGCCCGCGGTCCCTACCGTCGGTGACATGACTGGCGCAAGCGTTGCTCTTCTCGCGGGGACGATGTCCACCATCCTCTTCGCGTCGAGCGCCCTGCCGATGGTGGTCAAGGCGATCCGGACCCGCGACCTCGCGTCGTACAGCCCGGTCAACCTGGTGCTCGCCAACGTCGGCAACGCCGTCCATTGCATCTACGTGGTGCACCTGCCGCCGGGACCGATCTGGATCCTGCACGGCTTCTACGTGGTGACGTCCGCGCTGATGCTGTTGTGGTGGCTGCGCTTCCACACGCTGCGGCGCGACGTGGAAGGGAGACCAGCATGAACACCATCGTCATCGGCGCCGGGCAGGCGGGACTCGCCACCGGCCGCCACCTGCAGCAGCTCGGGGAGGAGTTCCTCATCCTGGACGGCAACGCCCAGGTCGGCGACCAGTGGCGCTCGCACTGGGACAGCCTGCGGCTGTACTCGCCGGCGAAGTACGACGGGCTGCCCGGCCTGCCCTTCCCGGGCGATCCGTGGCACTACCCCGGCAAGGACGAGGTCGCCGACTACCTCGCGTCGTACGCCGCGCACTTCGCGCTGCCGATCCGGCACAACACCCGGGTGGACAGGCTCGAGCGGATCGACGACCAGTGGATCGTCAGCACCGGAGGCGAGCAGCTCACCGCCGGCAACGTCGTGGTCGCCACCGGCACGTTCGGGCGTACGCCGTACCTGCCGGACTGCGCGGTCGACCTGGATCCGGCAATCCGGCAGCTGCATTCGTCGGAGTACCGCCGGCCGGAGCAGCTCAAGGACGGGCCGGTGCTCGTCGTCGGCGGGTCGCACTCGGGCACCGACATCGCGTACGAGGTCGCGCAGACGCACGAGACGATCCTGTGCGGTCGCGATCCCGGGCAGGTGCCCTTCCGGCCCGGCGGGCGCGGTCAGGTCCTGCTCTGGCCGGTGCTCCTGTTCGCCTGGCGGCACGTCCTCACGCGCCGGACGCCGATGGGCCGCAAGGAGATGGGGGAGATTCGGTTCCACGGCGGGCCGATGATCCGGGTGAAGCGGGACGACCTGCTCGCGCGCGGGGTCGAGCGGGTCCACGACCGGGTCACCGGTGTGCGGGACGGCCGGCCACAGCTCGCGAACGGGCGGGTGCTAGATGTCGCGAACGTTGTGTGGGCGACCGGGTTCCGGCAGGTGTTCGACTGGATCAAGACCCCGGTGACCGGTGCCGACGGCTGGCCGCGGGAGTACCGCGGTGTCGCCCAGGGCGCGCCCGGGCTGTTCTTCTGCGGACTGTCCTTCCAGTACGCGTTCAGCTCGATGGTGCTGCCGGGCGTCGGCCGGGACGCGGCGTACGTCGCCCGGCGGATCGCGGCCCGTGCGGCCGCGGACCGGAGTCTTGCCGCCGCGTGACCCGACGGCGCATGCTCACCTCAAGGGGCACGGATGGGCATTGTCGACGATCTGCAGCGAGCCCGGTCCGCGTACGAGCGGCGGGACTGGGCTTCGGCGTACGACCGGCTCGCCACGGTGGACGGCGAGCCGGGGTCGGCCCTCGGCCCGGACGAGTTGATGACGCTGGCCACGGCCGCGTTCCTGCTCGGCGACACGGACAGCTGCATCCGCGCCCTGCAGCGCGGCTACCGCCTGCGGACCGACGCCGGGGAGGTGCTGGGCGCGGTCCGGTTCGCCTTCTGGCTGGCCCTTGTGCTGAACATCCGCGGCGAGGTGGCGGTCGGCAGCGGCTGGGCCGCGCGCGCCCAGCGGCTGCTCGCGGACCAGCCGGACGACGTGCTCGAACGCGGCTACCTGCGCGTCCACGACTTCTTCCGGTGCCTGGACGCCGGCGACTTCCCCGGCGCGCTCGCGGTCAGCGAGGACATGATCGGCATTGCCCGCCGGCACGCCGATCCCGATCTGCTGGCCCAGAGCCTCGTGTGCAAAGGCCGGCTGCTGATGTACTCCGGGCGGGTGCCGGAGGGGCTCACCCTGCTGGACGAGGCGATGGTCGCCGTCGCGGCCGGTGAACTGTCGCCGATCTTCGCGGGCAACGTGTACTGCGCGATGATCGAAGCCTGCCAGGAAGTTCTGGACTTCGCCCGTGCGTCCGCGTGGACGACGGCGCTGACGCGCTGGTGCGACAGTCAGCCCGACCTGGTTCCGTTCACCGGGCAGTGTGCGGTGCATCGCGGTCAGATCCTGCGGGTGCACGCGGCGTACCCGGAGGCGCTGGCCGAGTTCGAGGACGCCTGCCGCCGGTACGCGGCGTCGGGTTCCCAGGCCGCGGCCGGCCTCGCGCTGGCCGAGCGGGGCGACGTACTGCGGATCCGTGGCGACGTTGCGGCAGCGGAGGCCTCGTACGACGAGGCGGCCGGGTTCGGGTACGAGGCGCAGCCGGGACGGGCGCTGCTGATGGTCGCGCGCGGACGCGTGCCGGGCGCGCTCGCCGCCGTCCGCCGACTGCTGGCGGAGACGGGCGACCCGGTCCACCGGTCGCGGTTGCTGGCGGGCGCGGTCGAGGTACTGCTGGCAGGTGACGCACGGTCGGACGCGGAGGCTGCCGCGGACGAGTTGGCCGCCATCGCGCAGGGTTTCGGCTGCGCGGGGTTGCGGGCGTCGGCGGCGTACTGCTCGGCCTTGGTGGCGTTGGCCGGCGACGATCCGGACAGGGCGCTGCCGCACGCCCGGACGGCGGCGCGGTTGTGGGACGAGCTGCGGGCGCCGTACGAGGTGGCGCGCGCGAAGGTGCTGGTCGGGCGCGCGGTGCGGCTGCTCGGCGACGAGGACTCGGCGGCGGCGGAGCTCACCGCCGCCTGCCGGTCCTTCGCCGAGATCGGTGCGGCGCCGGCGCGGCAGGAGACCGAGAAACTGCTCGGCCGGAGTACGGCGGGCGGGCTCACCGGACGGGAGCTGGACGTCCTCCGACTGGTTGCTGTCGGCAACAGCAATGCCGAGATCGCGCACCGGCTGGTGCTGAGCGACAAGACCGTCGCCCGGCACCTCACCAACATCTTCGCCAAGCTGGACGTACCGTCACGGACGGCGGCCGCCGCCTATGCCCGCGATCACGACCTGATCTGAGGTACCCAGGTCGCCAGCGCCTCGTCCAGTCCAGTCACGGCGCCGTCCGCCGCGGCCCACGCGACATACCCGTCGGGCCGGATCAGTACGCCGGTGAGGTCGCCGCCGTACTTCGTGGTCAGTACCCGCACCCGCTCGGACGCGAGCTCGCGCAGCTGCGCGGAGTCGGACAGGTCCAGCAGCAACGACGTGCCGTCGGACAGGTACTCCCCCAGCCGCGTGCCGTCCGCGAACTCGAAATCGGGCGCGGCCGACCCGACGAGCTCATGCTCGCCCGCGATCGAGTAGCGGTGCAGGACGCCGGACAGCTTCTTCGCCAGGTACGTCGAACCGTCCGCCGTCCGGAGCAGATCGGTGACCACGTCGCGCAATGCGGCGGTCCGGGAATCCGTGCGCATCAAGGCGATCTGGGCCCGCGTCCAGTCCAGCACCCACGCGCCGACCGGATGCCGCTCGGTCGTGTAGGTGTCGAGCAGGCCCTCGGGCGCGGTGCCCTGGATCGTCGCCGCGAGCTTCCATCCGAGGTTGACCGCGTCGCCGATCCCCAGGTTCAGCCCCTGCCCGCCGAACGGCGAGTGCACGTGCGCCGCGTCGCCCGCGAGCAGCACCCGGCCCGTGCGGTACGACGTGGCCTGGCGCGCGTTGTCGGTGAACCTGGTCGCACTGTGCACCGCCGTGACCGTGACGTCGACGCCGGTGACGCGTCGCAGGCTGCCCTGGATCTCGTCCGCGGTGGTCGGCGCATCACGGTCCTCCGGCGGGCCGTCGAACTCGACGGTCAGCACGCGTCCCGGGACCGGACCGTGGGCGTAGAGACCGGTCGGCGTGTAGTTCCAGCTCCGCTGCAGGCCTTCGGCACCCTCCAGATCCACGATCGCCTGGCGGCCCGTGATCGCGGGCTCGGTGCCCGGGAACTCGAAGCCGGCCAGCTTGCGCACCAGACTGCGTCCGCCGTCACAACCGACCAGCCAGCCCGCGCGCACCACGTCGTCGCCCAAGCGGACGGTGACGCCCTCGTCGTCGGCGTCGAACCCGGTGACCTCGGTCCCGCGCCGGACCTCGACGCCGAGCTCGGCGGCCCGGGCGCCGAGGATCGACTCGACCGCCTGCTGCCCGACCGCGAAGACCGACCGCGCGGGTCCGGCGTCCCGGAAAGCGGGATCGTCGAAGTGCACACCGGCCGAGCTGACCATGATCCCGGCGAAGTGCCCGGCCGGCGGCGGGCCGCTCGGGCCCTTCCCGGCCCGGAACGCCTTCATCTGCTCGAACGCCTGCTGCTGGTGCTCCTGCAGAGCCGGCAGCATCCCGCGCCGGTACAGCGCCTCGGCGGTCGGCACGTTGATCGAACCGGCCTTGATCGTCGGGTCGATCTCCCGCAGCCTCTCGACGACCAGCACGTCGACTCCGGCCAGCGCCAGCTCGCAGGCGAGCATCAGCCCGACCGGCCCGCCGCCGGCGATCACCACATCTCGGTTGTCCATGGGACGAATATTAGACCGAGTACAAAATTTGGTCCAGTATAATTCTGGCCATGGCCGAACAGGGGCTGCGCGAGCGCAAGAAGCAGGCGACCCGGCGAATGATCTCCGACGTCGCCACCGGGCTGTTCGTGCGACGCGGGTTCGACGCCGTCACGGTCGCGGAGATCGCCGATGCGGCCGGGGTGTCCAAGATGACGGTCTTCAACTACTTCCCGCGCAAGGAAGACCTGTTCCTGGACCGGCACGACGACCGGCTGCGTGAGCTCGAGGCCGTCGTCCGCGACCGGCCGGCCGGTGAGCCCGTCGCGGTCGCCATGCGCCGGTACCAGCACGAACTGCTGGCCGCGCGCCATCCCCTGTCAGGCGCGATCGAGGGCGTGCGCGGCTTCTGGAGCGTGCTCGAGTCCAGTCCCGCGCTCGTCAGTCGCAGCATCGAGCAGGAACACGAGATCGCCGCGATGCTGGCCGGGGTGCTGGCAGCGGAGACCGGCGACGAGCTCAGCGCTCGCCTGGTCGCCAATCTGCTCACGGCGACCCTCACGACGATCTACCACACCTCGGTCGCACGGATCATCGCCGGCGACGACCTCGCGCAGGTGCAGGCCGACCAGGTCGCCGTGATCGACCGCGCGTTCGACGTCCTGGAGCAGGGAATCGGTCCTGGGAGGGATCGAGTTCACTCCGACGGGTGAGGTAGCGACGTACCGGTCGGGCGGATGCTCGGGGCGTGAGCACAACAGAGCGTCCCGTCCCGCGCTGGGCCTACCGCCTCGCGCACGCGATCCCCTTCCTCACCCTGCCGTCCGGCCTGTGGCGACTCGGACTGGTCTTCGGCTCGTCGATGGGCATGCTCGACGACTCCCACCAGCCGGCCCACCTGATCGGGTTCGGTCAGAAGCTGTACGTGGTCTGTCTGACGATCTTCTCCGAGCTCGTCGCGCTGACCGCGCTCGGCCTGGTCAGCCGGTGGGGCGAGATCGTTCCGCGGTGGATCCCGTTCATCGGCGGCCGTCGCGTCGCGCCGTACGCCGCGATCGTCCCGGCGGTGCTCGGGGCGCTGAGCCTGATCGCGATCTGGACCTACGGCTTCCGCGACGTGTTCTCGAAGGAGTTCATCCCCTTCTCCAGCACGCCGTGGGCAGCGCTGATGATCACGTGTTACGCGCCCTTGCAGCTGTGGGGCCCGTCGCTGCTGGTCCTCACCTGGGCCTACTACCGGCGCCGGGTCAGCGTGCCCGCGGTCGCGGTCTGAGTGTGGTCGCGGGCAACGGCGGAGCCGGCAGCGGATCGCCGTCGTAGCCCGGCACCATACCGAAGCGGTCGTTGCCCGCAGCATCGATCGCGGCCTGCCAGGCGTCCCGGGCGGCGACGATCTCCTCGTGGGTGCGGCCGATGAAGTTCCACCACATCACCAGCTGCTCCTCGAACGGTTCGCCGCCGAGCAGCAGGAACCGCACACCGCCCTCGGCGGCGACGAGGTCGATCGCGTCCCGGCCTGCCCCCAGGTAGACCATCTCGCCGAAGCCCGGCGTCAGGTCCCCGACCGCCAGCGATCCGTCGACCACGAGGACGGCGTACTCGTTGGACGGGGTCAGCGGGAGCGTCAGGGACCGCCCCGGCGCGACCGTCACGTCGGCCCCGACCAGCGGGGTGTACGCCGGTGCGGGCGAGGTGACCCCGGCGACGGTCCCGATCATCACCGTCACCTGCGCGCCGTCGAGGTCGAGCCGCGGCAGGTCGGCGTACGCGTTGAAGGCGGGCGGCGTCGTCGTACGGACAGCGTCCGGGAGCGCGACCCACAACTGGGCGCCGTGCAGCTTCGGCGGCGCGTCCGGCGTGGACACCTCGGAGTGCGCGATCCCGTTGCCGGCCGTCATGATGTTCAGCTCGCCGGGCCGGACGAGGGCGTGCGACCCGACGCTGTCGCGGTGCTCGATCTCGCCCTCGAACAACCAGCTCACGGTCTGCAGACTCGTGTGCGGGTGCGGCGGGACCTGCATACCGCGCTCCCCCGGTACGTCGTAGGAGTCGACGCGCCGGGTCAGGTCGTCCGGCCCGTAGTGGTCGACGAAGCACCACGCGCCGACCATCCGCCGGTTCTTGTTCGGCAGCAGCCGGCGGACCGTGGTGGACCGCCCCAGCACGACCTCCCGGCCCTCGAGCATCTCCAGCGCGGGCCCCTCACAGTCCGCGAATCCCAGGACCTCGGCCGGGTCCTTCTCCAAGTCGCTCATGATGCTGTCCATTCGAGAAGTTGTTGCTGGTCCCAGGTGTTGACGACGCGGCCGGCGGTGACGCCGCAGTCCTCGGCGCGCTCGCAGCCGTAGACCTGCCAGTCCAGCTGGCCGGGGGCGTGCGCGTCGGTGTCGATCGAGAACAGGCAGTCCATCTCGACCGCCATCGCGAGCAGCCGCTTCGGCGGGTCGAGCCGCTCGGGGCGGGAGTTGATCTCGACCGCCGTCCCGAACTGGCGGCACGCCTCGAACACCACCTCGGCGTCGAACTCCGACTCCGGACGGGTCCCCCGGCCGCCGGTGATCAGCCGGCCGGTGCAGTGCCCCAGGACGTCCACGTGCGGGTTCGCGATCGCGCGCACCATCCGCTCGGTCATCGGCTCCGAGGCCATCCGGAGCTTGGAGTGCACACTCGCGACCACCACGTCGAGGCGGGCCAGGATCTCCGAGTCGCAGTCCAGCGCACCGTCGTCGAGGATGTCGACCTCGATCCCGTTCAGGATCGTGAAGCCGTCCAGTTCGTCCTGCAGCTTCTTGTTGAGCTCGGCAACGACCTCGAGCTGCTGCAGGCGCCGCTCGCGGGACAGCCCGTTGGCGACGGTCAGCCGCGGCGAGTGGTCGGTGAGCGCCATGTAGGAGTGCCCCAGCCGGTGCGCCGTACGGGCCATCTCCTCGATCGGGCTGCCGCCGTCCGACCACTCCGAGTGCAGGTGCAGGTCCGCCTTCAGGTCGGCGCGCAGGCCCTTGCCGGCCGTGGTCAGCTCACCCGCCGTCTCCTCCAGCTTCACCAGGTACGACGGTGTGGCGCCGTCCATCGCCTCGACGATCACGGCCTCTGTCTTCGGCCCGATCCCCGGGAGCTCGGTGAGCGTCCCGGCCCGGCGCCGCGCCCGCACCTCGGTGGCCGGCAGCGCGGCGATCGTGTCGGCGGCCCGCCGGTACGCCTTCACCCGGTGCGTCGGCTGCCGGTCACGCTCGAGGTAGTACCCGATCGCCCGCAAGGCCGCGATCGCGTCGGCCACACCCGCCTTGTCCGTCATACGCCCATCATGGCAGTGCGCGTATGGTCTGGGCGTGGTGACGAAGGCACATCTGGCGCGGGCCGAGCGGTTGCAGAACGCGACCGGTGCGCTGGCGACCGCCGCGATGGCGGCGATGGACGCGAAGCTGCCGTGGTTCGCGACGCTGTCCGCGCAGGACCGGTCCTGGATCGGCCTGGTCGCGCAGTCCGGGATCTCCGCGTTCGTCGAGTGGTTCCGCGACCCCGAGGCGCACTCGTCGATGCCGACCCGGATCTTCGGGTCCGCGCCGCGTGAGTTCACCCGGGTGATCTCGCTGCACCAGACCGTCGACCTGGTCCGCACCACGATCGAGACCATCGAGAACACCATCGGCACCCTGCTGCCGCCGGACGACGTGCCGATCGTCCACGAGGCCATGCAGCGCTACGCCCGCGAGGTCGCGTTCGCCGCCGCGACCGTCTACGCGCAGGCCGCCGAGATGCGCGGCGCCTGGGACGCCCGGCTCGAGGCCCTGCTCGTCGACTCCGTGATCCGCGGCGAGGCCGACGAGTCGGTCCGCTCCCGCGCCTCGGCGCTCGGCTGGACCGGAACCGTCGGTACGACGGGATCGGCCGAGGTCGCCGTGGTGGTCGGCCGCGCCCCGGTCGCCGAGACGCCCCCGGCGAACAACACCGGCTCGAACGTCGCGGACATGGTCCGGCACGCGGCGCGCGAGGCGGGCGCTGACGCACTGTGCGCGATTCAGGGCGACCGGCTCGTCGTCGTACTCGGCGGTACGAGCCAACCTGTCGAGACTGTACAAAAACTCGCCCGCTGGTTTGGACCCGGCCCGATCGTCGTCGGGCCGGTCGTGAAAGACCTGATGTCGGCCGTGACCTCGGCCCGCGCCGCCGTCGCCGGTCTGCGCGCCGCGGCGGCCTGGCCGGGCGCCCCGCGACCGGTACCGGCCGACGACCTGCTCCCGGAGCGGTCACTCTCCGGAGACGGCCACGCCCGCCGTCAGCTCGCGACCGAGGTCTACGGCCCGCTCACCGTGGGCGACGGCGTGCTCCTCGACACGGTCTCGGCCTACCTGGACTCCGGTGGCTCGATCGAGGCGACCGCCCGGGCGATGTTCATCCACGCCAACACCGTGCGGTACCGGCTGAAGCGTGTGGCGGACCTCACGGGCTACAACCCGCTGAATCCCCGCGACAGTTTCACACTGCGTGTCGCACTGACCTTGGGTCGCCTGCTGCATCCCGAGCCCGGATCCACCGTTTTGTAGGATCTCCACAAAAGCGGCCCGGTAGAATTCGTGCTCGCCGTGCGGCTCGCGGCGGGCCCGGCTGAGGGAGAGTTGTCACGTGCTCGTCATCGTCGCGCCCGGTCAGGGTGCCCAGACCCCAGGTTTCCTCGAGCCGTGGCTGGCCGATCCCGTGTTCGAGAGCCGGCTGAACTGGCTCTCCGCGGTCGCCGGCCTCGACCTCGCCCACTACGGCACCGAAGCCGACGCGGACACGATCCGGGACACCGCGATCGCGCAGCCGCTGCTGGTCGCCTCCAGCATGCTGGCCGCGCTGGCGGTCTTCCCGCACCCCGCCGACGCGTTCGCGAAGGTCGGCGCGGTCGCCGGGCACAGCGTCGGTGAGCTCGCGGCCGCGGCCGGCACCGGCGTCCTGACCGCCGAGCAGGCGATGGTCCTGGTCCGCGAGCGCGGCAAGGCGATGGCCGCCGCGGCCGCGCTGACGCCGACCTCGATGACCGCGGTGCTGGGCGGCGACCGCGACGAGATCCTGGCCAAGCTCGCCGAGCACGGCCTGACCCCGGCCAACGACAACGGCCCCGGCCAGATCGTTGCCGCTGGCACCGTCGCGGAGCTCGAGGCGCTGGCCGCCGACCCGCCGGCGAAGGCCCGGCTGATCCCGCTGTCGGTCGCCGGCGCGTTCCACACCCGGCACATGGAGCCGGCCGTGCAGACGCTGGCGAAGTACGCGACCGCGATCAGCACCCACGACCCGCGGACCCGCCTGATCTCGAACCGCGACGGCCACGTCGTCCACGACGGCCGGGACGTCCTGCAGCGGCTCGTCACCCAGGTGAACGCGCCGGTCCGCTGGGACCTGTGCCTGCAGACGATGTCCGACCTCGAGGTGACCGGCATCCTGGAGCTGCCGCCGGCGGGCACGCTGACCGGGATCGCGCGCCGCGCCCTCAAGGGCGTCGAGACGTTCGCGCTGAAGACGCCGGACCAGCTCGACGACGCCCGCGCCTTCGTCGACAAGCACGGCAGCCCGTCCGAGATCGACGCCACGCCGACGTGGCGGCTGCTGGTCGCCCCGATCAAGGGCACCTTCAGCCGCGCCGCGCAGACCGGTCGCGAGGCCGGTGACCACGTGGGCGCCGGCGAGGTCGTCGCGAAGGTCAGCAGCCTCCGCGACGAGGTCGAGGTGACCGCGCCGCACGGCGGCATCGTGGTCGAGTGGCTCGTCGAGGAAGGCGACCCGGTCTCCCCCGGCCAGCCGCTGGTCCGCCTGCACCCCGCCGGGACCCCGGCATGATCACCGCGTCGACCGGCGCGACGTACGCCGGCATCCTCGGCATCGGCTCCTACCGGCCGCGCCGCGTCGTACCGAACTCGGAGATCCTCGAGCACATCGACTCCAGCGACGAGTGGATCCAGACCCGCTCCGGGATCAAGGAGCGGCGCTGGGCCGAGGCGGACGAGACCGTCCTGATGATGTCGGTGCACGCGGCCAAGGACGCGATCGCCGAGTCCGGCATCGACCCGGCCGACATCGGCTGCGTGATCGTCTCGACCGTCACGCACCTGTACCAGACGCCGGCGATCGCGACCCGGATCGCGGTCGAGGTCGGCGCCCCGACGGCGGCGGCCTTCGACGTGTCGGCCGCCTGCGCGGGCTTCTGCTACGGCGTCGCGCTGGCCAACGACCTGGTCCGCGGCGGCAGCGCGAAGTACGTGCTGGCGATCGGCGTCGAGCGGCTCAGCGACCTGACCGACCGCACGGACCGCAGTACGGCGTTCATCTTCGCCGACGGCGCCGGCGCCGCGATCGTCGGGCCGACCGACGAGCCGGGCATCGGCCCGGTGGTCTGGGGCTCGGACGGCACGCAACACCAGGTGATCAGCCAGAAGGAGTCCTGGCAGGAGGTGCACGGCAACCACAACTGGCCGCACCTGACGATGGACGGCAACCCGGTGTTCCGCTGGGCGTCGTTCGAGATGGCCAAGACCGCGCAGCAGGCGCTGGACGTCGCCGGGGTGAAGGCCGAGCAGCTCGACCTGTTCGTCCCGCACCAGGCGAACATGCGGATCACCGACGCGATGCGCCGCACGCTGAAGCTGCCCGAGCACGTCAAGGTCGCCCGCGACATCGAGCGCCAGGGCAACACCTCGGCCGCCTCGATCCCGCTCGCGATCACCGCGATGCGTGAGGCCGGCGAGGCCAAGAGCGGCGACCTCGCGCTGATCATCGGCTTCGGCGCGGGCCTGGTGTACGCCGCCCAAGTGATCCGCCTGCCGTAGTTCATAGTTGTCCGGGGCGGCTCAGGTGGCCGCACCGGCTGAAGCAACCAGCAGAAATCCGAAAGGGAACCCAAGAAATGGCCAGCACCGAAGAGATCCGTTCCAGCCTCGCCGAGATCGTGAACGAGATCGCCGGCATCCCGGTCGAGGACGTCCAGCTGGACAAGTCCTTCACCGACGACCTCGACGTCGACTCGCTCTCCATGGTGGAGGTCGTGGTGGCCGCCGAGGAGAAGTTCGACGTGAAGATCCCCGACGACGAGGTCAAGAACCTCAAGACCGTCGGCGACGCCGTCGCGTTCATCGAGCGCGCCCAGAACGGCTGACCTCCGTCACCGTGCTGGCCGGTGCTCATCGGGTCACACCGATGAGCACCACGCAGTACCCCTGAAGCACCCCTGGAGTACCCCGCAGTACCACCCCTCGCTCCCAACCGCAGATCTCTCATGTGAAGGATGAGGTAACCATGTCGAAGACCCGGGTCGTCATCACTGGGCTCGGTGCCACGACCCCGCTCGGGGGCGACGTGACCAGCACCTGGGAAGGGCTGCTGGCCGGCCGCTCCGGCGCGCGGCGGCTGACCGACGAGTGGGTGCAGAACCTGGCGGTGCAGATCGCCGCGCCGGCCGCGGTCGAGCCGACCGAGGTCATCGAGCGGGTCAAGGCCCGCCGCCTCGACCGGACCGCGCAGCTCGCCGTTGTCGCGGCCCGCGAGGCCTGGGCCGACTCTGGCCTGGCGGACTCCGGGCTCGACAAGGAGCGGCTCGGCGTGGCGGTCGCGTCCGGGATCGGCGGCCTGCACACCACCCTGGCGAACTACGACGCCCTGCGGTCCAACCCGCGCCGGGTGTCGCCGCTGGCGATCCCGATGCTGATGCCGAACTCGTCGGCGGCCTACGTCAGCCTGGAGTTCGGCGCGCAGGCCGGTGTGCACACCCCTGTCTCGGCGTGCGCCTCCGGCAACGAGGCGATCTGGCTGGGCCTGGACCAGATCCGGCTCGGTCGCGCGGACGTGGTGATCGCGGGCGGCTCCGAGGGCGCGATCATGGCGCTGCCGCTGGCCGCGTTCGGGATGATGCAGGCGCTCAGCAAGCGCAACGACGAGCCGGAGAAGGCCTCGCGGCCGTGGGACGTCGACCGCGACGGGTTCCTGCTCGGTGAGGGCGCCGGAATCCTGATCCTGGAGTCGTACGAGCACGCCAAGGCGCGCGGCGCGAAGATCTACGCCGAGCTCGCCGGCGCCGGCATCTCCGCCGACGGCCACGACATCGCACAGCCCGACCCGACCGGTTCCGGCGCCCGCCGGGCGATGGAGCGGGCGCTGTCCGAGGGCGACCTGACCCCGGCCGACATCTTCCACATCAACGCGCACGCCACCTCGACGCCGCAGGGCGACATCGCCGAGTCGATCGCGATCCGGCAGGCGCTCGGCAAGGACGCCGACCACGCGGTCGCCACCGCGCCGAAGTCGATGATCGGCCACCTGCTCGGCGGCGCCGGCGCGGTCGAGTCGGTCGCCACCGTGCTCGCGCTGAAGAACCGGGTCTCGCCGCCGACCATCAACATCGACAAGCTCGACGACCAGATCGAGCTGGACGTCGCGACCGAGCAGCGCAAGCTGCCCGACGGCGACATCGCCGCGCTGAACAACTCGTTCGGCTTCGGCGGCCACAACGCCGCCATCGCCTTCAAGTCGGTGTAGCGATGACCGTTGCCCCGGCGAAGCCTGCCAAGCTTCCGCGCGAGCAGGACCCGCGGAACCCGGTCATCCGGCTCACGACGCTGCTGGATCCGGGCAGCCTGGAGCTGATCACCCCCGACAACCTGTCGGGGATGGTCGCGGCCCGCGGGACGATCGCCGGGGCGGCGGTCGTGGCGTTCTGTTCCGACGCGACCGTGATGGGCGGCGCGATGGGCGACGAGGGCTGCGACGTCGTCGTCAAGGCGTACGACGTCGCGCGGGCCGAGCAGGTGCCGATCATCGGCCTGTGGCACTCCGGCGGCGCCCGGCTGGCCGAAGGGGTGCTCAGCCTGCACGCGGTCGGCAAGATCTTCTACGCGATGACACAGGCGTCCGGGAAGATCCCGCAGATCTCCGTCGTCCTCGGCCCGGCGGCGGGCGGAGCGGCGTACGGGCCGGCGCTGACCGACGTGGTCGTGTTGGGTCCGGAGGGCCGGATCTTCGTGACCGGCCCGGACGTTGTCCGCTCGGTCACCGGTGAAGACGTCGACATGCTCCGCCTCGGCGGCCCCGAGCCGCACGGCCGGCGGTCGGGCGTCGTCCACATCACCACCGACACCGAGGCCGACGCCCTCGAGCAGGCCCGTCGCCTCACCGATCTGCTCGCCAACCAGGGATCCGTGGCCACGGACATCCCCGACCTCGACCTGTCCGGGTTCCTGCCCGAGTCGGCCAAGCGCGCGTACGACGTCCATCCGCTGGTCGGAGGGGTGCTCGACGAGGGAACCTCCGTCGAGCTCCACCAGCGCTGGGCGCCGAACATCGTCACGACGCTCGGCCGCCTCGGCGGTCGCACGGTCGGCGTGATCGCCAACAACCCGCTCCGGCTGGGTGGTTGCCTCGACGCCCTGTCCGCGGAGAAGGCGTCCCGGTTCGTGCGGATGTGCGACGCGTTCGGCGTACCGCTCGTCGTCCTGGTCGACGTCCCCGGCTACCTGCCAGGCGTCGGTCAGGAGTGGGACGGTGTCGTGCGGCGCGGCGCCAAACTGCTGCACGCGTTCGCGGAGTCCGTCGTACCGCGGGTGACGCTGGTGACCCGCAAGACGTACGGCGGGGCGTACATCGCGATGAACGCCCGCTCGCTGGGCGCGACCCGGGTGTTCGCCTGGCCGCGCGCCGAGGTCGCCGTGATGGGCGCGGTCGCGGCGGTCCGCGTCCTGCACCGGCGCAAGCTCGCCGAGGTGCCTCCCGAGCTCCGTCCGCAGGTCGAGGCCGAGCTCGCCGCGGAGCACGAGAAGATTGCCGGAGGCATCGACCGGGCCCGCGAGATCGGCGTCGTCGACGAGGTCGTCGAGCCCACCCGCACCCGCACCGCGTTGGCCGCCGCGCTCGCCAAGGCCCTGGCCGACGGACCGGTGCGCGGCAACCACGGCAACATTCCGCTCTAACGTCCGAAGAAGCGGAGGTACGTGTCCGCACTTGTTCGGACGTAAGCGGATTCGGACGGCAAGAAGGGCACGGATCCGCAGATCCGTGCCCTTCACGTGGTGCGGCCGCTGTTGTTAGACAACCACCGGGGGTGTCCCGACACCCGGTGGCCCAGCGGCCACGGCCCCTCCCACCCTTGTACGACGTCTGATGCTCAGTCTCATCGAAAAGTTCGGCGCTGTCCTGGCTTTCACAGGTTTCTTCTGAAGTTCTCAGGATCCGTTCAGACGACCTGATGCAGCCAGCGGACCGGGGCGCCGTCGCCGGCGTACCGGAATGGTTCGAGCTCGTCGTCCCACGGGCGACCGAGCAAACGCTCGACCTCCTCGGTCAGGTCGGCCTCGCCGCTCGCCGCCTTCAGCATCGCGGCCTTCAACCGCTCCTCGGGCACCATGATGTCGCCGTGCACGCCGGTGGTCGCATGGAAGATCCCGAGCTCGGGCGTGAACGAGTAGCGCTCGCCCTCGACGCCGTTGCTCGGCTCCTCGGTGACCTCGAACCGTAGCTTCTGCCAGCCGCGCAGGGCGGAGGCCAGCTTGGCCGCGGTACCGGCCTCGGCCTGCCAGGACAGCTCGGCCCGGTACGTGCCCTGGGCCGCCGGCTGCGGAGTCCAATCCAGTTTCACGGGCACGCCAAGGATGCCGCCCGCGGCCCACTCGACATGCGGGCACAACGCTGACGGCACCGTGTGGACGTACAGAACGCCACGAGTCGTCGCCACCGGGACCTCCTGTGCTCGAGGGGCGCCTTCCCCAGCGTTCTCGAACAGCCGTCGATCCGGCGGATCAGTCTCTTTACAGTTCTACAGGGCACCACAAGACACCCCGCGAAACTTCTGTACATCTTGCACCACCGCCCCCTGGAACACCAGTAACCTCGCCGTGTCAACTACATCACCGTCGTGTCGCGAACCTCAGTCGGTCAGCAGACCCGCGGCCAGGGTCCGGTGGGCTTCGTCGGCCCACCAGTCGAGGTCGGCCCGCTCGCGGGCACGGATCGCCGGGTCCTCGTGCTCGGCGGCATCCAGGGCCTTGTTCCAGCCCAGCCAGAGCAGGCCGGCCAGCAGAGCCAGGCGGAGGGCCGGCTCGTCGCGGCCGGCTTCGACCAGTTCGCGGAAGTCCTCGATCACCTGCTCGCGAGTCGCGTCGACCACCGAGGCGCAGCCGGCCAGGAACCTCGCCAGGTCGAGCGCGGCCGGCGCCTCCGCCGGCATGCTCCAGTCCAGCAACGTCAGCCGCTCCTTCTCGAACGCCATGTTGACGGTCGCGAGGTCGCCGTGCACCAGCGTGCAGGGCCGGGCCTGCAGCGCCTCCACCAGCGGTCCCGGCTGGGCGAGCAGCCGGAGCACCGGTTCGGCGACGTCGGGCGGCACCATGCCGGGGAACAGGTCCCAGCCGCGCAGGACCAGTCCCGGCAACGGGTTGGCACCGCCGGCATGCCGCCGCACGCGATCCGGCGTGAACATGCCGACCAGGGTCGTCAGCGGAGTGAGGCTGGACGGGACACGGCCCAGGAACCCGTCGTACATCGAACCGACCGCGGCGAACAGCCGGCGGCACTGTTCCCGGCTGAGCCGGTCGTCCCAGCTGAGTACGGCGTCGCCCAGGTCGCGCATCACCAGGACGGTGACGTCACCGTCCTGCCAGCCGTCGACGATTGCATGCCCGACCGCGGGCGGAAGCTGGTCGAGCACTCCGCTCGACCACATCAGGTATTCGCGCCCGAACGAGTCACCCGACAGCGCCATCAGCAGGTCGGTATCGGGCGAGGACCGCTTCACGACGAGGCGCCGGCCGTCCGCCAGCACGAGCCGCTCCAGCGTGGCGCCCGACTTCCCGACGTGACCGGACATCGGCGTGCGCTCGACCGCGGTCTCCAGGTAATCGTGAGGTTCCACCCGTCCAGAGTCCGCCTGAACGGCCTGCCCCGCCAGGGTCAGGTCGAGGCGCGCCGGACCAGGCGGGTGGGGAGGATCAGCGGCGTCGGGTCCGCGCCGGACATGACCGCGAGCAGCATCCGGGCCATCTCCCGGCCAAGCGCCTGGATCGGCTGACTGACCGTGGTCAGCGGCGGGCTGGTGTGGCGGGCGGTGCTGATGTCGTTGAAACCGACGAGCCCGACGTCGTCCGGTACGGACCTGCCGGCGTCGCGCAGGACCCGCAGGGCGCCGATCGCCATCTGGTCCGACGCGACGAACACGCCGTCGAGATCCGGGTGCGCGGCGAGCAATTCCTGCATCGCGCGCGTGCCGCCCTCCTCGGAGAAGTCGGCGTGCGCGACGCGGCCCGCGTCCAGGCCGGCCACCGCGAGCGCCTCCTGGTACCCCTTGAACCGCGCAGTGCCCGCACCCTCGTCCATCCGGCCGGTGATGGTCGCGATCCGCCGCCGGCCGGTCGCGACCAGGTGCTCGGTCGCCAGCCGGGCGCCGCCGCGGTTGTCGGCGTCCACGGAGTACCGCGGCTCGAAGTTCACCGGCGAACCGCCGAACACCACCGGTACGTCGGCTTTCTCGGCGAGCTGTGCCAGCGGGTCGTCGCCGTGCATCGACATCAGCATCACGCCGTCGGCCTGCCGCGTCCGCAGCAACTGCTCGAGTCGCGTCTGCCCGCGGCTCGAGGTGGCCATCATCAGCATCAGCTCCAGGTCGGTGTCCTCGAGCACCGAGCTGATCCCGATCACGACCTCCGCGAAGAACGGGTCGGCGAACACCTGCGCGTTGTCGCTGGAGATGGCCAGCACGACGGCGCCGGCCTGCTGGGTCGCGAGCGCGCGGGCCGTTGCGTTCGGCACGTATCCGAGGTCGCTGACCGCCCGCTGCACGGCCTCCCGCTTGGCCTTGCTGACATGCGGGGCGTTGTTGATCACCCGGGACGCCGCCGACCGGGACACACCAGCCCGCTCAGCGACTTCGTCGAGCGTCACTTGGCGTTTCGGGAGGTCGGCCACCGGATCGTCCTTAACGATTGAGTGGCACGAGGGTAAACCATCGGGACGCCGGGTTCGAGCTGGAAGCGCTCCCGAGACTTGTCGCCACACCGGAAAGCGCTGGATTCAAGGTGCTGCGCCCTTGACGCGCCGCCGGTCGGTCGGCACGATGCGGAGTCAAACTGGAAGCGCTCCCGGCCCTCGATGGAGGCTCGCCCCATGCCCACCGCCCGCCAACGCGCCACCGTCACCCTCACCGCCACCGTGCTCGTCAGCACGCTCCTCACGGGACTACCGGCGGTCGCCGCGGACCCTCCGTACGAGCGGGTGCTGAACGGGACGTTCGACGCCGCGAAGGAGCCCTGGTGGTCGAGCGGGAACACCCCGGCCGCCGTCATCGAGGGGCGGCTCTGCGCGCAGGTCCCGGCCGGCACGGTCAACCCGTGGGACTCGATGATCGGCCAGGACGACTTGCCGATCGAGCAGGGACAGCCGTACACGCTGCGGTTCGAGGCGTCGGCGAGCCGCCCGGTCCAGTTCCACGCCGTACTCCAGCAGGCGGCTGCCCCGCATGCGACGGTGCTGAACAAGACCGTCGCAGCCACGACGACCGCCCAGACCTTCACGTTCACCGGGACCTCGCCGGTCACGGACACGCACGGCCAGATCTCGTTCCAGGCCGGCGGCGCGACCGAGCCGTACACGCTCTGCCTGGACAACATCTCCGTGACCGGCGGCATCGTCCCGCCGGGCGGCGTCCGCGACTTCGGCCCGCCGGTGCGCGTCAACCAGCTCGGGTACGTCGCCGACGGCCCGAAGCGTTCGACCTACGTGACCACCGCGACCACACCGTTCGACTGGCGACTGATTGCCGCGGGCAACCAGGTGGTCGCGAGCGGCCGTACCGAACCGTATGGCCTGGACGCCCTGTCCGGCGACACCGTCCAGCTGATCGACTTCGGCGGTTATCGCGGCACCGGGACGGATTTCCGGCTGGCGGTCGGCGACGACGTCAGCGAGCCGTTCGACATCGGCAGCCACGTGTACGCAGGGCTGCGCCGCGACGCGCTCGCCTACTTCTACAACAACCGCAGCGGCATCCCGATCGAGGCGCAGTACGTCGGCACCGGGTACGCGCGCGCGGCCGGGCACCTCGGCGTCGCCCCCAACCAGGGCGATACGTCCGTCCCCTGCTACCCGGGTACCTGCGACTACAGCCTGGACGTGCGCGGCGGCTGGTACGACGCGGGCGACCACGGCAAGTACGTCGTCAACGGCGCCCTCGCCGCCTGGCAACTCCTCGATCTGTACGAGGAGACGGGGCCTGGCGTGAGCCTGAAGATCCCCGAGGCCGGCAACCGTGTACCGGATGTGCTGGACGAGGCCCGGTGGGAGCTCGAGTTCCTGCTCCGCATGCAGGCGCCGAGCGGCATGGTGCATCACAAGGTGCACGACGAGAAGTGGACCGCGCTCGGGACTCCCCCGGCGGCCGATCCGCAGCCTCGCTACCTCTCTCCGGTGTCGACCGCGGCAACGCTCAATCTCGCGGCCGTCGGCGCCCGGTGCGCGCGGGTCTACGCACGTTGGGACCGTCAGTTCGCGGTCCGCTGTTTGTCGGCGGCAGAGCAGGCGTGGAGCGCCGCTCGGCAGCATCCCGCGATCTACGCCCCGCCCGGCGGCGAAGGCGGCGGCGCGTACGACGACACCAAGGTGACGGACGAGTTCTCCTGGGCCGCCGCCGAGTTGTTCGCGGCAACGGGCAGGGCGTCGTACAAACGCTTCATCACAACGACCCTGAAGGCGGCTGACGGGTTCTCCTGGCAGGAGACCGGCGGGCTGGCCGATCTCGCACTGGCACGGGTGTCGTGGCGGTTGCCGATTCTCGACCGGCTCCGGTTACGCCAGCGGATCGCGTCGGTTGCCAACAGCTACCTTGCCGATCTCAGGTCGCAGGGCTATGCCAATCCGTACAAACCAGCTGACGGACAGTACGTGTGGGGCTCCAACTCCGCGACGGCGAACAACGCGATGATCCTCGCGATCGCGGCGGACCTCACCGGCAGCCCGGCGTACCGCTCCGCCGCGCTCGAGTCGCTCGACTACCTGCTCGGCCGGAACGCGATCGGCCAGTCGTACGTGACCGGGTACGGCGAACGGTCCAGCCACAACCAGCACCACCGGTTCTGGGCCCACTCGCTGAATCCCGCACTGCCGTCGCCGTACCCCGGTTCGCTCGCCGGCGGGCCGAACTCGCACCTGCAGGATCCCGTTGCCCAGCGCAACCTCCAGGGCTGCGCCCCGGCCACCTGCTACCTCGACGAGATCGGCTCCTACTCGACCAACGAGGTAGCGATCAACTGGAACTCAGCCCTGGCCTGGCTGACCGCCTACGCCGACACGAAATGACCCGCGAGTAGGCCTTTCTCAGCCAGGCCACGAGGCCTATGGTCGTGGCGAGCCTGGGGGAACCCTGAGACGGCATGGCTCATGGCAACGGTCGCGGTAGGTGAGGCGGCGCCGATCGGCCCCGGTGGTCGGTGTACAACGGGTCGCGCCAGTGCTCGGGCACCGCCGGCACCCGGCCGATCGCTGAGCGAGTTCAGGACGTCGCACGGTCCGCGACCGTGCACGCCACGTCCAGGATCGCTGCGCTCCGCCCCGCAGCCGCACTACGCGCAGTTCCGAGGGGGTTCAACCTCATGCGCAGGTTCATGCTCATGCTGTTTGCGGCGCTCGCCGCTTCGGTGTTCTTCCTGCCGACCGCGTCGGCCGGCAGTCCGCACTTTGTCGGCACCCCGACCGTCACCCGGTCGGACAGCTCGTTGACGGTCTCCGGTAAGGAAGCCGGACTGGGCAACGAGGACCAGGTCCACATCGTCATCTCGGCCCAGGCGGCCTGCCTGAACCCGGGACAGAACTTCCCGTCCGCCGCGAACAAGCAGACGTTCACCGCGGCCGGCGACTTCCCGGTCCAGAACGGGAAGGCGAACTTCTCGCTGACCCTGACGGCGACGTTCCAGCCCAAGTGCAGCCCGCCGATGACAGTGGTCTTCGGTGACGTGACAGTCACCGACACCACCAACAACATCTCGGTGACACTGCCTGGCACCTTCTGATCGCACCACGACGCCCGCGCCCGGACTCCCGCGCGGGCGTCCCGCCCGGCGTTACGGGAAGCGGGTGGCGAGGGCGATACAGGCGCCGGCGGCGGCGAGGGTGAACAGCATCGCGATCCCGGCGTACCGGGCGGTGATCTCCTTGTCCACCTCGTCGTAGCCGACCGAGGAGCCGATGTCCTTGTAGACGTCCTCGAGCTCACCGGCCGACTCGGCGGTGTACGCCTCGCCGCCGCTGATCTCGGCGACGGTGCGCAACTCGGCACGGTCCGGTGGCACCCGCTGCCGGATGCCGTCCATCTCGATGAAGCCGGAGTCGGTGCCGAAGCAGATCGTGTAGACGGGGGTGTTCTTCGCCTTCGCCGCCTGCGCACCCTCCTGGGCAGTGCGGCCGACGGTCCGCTTCCCGTCGGACAGCAGCACGATCCGCGCCGGGGCCGGGTCGTTCGGGTGCTCGGGGTCCGGCGGGACCTGGGTGAGCGCCTGCAGCGAGGTGAAGATGCCCTCACCGGTCGCGGTCGACTCGGCCAGCTCGAGCCCGTCGATCGAGCGCAGCACGGTGGCCCGGTCGGTGGTCGGCGGCACGATGATGGACGCCGTACCGGCGAAGTTCACCAGCGCCACGTTGAACTTGCCCGGCAGCTGGTTGACGAAGTTCTTCGCCGACTTCTTCGCCGCCTCGAGCCGGTTCGGGTCGATGTCGGTCGCCATCATCGACAGCGAGACGTCGATCGCGACCACGATCGTGGCCCGCTCGCGCGGGACCTTGACCTTGTCCTTCGGCTGCGCGAACGCCACGATGCACATCAGCGCGGCCAGCAGCGCCAGCCCGACGGCCAGGTGCCGCCGCCACTGCGGGCGCCGCGGCGCGACCCGGTCGAGCAGCGCGATGTTGGTGAAGCGCAGCGCGTACTGCGAGCGACGATGCTGGAGAAAGATGTATCCCGCGACGATCAGCGGGATGAGCAGCAGGAACCACAACCGCCCCGGAGACAGGAACTCCATCAGCGAGCCACTCCCTTCGGCGGTTGGTGCAGGCGGGGCGCCACCCGCCGGTAGGCGAGCACGAACCGCACGGTGTCCGCGACCCAGTCACGGTCGGTGCGCAGCACCAGATGCCCGGCACCTACCCTACGTAGGGCGGCGCGGGTTCGTTCCCGCTGTGCCAAAGCGGCCGTCGCGAACGCCTCCCGGACCTTGCGCCGCCGGGTGTCGATCTCGCGCACCTCGCCGGTCTCCGGGTCACCGATCGTGACGACGCCGATGTTCGGCAGCTCCAGCTCCCGCGGGTCGACGATCTCGACCGCGAGCACCTGGTGCTGTGCGGTCAGCTTGCGCATCGCCCGCTCCCACGAGGGTTCGATCTGGGTCGCGATCTCGCCGTCCTGCGGGGTGAGGAAGTCCGACACGATCACTCGCAGACCACGCTTGCGCTGGGTACGCGCCATCGACTCCAGCGCCGCCGCCAGGTCGCTGCGGTGCACCTCGTCGTCGGTGCTGAACTGCTCGGCGAGCAGCGCGCGCAGCAGGCCGTAGAGCGCGAGCCGCCCGGACCGCGCCGGCCAGCGCCGCAGCGCCGAGTCGCGCAGCATCAGCCCGCCGAACCGGTCCCCGAGCCGGTGGGTCAGGAACCCGACAGTGGCGACGGCCGCGACCGCGAGCTCCCGCTTCTCCAGCGTCGACGTACCGAAGTCCATCGAGCCGGACAGGTCAACCAGCGCCCAGGTCTCCAGCTCACGGTCCGCGATCAGGTCGCGGACGTGCGGAACCGTGGTGCGCGCGGTGACCGCCCAGTCCATCCGCCGTACGTCGTCACCCACCTGGTACTCACGCGCCTCGGCGAGCTCGGTGCCCGGCCCCGGCAGCAGACCGAGATGCTCGCCGTGCAGATAGCCCTCGAGCCGCCGGACGACGGTCAGCTCCAGCCGCCGCAGCGCACGCTCAGGAGCGAGCTGCGAGATCGTCATCGCAGCTCGTGGATCGGGACGGTTGGGCACTACACGAACTCCGGACGGCCGGTGCCGTCGGCGCCGTCGCGCCAGACCGGTTGCGGCGGCGGGACGGTGGCCAGGATCCGCTCGATCACTGCGCGCGGGTCGATGTTGTCCGCGACCGCGTCGAAGGTCAGGCCGAGCCGGTGGCCCATCACGTCCAGCGCGACGGTCTGGATGTCGCTCGGCAGCAGGTAGTCACGCCCGTGGATCAGCGCCAGCGCCCGGCCGGCCGCGATCAGGCCGAGGGTCGCGCGCGGGCTGACGCCCAGCTCGATGATCGGCTCCAGGTCGGGCAGGTGGAAGTCGGTCGGCGTCCGGGTCGCCATCACCAGGCGGACGGCGTACTCCGCGACCAGGTTGTGCACGAACACCTGCTCCGCGGACCGCTGCAGCTCGAGGATCGTCTCCGGCTGCAGCACCTGCCGCGGCTCCGGCGGGTCGACGCTCATCCGGCGGAGGATCTCGAACTCCTCGTGGCCGCGCGGGTGCGGTACGTCGATCTTCACCAGGAACCGGTCCCGCTGCGCCTCCGGCAGCGGGTACACGCCCTCGGACTCGATCGGGTTCTGGGTCGCGATCACGATGAACGGCTTCGGCATCGGGAACGTCTGGCCGCCGATCGACACCTGCCGCTCGGCCATCAGCTCCAGCATCGCGGACTGCACCTTGGCCGGCGCGCGGTTCACCTCGTCGGCCAGCACGAAGTTCACGAACGTCGGGCCGAGCTCGATGTCGAAGGCCTCCCGGGTCTGCCGGTAGATCCGGGTGCCGACGATGTCGGACGGGACCAGGTCCGGGGTGAACTGGATCCGGGCGAAGGTGCCGCCGACCACACTCGCGAAGGTCCGCACGGCGAGCGTCTTGGCGACGCCCGGAACGCCTTCGAGCAGGCAGTGACCCTTGGCCAGCAGCGACACCATCAGGGTCTCGACCATGTGCTCCTGGCCGACGATCACCCGCTTGACCTCGCTGACGGCCTCGCCGATCAGCCGGGACTGCTGGGCAACCGAACCTGTCGGCACCGTGGTTTCGGTCATGCCTGTCCTTCCGGGGTCCGCGCGCGGACCTTGTCATTCACCGTCGTTCCCCACTTCGCAACACCGGCCATTCCATCAGATCACCGGGGCCAGCAGCCGCAGGGCCTGCCGCAGTCCCTCCCCATCCTCCCCCTCCGCGCCAAATCCCGCCCGCCGACCACACTTGGTGCACGACGTCCGTACGGCGGCGCGCCCGGCGTACGGACGCGGTGCACAAAGTCGGCCCGGGAGGAGTGGCGACGACAGTGCTACCGGGGATGTGGTGGGATTGGGGGTGATGACTGCGACCGAATCCCAGACCGAGGTGCAGCCGGCGGACGTGCCGGCCGGCCTGGAGATTCCGGACGCCCTCCCACTGCAGCCGGAGGACCCGCCGCGGGTCGGCGAGTTCTGGCTCCGCGGCCGCCTCGGCGCGAACGCGGCCGGGTACCTGTACGCGGTCAGTTCCGACGACGGCCGGGAGGCGGTCGTCGCGATGATGACCGAGGGCTCGGCGGACGACGCCGCCGCGCGCGAGCGGTTCGTGTACGCCGTCGACGAGCTGCCCGAGGACGTCGTCCTGGCGCACAACGACTCCGACGACGACGATCTGGCGCTCTGGGTCGCGATCGGGCCGATCCGGGCCGACGACGGGTCCAGCGCGGCGTCCGACGAGCGGCTGATCGCGGAGCGTCGCGGCGAGGAGATCCTGTCCGCGGTGCTGATGGACCGGATCCCGCAGCCCGGCAAGCTCCGCGGCCCGGACTTCCGGCACTACTGGGAGAACCGGCGCCGGCCCGGTCTGTTCCGGATCTGGCCGCTGCCGTGGCCGAACGCGCTTCGCCCGCCGTCGTGGTGGGCGCTCGGATTCGCGCTGCTGACGATGGCCGTGATCATGGCGCTCGCGGTGTTCCTGGCCTGGCTGCTGTTCCGGCACGCCGCGCCGCTGGAGCCGGAGCCCGTCATCCCGACGCCGACCGGCACCACGACGGTCACCGTCACGCCGACCACGCCACCGCCCGGCACCGGCTCCGGATCGGTCACACCGCCGACGACCGGCCCGCCGACGGGCACCCCGACCACCGGCGGTGTCCCGACCGAGGTGCCGACCGGATCGGCCGGTACGGCGACCAACCCGGGCGACAAGTTCTAGTCGGCGTCCTGCCGGACCGGGCGGACCAGGTTGATCAGGCCGAGCAGGCTGATGACGGCCCAGCTGCCCTCGAGCAGCAGGAAACCCCACGACGACTGCACCATGGCGATCGTTGCCAGCACACCTGATCCGATCAGGTTCAGGAGCTGGTAGGTGACCGTGCGCTGCCGCAGGCGGCCGGCCTGCGCGGCCGCGAAGGCGACCAGAACGGTGAGCGCACCAACGATTTCGACGACATCGAGGACATGCATCGGACGACCCCCTCCTGCGGGGTGAGGCGCCGTCTTGGCAGACCGGGTACGACGCCGCTCGTCCGGGGAGCCGCCGGAACGCGAACTCCTACTTCGACGATAGCAAGCGCAGCAAGTCCGGGTCCTTCCAGAGCCGCTGCGGCACGGGCTGCCGGACGAGTGCGGCGTCGGCCCGGATCTCCGCCGGTGTCGACGCCGTGATCAGCACCGAGGTGACCGCGGAATGCCTGGTGGGGAACGCGAGCGCGGCCTGCGGCAGGGACACGCCGTACCGCTCGCAGACTGCCGAGATCCGCCGGGCCTCGACGGTCTGCACCTGGAGGATCTGCGGCGTCAGGACACCGGACACGATCACGGACACCGCACGCGCCGCACACCGGTCGAGCAGCGGCTCGGCCGACTGGTCGAGCAGGCCGTACCGATCGGTGAGCAACACGCAGTCCAGCTCGACGTCCCGCACCAGCCCGTCGAGTTCGTGCCAGTCGTCCGAGGCCGCGCCGACCGCCTTGATCACGCCGTCGCGCCGCAACCGGTCGAGCACCGGGTACGCCGCCTCGTCCTGCGCGAACACCAGGTCGACCGCGAGACCGAGCCGTTCGCTGCTCGCCCGGACCGATTCCTCCGGGTCGGCGCCGGTCACCGTCGTCGACACCAGGAACTCACCCCGCGGCCGGCGCCGCAACGCCGTACCGAGGCGCCGCTCCGAGGCGCCGTACGCCGGGGAGGTGTCGAAGAACCTGATCCCGGCCTGGTACGCCGCGTCGACGGTCGCGATCGCTCGCTCGTCCGCCTCGCCGGCAGCGGTGCCAGGCAGGTCGTCGCCGAGATGGGCGCCGCCGAGCCCGAACCGCGGCGGCCGAAACCGGGCCGTGGAGCGGGGCGCGAGCACTTGGCTGGGTGCGGCCATCGCACTCACCTCCGCTGGTCGGTTACCTACCAGGATCGGGGCTCGGCGGCTTCTCCGCATCTCGAACTAACGCCCGGATTCGTACAGCGTCCGCACCTCCGTGTCGGTCAGGGCGCGGTCGTACAGGTGTACCTGGTCGACCGTCCCGTCGAGGAAGTCGACCGGGTTGCCGCCGAACTTCGCGCGTCCGATCACCGTGTTGCCGGTCGAGCCGGCGTCCAGGGTGCAGGCGCTCTTGGCGGCGACGAGCTGCCCGTCGACGTACAGCCTCAGCTCGCCCTGCACGACGTCCCGGACGCCGGTGACGTGGTACCACTGCCCCGGGTTCGGCTTGGTCGGCGACAGCGCCCGGATCCCGGGGAAGCTCATCGCGAACCGCTGGTCCTGCCCGGAGTACTGGAGGAAGAACGCGCTGTCACGATCGCCGTCCTGGCTGACGAACGTCTGGAACGCTCCGTCGGCCTTGTTGAGCTTCACCCAGGCGCTCGCCGTGTAATTCTTGCTCGTGTCGAGCAGCGCCGCGCCGGTGTCGGCGTACTGGCCGGATCCGTTCAGCGAGAGTCCCTGGCCGTTCTTTCCAGGTCCGTAGACCGCGCCGCCCTGGAGCGTCGCGTCATTGTTGCCGACAGCATCTTCACCGGATCCGTCCAGCGGGTAGAAGTGGATGCCGTCGGCCCCTGGTGTGCCCGGGCCGGGATCAGGGACCCCGCTAGCACTGCCGTCAGCATTGTCGACAATCTGCTCGTTGACTTTCCGCACCTGGGCGAAGTCCATTTTCGGCACCCGCCGGTCGTAGGTGAAGAAGCCGTTCAGCTCGCCCTCGACATCGGTGATCTGGGTGTAGACCGAGCCGCTGATACCGCACTGCTGGGCCGACTTCAGCACGTCGGTCTGGTTCTCGACGTACCTGCGGGTGAGGGTCGCCGAGTCGGGCTCCATCTCGTACGCCGACCCGTCGCCGAACCACATGTGATCCGGCACCTTCAGGCCGAACCCGCCGTGCTCGCCGTCGACCGCGGCACGGTCAGCGGTCGGCGAGGTGGTGGCCGGGCCGAGGTACGCGTGATGGTCGAGGAGGTCGCCGCGGCCGGAGTCGCCGTGCGAGTTGCAGCAGTTCACACCGCTGTGCGCGTTCACCAGCCGGGACGGGTCCTGTGCCTTCACGGAGTCTGCGATCTGGCCCGTCTCGGTCCGGTCCCACTCGCCCCAGCCTTCGTTGAACGGCACCCAGACCGTGATCGACGTGAAGCTCTTGTGTTCCTCGACCATCTCGTGCAGCTCGGATTTCCATTGGGTCCGCCACGGCTCGGGCATCGCGTCGGTCTTCGACGCCGGCATGTCCTGCCAGACCATCAGTCCGAGCTTGTCGGCCCAGTAGTACCAGCGGTCCGGCTCGACCTTGATGTGCTTGCGGACGGTGTTGAAGCCGAGCCGCTTGTGCTGCTCGAGGTCGAAGCGGAGCGCGGCGTCGGTCGGCGCGGTGTTCAGTCCGTCCGGCCAGAAGCCCTGGTCGAGGGTGGACAGGTTGAACAGGATCTTCCCGTTCAGCGCCATCCGAAGCTTGCCGTCGGCCCCCTTCTTCAGGCCGACCGCGCGCATCCCGGCGTACGATCCGACCTGGTCCACCAGTCTGCCGCGGTCGAACAGCTTCACCTTGAGGTCGTACAGGAACGGGTTGCCGGGCGACCAGGTCTTCGGGTGCGGAATCGGCACGCTCAGCTCGGTGTCCGCCATGCCGGTCGCCTTCCCGACCTGCCGGCGCCCGTCGTACGCCGTGACCTCGACGTCGAGGTTCGCGGGACCGCTGGCGGTGTCCGCGGTCACCTTCAGCGTCTGGTTCGGCAGGTCCGGCGTGATCTGCAGGCGGCTGATCGAGGCGGCGTTCACCGGCTCCATCCAGACGGTCCGCCAGATTCCGGAGCTGCCTTGGTAGAAGATCCCGTGGTCGCCGACCTCGCGCTGCTTGCCGATCGGCTGGTACGTCTCGTCGGTCAGGTCCTCGGCCCAGACGATGAGCTCCTGCGGGCCGGTGGCATGCAGCGCGCCGGTGACGTCGACGTCGAAGCCGTCGTACCCGCCGCGGTGGGTGGCGACCTGACGGCCGTTGACCCACACCTTCGCGTCGTAGTCGACCGCTCCGAAGTGCAGCAGCAGCCGCTTGCCCTTCCAGCTGCCGGGGACCTCGAAGGTACGGCGGTACCACATCCGGTCCTCATGCTTCTGCAGACCGGAGAGCGCGGACTCGATCGGGTACGGGACGAGGACCTTCTCGCCGAGCGTGCGGCCGACCGGCGGCTGCTCGCCCGGCGCGGCGGCGGACCACTCCCAGAGGCCGTTCAGATTGCGCCACTCGGGGCGGGTCAGTTGTGGTCTCGGGTACTCAGGGAGCGCGTTCGTGGGCGAGACGTCATCGGTCCACGGGGTCGTGAGCGGCGGTACACCGACCTGCCACTCAGGCGCGGCCTGGGCGGTGGGGACCAGGACGGCTGCCGCCACGAGGGCTGCTGCGGCCAGGATCTTGAGCATGGGCGGGTCCTTTCAGGGGCGGAGAAAGGCCATCCCATGGAAACGTTCTCACGACAAAAGCGCAAGAGCTCGCGCACGATCAAACATTTACCCTGCCACTGGAATGCTGATCCACGACGGATCCCCAGCCGGTGAACTGAACGTCACCGTGGAGCCCAGCACACTGCGGCCGAGATACCGCGGGTCGACCGTGTCCACCACCAGGACGAGGTGATGTCCGGCCGGCACCTCCCAGCTGGTCGCCTCGAGCCTGACGTCGAGCGGGACCGCCTTCCCCGGCGTCGCGCCGCGCAGTGCGTACGGCTTGTGCGAGATCAGCGAGCCCACGCCGAGCGCGTCGACGTCGTACAGATAGGCGAACAGCGACGTACTCCCGGCCGACGGCTTCACGGTGAGATGCGCCTTCGGCGACCCGTTCACGACAGTCGGTCGATCAAACGCCGGCCCGGACCACACCCCGGCGAACGTCCTGTCCACCAAGGGCGTCACGACCCCGGTCGGGATCGACAGCAGGCCCTGCAACGCGCCGGACAGGAGAGCAACCCCGCTGTCGGCAACGGTCGGTACACCGGCACCGATGGTGCGGCTCCAGCCGGTCGACTCCTTCGTCTGCAGCACACCCGCCTTGGTCAGGTACGACGTACGCTCCTGCCCGACCGCCGACCAGCCCGGATACCCCCGCCACACGCCGCGCTGCGACTTCAACTGTACCGGCGCCTCGGTGTCGGCCCCGTTGTCCGCGCCAGTGAGGTAATGCCGCAGCCAGCCGGCCAGCTCGCTCCACGCCTCATTGGGCAGGCCAACGGCACCGCTCGCCTCCGGTGTCGCGTGATCGCCGTGCGCCAGCAGCAACCGTTTCGGGCCGGTGAGGGCGGTGAAGAAGTCCGTGTACTGCGTGGGCGGGAAGATCGAGTCCTCGAACGCGTTCGCGAGGAACACGGCCGGCCGGCGGGCGTTGATCTGGTCCACCACGGTCGCCGCCGACCGCACCGGCGCCAGTTGCTTCGCCTCCCCGATCGCGCCGTCGAAGTCGCCGGTGACGAACTTCGTCTGCAGCGACGCCATCTCCGGCCCCGGCCAGCCAGTCACGTTGCCCAGGGCAAGCAGACCCGCGACCGCCTGGAGCGAGACCGTCTCGTTCGGATTCAGCGACCGGATCAGATCCGCCCACCCGCTCAGCGCGCCGACCGCCGTGATCCGCGGGTCCTGCGCGGCGGCGAGCAGCGAGGTACCGGCGCCGTACGAGATCCCCACAGCGGCGACCCGCTCGGTGTCGGCGGGCGTGTGCTGGTCGGCCCAGTCGATCACCTTGCTCACGTCGGCCACGGTCGGCGGGCCGGCGATGTCGATCCCGCCGCCGGTGTCCCAGAAGCCGCGGCTCGAGTACGAGATCACCTGGAATCCGGCGGTCGCCAGCTTCGCACCCTGACCGACGTACTCGACGTTCGGCACACCCCAGCTCGACGGCATCACCACGAGCGGGAACGGTCCGTCGCCCTGCCCGGTCGGCGTGAGCACGACGGCGCCGATCTCGATCCCGCCGGCGCCGGGAATGCGCTCGTACGACGTACTGAAACCGGCGGCGGTCTGACTCGCGTCCGCGCGTGGACCGATCGTGATCAGGGTCAGAGCGACAGCAAGGGCGGCGGCAAGTCTGCGCACTGGGGGCCTCCGGCAGTTGGAATTACCGGAGGGTAACCAGAACGATGCCGCTGTGTCACTAGCTCGGTACGGTGAGTTTCGGATCGACCCCGGTCGCCTCCACCGACCAGGTCCAGAGCCGCGCGGCCAGCTCGGGGTCCTGTGCGAGGCGGGTCGGCAGCACGACCTTCGGCGTACCGCGGTACTCGAAGAAGCTCGGCCCGACGAACGATCCGGGACGCAGGTCCGGGTACGTCGCGGCGTACAGACTCGGCCAGGCGCCGGCCGCCGCGGACTGTGCGACCAGGCGCGTCGCGGCAGCCCACAGCTGCGCCTGCCGGGCACGGCCGGCGAGCTCGGGACCGGCGGCCTGCAGATGTGTCGATGCGTACCCGGGATGCGCGCCGACGCTCAACAGGTCAACACCCGCCGCGCGAGCGCGTCGATCGAGCTCGAGCATGAAGAGCAGGTTGGCGAGCTTCGACTTCCCGTACGACTCCCACTTGCGGTAGTTGCCCGACGGGCGGCGCAGGTCGCTCTCGCTGATGCCGCGCACGGTCTTGTGCATGAACGAGCTGACCGTGACGACGCGGCTGCCTTTGACCAGCAACGGGAGCAGTCTCCCGGTCAGCGCGAAATGCCCGAGATGGTTCGTGCCGAGCTGCAGCTCGAATCCGTCGACGGTCTCCCGGTGCGGCGGCGCCATCACGCCGGCGTTGTTGACCAGCAGATCGAGCCTGTCGTACGACTTCACGACCTCGGCGGCGGCCTGCTCGACGCTCGCGAGATCGGCGAGGTCGAGCTCCAGAACCGTCGGCGCCCGCCCGGCCTGCTGCGTCAGCGTTTCCGCCGCCCGCGCGGCCTTCTCCGGGTTGCGCGCCGCGACCAGCACGTCCGCGCCGTGCCGGAGCAGTTCGCACGCGGTCTCGTACCCGATCCCGCTGGTGGCGCCCGTCACGAGCGCCAGCCGTCCGGTCAGGTCAGGAATGTCCGCCGTGGTCCAGGTCATGCGCCCACAGTAGTCGTGGGCGCATGACCGGGTGATTCCTAGAGGATCTTGCGGGCCTTGAAGGCGTCGGTCACCGTTTGCGCGGCGGCCTTGCCGTAGAGCAGCCGGGCCGCCTGGACGGTGTCCTGGGCCGCGGCGGCGAACGAGGTGTCAGGGTCGTAGAAGAACGTCGCCTCGAGGATCAGCTTGTTCGCCTTCGTCCGGCCGAGGGCCTTGTGGATGTCCCACAGCGCGTTCGACCAGATCTCACCGTCGTCGTGCACCTCGCCGGTCTTGTCGTCGATCGTCTTGCCGGTGTCCGTACGGCGCAGGCAGTGCGGCTCGGTCGAGGTGTACGAGGTGGCGTCCCAGTCCATCACGCACGGCAGCTCGAAGCCCTTGCTGACCGGGACCGACATCGTCACCGCCCAGTAGTCGCCGAAGCCCTCGCCAATCGCGCCGGCCTCCTCCGACTCACCGAAGCCCGGCACCACGTCGTCCTGGATCGCGTGACCGTACTCGTGCCAGATCACCTCGGCGTCCTCGGCGTCGTCGACCCCGCCCTCGCCCATCGTGATCATGTCCGTGGACGGGTCGTAGAACGAGTTGTCACCGGAGAACGTGTCGATCGAGAAGTCCTGCGACTCGTTGTTCACCTCGGTGAAGCCGAGCTGGTGGATGTACTCCTGCGTCTGGTTGACGTGGTAGTACGCCATCACCTGCTCGAACTTGTCGTTCTGCCGCTGGTACACGAACGTGTTGGTCTTGCTCTGCGCCAGCCCGCCCTTGGCTTCCTTGATGTTCACGTAGGTGCCGTTGAGCTTGCCGGAACCGTCCAGGTTGCGCAGGATCACGTTCTTCTGCGCGAGGAACAGCTCGTCGGTGTTCTTGTCGTTCTGGTCGGTCAGCTTCTCGTTCTGCTCACTGACCACCGGGTTCGGGTCGAACACCGAGCCCCGGCCGTCGACGTTGTCACTGATCACCTTCGACTCGACGACGCTGCCGGTCTTCGCGTCGACCAGCGACCGGCTGACCCCCTCGGTCGAACGGCTCGTGACATTCCAGACCAGGCGAGCATCCGGACCACCGATCACCGCCAACTGCGCAGCGCCACTGGTAGCGGCCGGCTGCAGCACCTCACTCTTGTTCGGCCCCGCGACCCGTCGCGCCCTCGCGGTCACCGCAGCATTGGCAGACTGCGTCGCCGACGCCGACGCCACCTTCGCGCTCACATCCAGCGTCGCCGGTACGGCGTCGCGCCCGTCCGCGATCTGCACCGCCCCGTCCTTGGCGACGTGCTTCGCGTAGTACCCGTTGATCACCGGCAGGCCCTTGAACGTCTGCTGGTACCAGTAGTGCTTGCCGAGCAGCGACGTCTTCGTCTTGATCAGCTTCAACCCGTTCGGATCAGCCGCCCCGGCCTGCGGCACAGCCCCCGCAGCACTGGTGAACGACAACCCAAGCGACACACTAACCACCCCAGCAGCAACAGCCACCAGCGCCTTACGGCGTCTCCTCATCCGTTTCCCTCCCACGCTCCTGTTGCGTAACGCAACCACTACGATCCGTAGAACCCTAGATCGGTGGACCGCACGCTGGGAAGGGAAACGGCGCGCCGCCGGATGCCCGCAAGGGAAACCCCTCTTACCGCGGCCCTCCCGGAAGTACTGCCACACAATCCGAATCGATGGCCTGCTGCGCACCAAGCCCAACCCCGAGACTCAGCAACGCCACAGCACATTCCCCAGCCGGGATCAGCAACTCGACATCGAATACGTCCGTCAAGCGGTTGGCGGGCGACGACCGCGGGCCCACGACCGACTCGGTCGCTCGCGCCGACAACACGGAGCACATGGCGGCCTTCACGCGATCCCGCTCGTCGGAGTAGCGGACCGACACTGAATGCTCCTCCACATGCGGTGGCGCGACTGCGCTACCTGCGGGCCCTGAACCTCGTCTCCTTCACCCCTGACCCCGAAGCCTGAACCTCTCGAGAAACGGAAGCCAACTGAACGCGCACGAGCCACCCACCAACGCATAACAGCCCGACCCCGAAGGGTCGAGCTGTTATGCCTCGCGCTTACGAACGCCGAACCTGCAGCAGCAGGGCCGACATCGCAGCCACGAGCGGCAAAAGCCCCGGGCAGAACACCCCGACCACGGCAACAACGATGAGGACCACCTGAACGGCCTGCCGAAGCATGCCGATCAAATTCGCCAGCAACGCTGTCAACGCAACCAGATTGGCATTCCAACGCTCAACTCTCTTCTCGAAAGAAGTGCGCTTACGGCGGGTGATGGCAACAGTCATGTGGATCGAGCTCCTGCGGACAGGTGAGCGATCGCCAATGGCTGCGCCAACAACCACACGGCGAATCGATCACAAGTGAACGAAAGCACCGTGTGGTACTTCTGTCTTTCCGCAATAGCGTAGCAACACGCGGTCACTCAGCGCGACGCCTCGATACGCCCGTCGATCCTCGTCAAGGTAGGATCGTCAGAGTCGACGGAGGTGCGCCAACACCGATGAAGTCGATGAGGCCGCGGCGCATTCAACGGATCGAGCTCCGTGCGCCGCGGCCTGCTTTACCCTCGCAGGTTGACCAGCACAGGACCGACGCGAACACCGTTCGAGCGGGCGAGCGAGATCAGAGCGTGGCCAGGCGGAACACCGGTGATGATGTCCGACACCGTCCACCGAGCGCGCTCGATACGGCGTGCGCTGTATCCGGACGTCCGGCTCTCGGACCGGCCGCCCATAGACCCGAACTGGTTGTACTGCACTCCGGACGTGGCACTCCGGTTGATCGTCGTCTCGGTGATGTATCGCTCGCCGAACCAACGGGAGAACACATCCGCATCCTCCGGATCGATTCCACCGAAGACCGCTTTGCATCCGGTCGACCCGAACACCGTCGCGCGAATCTCCGGCGGGAAGTCCGACATCGTCTGCGACAGCAGCACCAAGCCGGCGTTGTTCGAGCGCAACTTCTGCACGCCTCTGGCAACGTAGTCGTCGACGAATCGGCCTGCCTCGTCGATCACCAGACCCTTGAAGATCGACCTGTCGGTCTCAGTGGACGACGTTATCTGGACGAACTGCGAGACCACCAGACGAGCAAGGATTCGCGACGCGTCCGGGTACTCCGCCTCCGGCAACGCCACCCGCACCCGCACTGGGCGATTGAGGTCGCGCATCTGGAATGTCGGGCCGGGATGATCGAAAAGATTCCGAAGCGACGGCCGGTCCAGGAGAGCGAACCGTTCGACCAAGCTCGCCGCCGGGTCAGCGGTTCGCTGAGTCTGAGCCTTGCGGCTGTCGAGGAGGGCCTTCATCTCCTTCGCCCCCGGGCCTTTGAGTCGCTCCTTCACCCGGTCTGTCGCCGCCTGATCGGCTCTGAGAAGCCCCAGCAACTCTGGCACAGTCGGCCACCGCTGATACGCAGCTTCGAACGGAGCCAAACAGGCGTACAGAGCATTCTTCGACGCGTCGATGAAGTATGCCTTGTCGTCGCTCACTCGAGGCGGCAAGAGCGCGGATGCCAACCGATCGGCCGCGACATCAGCTGTCCGCGATCCTCCGAAGAGGCTGAATCCGCAGGTGGGATTCAACGGATCGATCGTGACATCGAACCACCCGTCGTACGCGAAGTCTGTTGACTTCGGATCGACAACGACCATGCTCGCCTTGCCGGTCAGCGCCGCGAGGGACAGGTGCTCGACGATCGGCGTAGCAACCCCACGCGTCTTCCCGGACCCGGGCGGACCGATCACGAGGAGGGACGTCCGCAAGACATCCAAGTCGATGCCGAAGTCTCCGGTGACGTCGAAGTCGCTTCGATGGTCGGCAACGACCTCTCCAAGCCGGACTTGACCAGCCAGGAGGTTGTGACGAGCGAACCTTTGGCCCGGCAGGTTCCGCTGTCTTGACGGATGCACGAGTGCAGCGCCATTGTCGCGCTCGATCGCGCGAGTGAGCATCTCGAGCTCGGCAGGGTTCGCCGCGGAACGTTCGATGATGTGTCCGATGCGAGCGCGGTCCACGTCGCCGAGGTCCGCCGATCGTGCAAGCTCATCCAGCTGTCTGGCGAGATCCGCGTGCGACTCACGGATCGACTCCCATGGCTGCACGCTACGACGTGGCTCGGGTGCCGGCGGCGGAGGCGTCTGTCCACTGACAGCGGCGGCGATCGCTGCCAGCCTGTCTTTGAGCGACTTGAATTGGTCCCGGTTCTTGTTCATGACCCGGTGGCCTGCACGTAGCGCTCGAGCGTTCGGATGCGGTCGGCGATCGGCGGATGTGTTGCATAGAGAGCGCCACGCCATCCAGCCGCGCGCCTGGCGACATCCTCGCCTTGTGACTGCAGGTCGTAGAAGAACGCAATGGTGTCGCGGGCATAGCCAAGATCAGCCGCAACGCGATCCGCGACCAGTTCGGACCGCCGACTCATCCAGGCGAGCGGCACAGGCACAACGAACGGCAAGAGCGCGTAGAGGGTCCATCCCCAGCCGCCGAGCACCAGGGACTGAAGGAGCAGGCCGCCGATCATGAGTCCGATGAACGCCGCGACCAAACAACCAAGCACGGTGATCTGCGAACCGAGTCTCAGGAGAGCCTGGATCACTGCAAGCATCAGCCGCGCAGGCTGCGCGTACCAGAACACCAGCAGAGTTGCCCACGGATGGCCGCCGCTGTGATGTCCCAGCTCGTGGGCGAGCACGGCCTGCAGTTGGCGCGGCGGCAGATTGTTGAGTGCCCACCGCGTCACCGCGACTGAGCGGCCGGCCACGGAGACGCCATTGACGCTGTCCGACTCCTCTACCCACAGCTTGTGATACCCGGGGTCAACACCGGCCCGGGCGCAGACAGCCCGCCATGCGACATCGAGCTTCTGTTGTTCCAGCAATGTCGGCTTTCGCAGTCGACACAGATACTTGGCGACGTAGTCCTCGGTCACGGGTAGCACGATGAGCAGTCCCGAGAGTACCCATAACGTGATCACGAGCAGCTCGATGAAGCCGTCGAAGATCCATGCCGACAGGGTTGACACGACGCTGAAACTCCAGAGCGCCCACGGGACGCCGAAGAGCAACTCGGCAGCGGAATGCCTGGAGAACGCCACCGCAGCCGGCGCCTGACGCCCTGCGGGACCTTGGTTCCCGGCTCCGAATGAGCCAGGAGGACTGTCGGGCGCGTTGGGCGCCGAGCCACCCGGCCTGCGCTGTTCTGCGGGCTCCCAGTCGTCAGGCGAGAACGATCCCGGTCGGTCGCGGTCGTCAGGGCCGTTCATGCGTCACCTCCGACCTGTCGGTCGATTCCACAGTTCAGCATCCCTTCGCCGCATCTCCCCACCCTCGACACCTACCACGTCGGCCCGCCGACTCAGTACATCGATACGTGGACGTGGTCATAATGCCCACCGGTTGCGTCCGTCGGATTGTAGACACCACCTCCGTTGTACTCCCGCCACTGGCCGGTTCGCGCACTCCAAATCTTCCCGTACCAGATGACGTACCGCACTCCGGTCTTTCCAGCGGTGCTGATGGTCCAGTTCGCATATCCGTCGCCCTTGGCTCGCTCGGCCGGCGACTTCCGGGCATCTCCGCCGACGAAGACGTCACACGCCTTGCCTTTCGGGTGGTCGCTCGTCGGGTTCCAGGCGTGGGCGTCCCAGCAGGACATCCCCGGATTCTGAAGTGCGAGTCGCGCAGCCTTCACCCATGCAGCAGTCCGCGGAGTCAGGAGGCCACCGGTACCAGTGGGATCCGGCACACTCTGGACCTCGGCGGGCCACTGCCCCGCAATAGGTCGACCGTCGATCAGCCCTCCCCCGCACTGGTCGCTGGATTGCCCCCCGGGTAACGCGGTGCCTGCTCCGGACGGCCGAGAACCGGATCGGCCGGCGTACGGATCGCCGGCTCGGTTGAGGTCGATGCCGGCCTCCTCGGCGATCTCTCGAGCGGTGTTCTCCTGCCGCGCATAAGCGTCAGGGAATGCCGAAACCTGAACGGCCTGAGCTGCGACCGTGTACGGCATGGACTCCCAGCCCTTGATGTCGACCAACCCTGGAGGGCTTGGTGGATTCGGACCGCCGAAGAACGCGTTTGCCGAGTACACGGGATCGAGGATCTGTTCCACCGTCCCCCAGCCGGATGAGGGTCGCTGCTGAAACAGACCGACCGAGTCCCGGTCGCCGTACGTCAGGTTCTGCAACTGTGATTCTTGCAGCGCCGTCATCAGTGCGACCAAGGTGGCTTGGCCTGGCAATCCACGGCTCGCAGCGACGCCGTCAATGATCCTCGCGTAGGAGATCTGAACCGCTCGCAAGCTGCCACGCGCCGGCGGATCGTCCGCGCCGCCGGGTCCACCGGGCGGACACGCAGCGCTGACCTCACTGCCCCCAGCGCCGAACGGAGCCAGGATCACGACAACCGTCAGAGACAGTACTGCTGCCACAGCCGCGATCTTCGGCCCAAGACTCTTGGCCCCGGCAAGCCCTGCAGCCTCCGCGAGGTCTCTGCCGCTAAACATCGTGGTCAATCCGACAACTACTCACGGCCCGGTCCCCCCGTCGACAGCGCTGACGAGCCACCGCGCGCCTTCCGGAACCACAGTCACGAGCAACGGCACGGCAAATTGCCCTGCGTCTTTCCCGGTGGTCTCGACGTTGACGTTCACGAGACGAGTGATCCTGGTCGGCGTATCGACGGGGGCCGTATCCGGCCTTGGCTTCGTGACTGCCACGGACAACACCTTTGACGTCCCACCGCTGGCGCGCAGCGCATCGTAAGTGGCGTCGCCTGACGCGGTGAAACTGTCGGCAAGCTCGCGTGTCGTGAACTGAGCCGCGCGCTCGACAAGCTGAGCGTAAGTCTCTGTTGCCGGCGTCCGCTTGTAGAACAGATTTGCCCAATTTCTCGTCGCTTGATCTGCCGCTGCCGTCGCTTGAGCCGCGGGACGCTGTGTTTGCGGCGGCGGAGTGGACAGGGGCACGGGGTTGCTCGGCGTTGTCTCCGGAGCAGTCGTCGCGGGCGCTTCAGGCGCGTTGGTAGCCGCCTCGCCGGGAGTCAGAATGCCTGATGGCCCTTGCTCGCCCTTGCTGCCGAACAGGCGTGGTAAGCCGCCTCCGACTCCGAGAACCACAACCGCCAGAATGATGATGACCGCGATCACACCGACCGGGCTTGCCGGCTCACTGCGCCGCCGATCGCGAAGGAGGGCGCGTTGCTGGGCAATGTCATCTCGACGGCGCTCGCGCCGGCTCCTGGACTGCTGAGAGCCGGTAGTGGGGTCTGACGAGTCCGATGAGTCGTCCGAAGAGGAACCATGCTCCCGCCGGTCGCCATGCAACGCCACGATCGGTCACCGCCCACCCACACGTCGGCTCGTCGGGCCGCTACCGCGGGCCGCCGAATACTCCCGAAAATGCCGAGCGGAGGAAGCCGGCACCTTGCGAACCGCCCGGCCCACCTTTGGCGGACCTTCGCGCAGGCTGGCCGAATGCACCAGAACACGCCTCGGCTCATACCCGCCCTGCCTGAGTTGCGCCGCAGCCGGAGAAGGCTTCATGTGACGCCCGGTGCTGAGATCGCTCGACTTACGGGCCGAAGCGCCCACTGTCCTGCTGGAATCGCCCGAGCCACCTTGGTAGATCGTCTCGTTGCCACGTCGTCGGGACCCTGCGTCTTCCCGCTTACCCGGCTTCGCGTTGCCTGCCGAGGCGGATCCCGCACCGGCCGGTGCGGCGACGACGCCACCCAGCCGGTTCCTGGCGGGCCGAAGCGCATCCGAACGTCGACGGGAACCACCCACTCTCGTGCGGCCGATATCAGATTGCCGCTCACCACCTAGTGATGCGCGCTCCTCCCCATCCACAGGTGGCCGACCACTCCCGATCGGCGGCATGGTCCGGTAGGTGCGGTTGGTCTCTGCACGTTCGTCCGCCGGCGTGCTGCCCGCCGTGCGGCCGCTCGTTTTCGGGCGATCAGGAGTCGGTGCTGTGCCTCGGCTACGCATCGCCGTCACCACGCGCCTCACTGCCTGAACGGCGCCTCGCCGCGCGTACGAGCCCATCATCATGCTCCCGATTCCGGGCCTCATCATCGTAGTCAGATTTTCAAGCAGCTTCCGTAGCCGGAAGGCTGCGACCAGAACGACCAGCGCGAGACAAGTGACCGGCAGCCATCCCAGGCTCTCGCTCAACGTGAACACGGCAGTCAACATCGACAACGCAATACCGAAGACAAGCATCGCGGCAACGGACTGCAGCACGAGGCCGAGCAAGGATTCGAGCCAGTTCATGCCCCACTGGCGCGATCGGCCTGGAACGATGAACAAACAGGCGAAGATCACCCCGACGACCAGCAGGAGAAGGCATCCAACGAAGGCCATCAAGGCGGTCGTGGCCAAACCGATCGTCAGGAAGGCGAACATCGCGGCCGCGACAGCTGCGACGACCAGTACACCGACCCGGCCGAAGGGATTCTCGCCCTTCGCCCACTTCACCGTCGGAGCGTCGCCGCTCCCTTCGCCCTTCGTGACCTGCTCGTTGATGTAGTCAAGTCGCTTGTCGGAGTCTACGCCGATATCAAGCATTCCCTTCCCGTAGCGCTTACAGGCTTCGATCGATCCGAATTCTGCGATACACCACGGCGTTGCCGCGAATCCTCGCCACGCGGCATCACCAGACTTGCGCAACATCGTGTCCCTGCTAGATCCAGGAAACGCCGGCTCATCCATTTCGATGGGCGATTTCATCGGCTTGCCCAGAATTTGATCCGATGCACCCATGACCGTCTGTGCTCCAACCTGGCGTGCACCGTCGACACCCTTGAGCCAGGTGGTGGCTCCGAACGCCAAACTGACGGCGAGCAGGCCAGCAGCAAATACCCAGACCAACTGGCCGAACGCGGTGCCACTGGACTTGCGGTGGACATATGCCGCAATTGCACCGAACGCGAGGGCTGATGGCAGCAGCCATCCGGTCAGTTGGCCACTGATTCCGCCGATCGCGCCCGATGTTGCATTCATCAGCGGCTTGATGTCCGTGAACGAGAACAGCCACCACCCGATCGATATCGCAGCCCTGGTAGCGGCAACAACGAACAGCATCAGCAACTGCGCGAACGAGTTGAAGATCGGCCTGAGCGGATCCCGGAGGCTACCTTCGTAATCGAGGGTGTAGGCCATCGGATTGTATTGCTCGAAGAGTGTTCTCGTATCGCCGTGCGTCAGGTCGGGCGTGGGCAGCAGGTCGGCAAAGCCTGCCGGAGTTGTCTGCTGATTGGGATCGGCGGCGAGGGCGACCTGCGTACTGACAATCACCGAAATCGCGAGGACGGTTAGCGCCGTGCGGGTGCGGCGCTGCCATCTCATGCGACGTGCTCCTTGCCGCTGGGGGTTTCTTGGTCGGAGCCGTTGGGGGGTGGCTCTTTGGTGTCGTAGGCGGGGTACATGGCTTCGTTGTAGGCGGCCTCGTCGGCCTCCTGGTCGTAGACCTCGTCGGGGCCGATCGGGGACTCGTAGCGGAGGGGGTAGCTGTGGTCCTCGTTGTGGTCTTGGCCGTTGGGGATGGGGGGATGGCCGTTCTGCTGGGCTACGGCGGCAGGGGGTGGTGTCTGCTGGGGAGCAGGCGCGTTGGCGGCTGCGGGCTTTGCGGTGGGCGCGGGCTCGGGTGTGGGCGTCTCAGCGGGTGCCAGTTGGATCGACATCGGCGTGGAAGGCGTGGAAGGCGTGGGAGCCGTGGACGGCGGCGTCGGTTGGGTGGGGGTGTCTTGCGGTGAGGGCTGCAGGTGTGCGGCCTCGGCTTGGGCGTGGGCGGAGGAGGCCGGCTCGTAGAGCTCCTCGTCGTCGGCGAACGGGTCTTCGGGCTCGTAGTCGGGGAGGACCGGGGCCGGTTGGGCCTTGTGTTCGGATTCCGGGGTGGTGCGGAGGAGGGCTGCTACTTGTTGGCTGGGGATGTCGATCTGGACTGTGGCTACCTCGTCCCAGCGGTCTCGCATGATGCAGTGGCCGTGGCGGATGGATTTGCCGTTGGCGGCGGTGTTGATGCCTCGGACCAGGGTTTGGTACGGCGGGGTCTGCGGGCGGCCGAGTAGTTCCAGGAGGGAGTCGACCTGTTCGCGGGAGCGGAGGCTGAAGGCGAACAGGGTGGTGATCTGCTCGACGAGGCCGGGGAGTTTGAGGATCGACGCGGGGTCCTGGGTGTCGAGGACCAGGGAGGCGCCGAGGGCGCGGCCGACGCGGGCGATGTAGTCGAGGAAGGACGCGCCGTCGGGGGTCTTCGTCAGGAGGTGGACCTCGGGGACGATGACGACCTTGGAGCGGCCGCGGAACTCGCGGCGGCCCGTCGTACGGATCATCCAGGCCAGGCAGCCGCGGAGGCAGGCCATGCCGACGCGTTCGATCGGGGACCAGGACTCGGGCGCCGACTCGGGTGACGGCAGGGTCAGGCCGGGCATCTGGACGACCCAGAGGCCGGGGTTGGTGGTCAGGGAGGACAGGCCGGACGGCGGGCCGGCAACGACGGAGCCGAGGCCTGTCTCGACCAGGTCGCGCAGTGCGAAGCCGACCGTGCGTACGGTTTCCTCTTCGGCGTTGCACAGCCGCTGGATGACGCCCCACGAGGAGGGGTCGGGCGACTGGATCTCCGCACGTGTCGCCGCGACGACCGGGGCCTCAGCGGCACCACGCAGATGCGGCGGCAGCAGGAGCATCAGCTGGGAAGGTGCCTGCAGCAACGCGTCGTCGACGGGCAGCACCCGCAGCAGGTCGGCAGCACCGGAGAACTGCGCGGTGATCTCGATGACAGCAGTCGGTACGCCGTACTCGGCGGCGACTGCTGACACACCAGCGGCGTCGCCCTTCAGGTCCAGCAGCGGCACCCACGCACCGGCGAACGCCGAGTCCAGACCGCCCATCATCGCGGCAGTCGTCTTCCCTCGACCGGACCGGCCTAGGAACAGCGTTGTGGTCGCGTCACCGAGCGCAGAACCGGCCGCGGCGTCAAAACGCACCAGACCGGGAGTGGAGCCGGTCAGATAGCCGATGGCCGGTCCAGTGGCGTCACCGATCGACGCACCGCCCCAGAACCAGGACCCGAAGAACGCGGTCGACTCCCGCACGTGCCCGAGGTCGGGAACGCGCAACTGGTCGCCCGGCAAGGACTCCAGCCACAGGTCGCGCTGCTCGTCGGCGCCGGTGGCGACAGTGATGCCGCGGTCCGCATAGTGCGCGATGACCGCGTCGACATACGCCTCGAGGTCTTCGCGGGTGTCCGCGCTGACCAGCAGACGTGGGTGATCCTCGACCAGGGTCAGACCGCTCCGGTTGATGTCGCGCTTGACCTCGCGCATCACGCGCTCGGTCTCCACGATCTCGTCGGCGGTCTCCTCCGCGGTGCCCTTGGCGGCCGAGCGTCGCTGTTCCTTCGCGCTCTTCCGGGTCTCGTCGACCAGGTGGCGCGCGGTTTTCTTCGTCAGTACGCGGAACCGGACCGAGGCCTCGACGGTGACGTCGATCTCCTCGCCGTCGTCGTCGATCGCCTTGATCTCGGACAGGGTCCGCAGCCACTCCCCCGCGCCCGGTGTCTCGAGTTCCTCGGGGAAGTCGGTCATCGCCAGGACCGACGTGTACGCCGCGACCTGGCCGCGCGTGTCGTAGATCCGCAGGTGGTCGGTGTACGGCACGACGCGCCCGGACGTCAGCCGGGCGAGTGAGGCGCCGGTGATCAGACCACGGCGCGGAGCCGCGACCGCGCCGCGGTGCATCTCGCGGCTGATCAGCCAGGAGATCACCTCCGCCGGCGCGGTGTGCGCCCGCCAGACGGTCGAGCCGAGCTGACGAGCGAGCTTGCGCACCCGCTCGTCGAGGTGCGCGAGCTCGCGCGCACTGACCCGCCACGAAGTCGTACCGAGCGCGTCGCTGATCGAGCCGCGGACCTGGGCCGTCGCCCTTGGGTCGCGGTCGGACAGATGGACGCCGAGCGCGACGTACCGCTCGGGCATCCGCATCTCGTCGATCCGGTCGGCCCGGGTCTGCGCCCACGCCTCGTGGTCGCCGAGCCGGTAGTGGCCGCCGACCGAGTCGATGTAGTCCTGACCGGTCGATCGGCCCCAGACCACCTTCAGGTGGCTGAGCCGGTCGCCGAGGATCGTCGCCGCGGCGCTGACCGCGGCGTCCAGGGCGGCGTCCTGCTCGGCCTCGGTGGCCAGGTCGGTGTTCGCCACCGAGATCAGGAACCATGCCTCGGCGCTGCGCTCGGTCACCAGCAGACCGTCGGCGATAGCAACAAGACGAGGTGGCGGTAAGCCGCGCTCGCGGCCGACCCCCACCAGGTTCAAGAGCTTGTCAGCGATCTTCATTCGCGGCCCTTCCCTGACGACGTCCTGCGACTCACCCGTTGTACGTAATCAGATCCCAGCAGGCGGGCCCGCTGGTTGACGGTGATGTCCGCACCCGCGCGGACCCTCGGGTCGACCTCCACGACGACCTCGCGCTCCCACTCCGGCGTGACCCGGGCCTTGGCCAGGTCGGCCACCTTCCGGGTCGAGATGCGTTCCCGCCAGGGCAGGTACTCCGACTTGTCGGCGGCCCGGGCGCCCAGGCCGATGATCGGGCGGTGCGCCCGCAACGCGTACCGCACCGACAACGCCCACTCGGTCACCCGCCGGCGCCGTTCGTGGAACTTGCCGGACCGCCAGCCGAACGCGGTGATGACGAACGGCGGCACGATGTACAGACTGACGGTGGGCTTCTGCGGTACGCCGACGAACGGGAACAGCAACGCGACCCAGAGCAGGATGACCACCGCACCGAAGATGATCATCCGGCGCCGGGCGCCTTCTCCGAGGTCGATCCCGAGCAGGTCGTACTGCCGGGTCTCGATCTCGAAGTGGTGGGTAAGGGTACGGCCGACGCGCATCAATTACCCCCGGAGAGCAATCCCCAAAAGCCCTTGAGCACGTTGATCGTCTGGTTGTTGGCGTAGATCAGCCCACCGACCAGCACCCCGGCCGCGATATGGCCGAACAGTTCGCCCCACTCGCGCTTGAAGTAGTGACCGATGGCGCGCAGCACGAGGATGGCGATGAAGATGTTCCCCGCGATGACCAGGACCCAGTCCTTGAAGTCCGCGCCGGTGGGAACATTCGGATCAGCCATGGGCAGAGCAAGCTGAACCACGCTCGCGGCCAGTTCGTGCGTCATCATTGCGGTGTCTCCCTTGTTGCTTCGGTCATCCGATGGCCAGTCGCTGGATTCATCCGACGGCAGCCACTTGCCATCGCTGTGCTCCGTCCGTGGCGACAGTACGCCTCAGCGTGAGCGTGTAGGTCTGGTCCAGCGTGGTATCACCCACGCCGTTCCAGGTGACGGCGGCGGTCGCCCGCCGCTCGTCGTCGTTGCCGGCGTACACCTGCCAGTCCTTCAGTTCACCGAACTTCACCGCACCGTTGAGGCTGCGGATCGTGGAGCCCGGCGCGGTCACCGCGGACACCTTGTTGTCGGACTCCGCATACGCCGAGAAGAAGGCTTCCGCGTCCTTCTCGGTCGCCGTGGTGAGGTCCTCGTCGGGCTTGCCGGCGTCCGGCATGTTGCTGGGCAGCGGCGCCCGCTCGTCCGGGACGAACGTCGGCGGCCCGCTGACCACCACCCGGGACGTGGTCCGTGCGACCGGCACCGAGATGCGCTCCCAGGTGATCGGCCCGGCGGCCCAGTTCTTGCCCTGCCGGGTGAACGTGTACACCCGGACACGGACGTCGACCACGGCCGTGACGCCGTTGGCGTCGGCCTTGACCTCCCCCGGATACGCCACGTCGGCGGTCTGCTTGCCGCGACCGTTCCAGCCCGCGCGGCTGTCCAGACCGGAGGCCAGGTCGAGACCTATCTGCGCCGGACGGGCGTCCGGGTTGTTCTCGTCCCAGGTCAGGTACGAGATCGCGTACCGCGTCGCGACCGCGCTCGCGTCGGCGGCCGGGAAGTTGCTCTGTCCGCTGACGACCGTCTCAGGCTTCTTGTTCGGGGCGATCCAGGAGCGGATACCGCTGATCGCGGCCAGCAGCAGCACGACGACCACGAGGCCGCGGAAGAACCGCCGGGCCCAGGTGGAGAACGAGGACTCCGGCTCGGTCGACCAAGGTGTCTGCCCGGGCTCCAGCACCTCGCGGGCCGGTCCGGCCGCCGGGTGCGAACCATGCGGCGAACGCTGTTTCAAACGTTCGGGTGTGCGGCGGCCCGGCTCCTGCTGCGGGGTCTCGGACGGGCGCTGGGGACCTGGACGACGAGGAGGAGCCATCACGCCGCCGGGCGGCGGGCCCTGGGTCGGCGGGGTCTGGCTCTGTGGAGCGGAGTACTGCGCCGCGACCCCCTGCGCCTGGCGAGGGGTAGGTGACACCGGACCGCCGGGGTGGGCCCACCACTCCGGCGCGGTGCTCTGCGGGCGTCCTTTGCCCGGCTTCCTGGTCCGGCGCTGGTCCGACCAATGCTCACCTTTTGGCGGCAGATTCAGTACCGTTCGCCACCAACTCATCCCTACCCGCCCCTCAGACAGCAGTTACGCGGACAGTAGCCGGGAGGATACGGCAAGCAACCGCCCTCCGGGAGACCTGAAGCCAGGATCCCGATGGTCCATCGCTCCCCGCAGCCATACTGTTACCCCGCTCGCGGGCAGTGCCATCCTCGCCGTCACAGTTCCCGGCCAAGAGTGACACCTTCGGTACCGTCGTCATAGCTCCTCTCCCATGCCCGCTCGGGTCGGCCGGGCAGCGCACACCATGCCACACGCCGCGGACAGGTTCGAAAATCCGTGCGAAGAGCATGATAAAAGAACGCACTCCTGATCACGCATAGTAACCGATCCGATGGTCACCCTGTGGAAAACTCTCCCGCGCCGACGGGGTCAAATTCGGCTGTGGACAACCGCTTGCCGACGGCGGTCGCGGGCATAAGGTCGGAGTGACCCCTGCTACCCCTGGAGGACCAGGATGGAAACTCGCCGACTGGGCAGGCTCGGCCACCAGAGCTCGGTACTGATCTACGGCGCCGCGTCGCTCGGCGGCGTCGACCAGGATCGCGCCGACGCGTCGATCCAGGAAGCCCTCGACGCCGGCCTCAACCACTTCGACGTGGCCGCCGACTACGGCGACGCCGAGCTGCGCCTCGGCCCCCGGATGCCGGAGATCCGGGACCGCATCTTCCTCGCCACCAAGACCGGCCGCCGGACGTTCGAGGAGGCCTGGAGCGAGATCAACCGGTCGCTCGAGCGGCTGCAGACCGATCATGTCGACCTGATCCAGATGCACGCCGTCTGCGACCTGGAGAACCTCGATCTCGTGACCGGCAACGGCGGATCGCTCGAAGCCGCGATCCGGGCCAAGGACGAAGGCATGGTCCGGGCGATCGGGATCACCGGCCACACCGCGCAGGCGCCGTCGGTGCACACCGAGGGACTGCGCCGGTTCGACTTCGACAGCGTGCTCACGCCGCTCAACTACAAGCTGTCGACGGATCCGCAGTACGCCGCCGACTACGCCGCCCTCGTGGACGCGGTCAAGGCGTCGGACGCCGCGCTGATGACGATCAAGATGATCGCCCGGCGGAACTGGGCCGAAGGCGAGCAGAAGTCGTACGACACGTGGTACCGGCCGTTCGACGAGCAGCGCTACATCACCGCCGCGACCGCCTGGCTGCTGAACGGTCATCCGGAGATCACCGGCCTGGCTACGGCGGGTGAGACCCGGCTGCTGCAGCAGATGATCGTCGCAGAGCGCGAGCGGGCCGACCTGACCCCCGAGGCCGCCGCGTCGATCCTCGACGAGGTCAAGGACTACGCGTCACCCTTCGTCGACATGCCCATCTGACAACGTGGCCCAGGTCACATACGAGACTCCGCATTCCGGGCACGCCGTACGCCGTACGGGATCTCCGTACGGCGGCCGCCGCGGCGCGGGAACAAGTCCGGGGGCGGTCGGTGTTGACTACGTCGTACTCATCTACTTTCGGAGGTCGTAGTGGCAACGGTCGAGCTGACCCAGGAGAACTTCAACGAGGTGGTCGGTAGCGACGGCCTGGTGCTGGTGGATTTCTGGGCAGAGTGGTGTGGCCCGTGCAAGATGTTCGGGCCGGTGTTCGAGAAGTCGTCCGAGACGCACGGTGACATCACCTTCGGCAAGGTCGACACCGAGGCTCAGGTCGAGCTGGCGCAGGCCTTCCAGATCCGGTCCATCCCGACCCTGATGGCGGTCCGCGACGGCGTCGTCCTGTACTCGCAGGCCGGTGCGCTGCCGGCGGCGAGCCTGGAGGACCTGATCGGCCAGCTGCGCGCGGTCGACATGGAAGAGGTCAAGTCCCAGATCGCCGCCCACGAGGCAGAGCACGGGTCCGAGCCGCACACTCACTGACACAACCCCCACAGATCCGGGAGCTCAGCTCGAGCTCCCGGATCTGTTGTGTCCGAGGCGGGGGTCGGTCGTACGGCGCATCAGGTGGGACGTGCCGACCTCGGTGGTGAAGCCCCAGCGGGCGTAGAACGGGAACAGCTCGGGCTGGCAGACCAACTCGAGGCTGCGGACGTCGGCGAGCGCCGGGTGGGTGACCACGGCGTCGAGCAGCGCGGCGCCGACGCCGGAGCCGCGATGAGGCTCGGCGACGATGACGTCGAGGAGTAGGGCGATGTGCGCGTAGTCGGTGAGGACTCGCGCGAAGCCGGCCAACTGGTCCGTCGACTCATGGGTGATGGCGAAGAGCAGATCCGAGTGGTCCAGCAGGTGAGTGACATCGGCGGCAGTGCGGTCCGTCATCCACCAGGCCGTCCGCATCAACGCGGTCAGCTCGGGGATGCGGTCCGGGGCTACCGTGAATTCGGTCCTGAGCACGTGGCTCAGTAGTCGCGAGAGCTGAGGACACAGAACTCGTTGCCCTCAGGATCGGCGAGGACGGTCCAGGTGGACTCCTCCGACTGGCCGACGTCCACGCGTCGGGCGCCCAGAGCTTCGAGGCGGGCGATCTCGGCGTCGCGGTCCTGGCTGGTGTGCGGGGCGAAATCGAGGTGCAGACGGTTCTTGACCGTTTTGCCCTCAGGCACCGGGACGAACACCATGCCGGGGCCGATCCGCTCCCACGCGATGACGGTGTCCAGCTCGAGCCAGCCCGGCACGTTCACACATTCGTCGTCGGTCTCGATGATCGTTTTCCAGCCGAACGCCTCGGCCCACCAGGCCGCCTGCTTGCGGACGTCGTGGCAATCGATCACGACCGTGTACCACCTGAGCACCATGGCAGCACCGTCCCACAGCCCACCGACAGAAAAGAGCGGGCCCTGGGCAGGAGAAAGGTCGCCAGGGCCCGCTCTCGGGGCTGACCGGAGCGGCGTCGTGGTGGCCGGGTGGTGGCGGGCAGGTGAGGTGGCTGCCCGAGGAGGGTCACCGAAAGCGCTACACGATCAGCGGGACGGAGGGGCCACGTCGCTGGAGCCCCTCCAGGTCGTCAGCGGAGCGGGTTGAAGGGACGCAGCTCCTCCGGAGTGCGGCCGGTGGTGATGGTCTCGGCCAGCAGCTGCCCAGTGATCGGGCCGAGCGTGATGCCCCACATGCCGTGCCCGCCGGCGGCGAAGACCCGCGGCGAAGCGGTCGCGCCGATCAGCGGCAGGCCGTCCGGGGTGCAGGGCCGCGGCCCGACCCACTCGAAGGTCCGCGCGTCCAGGTCGGCGTCCCGCAGCAGCGGCCGGGCGCCCTCGACGATCGCGTTGATCCGGCGCGGGTCGAGCTTCGCCCCGGGCTTGCGGAACTCCATCATCCCCGCGACGCGGAGCCGGTCCCCCAGCGGCGTGCAGGCGATCCGCTGCGCCGGGAAGTACACCGGGCCGGCCGGTACGTGCGCCATCGGCACGCTGAAGCTGTACCCGCGGCCCGCCTGGACGATGGTCTTCACGCCGTACTGCCGCGCCAGGTCGCCGAGCCACGCGCCGGTCGCCATCACGACCGCGTCGAACGAGTCGGTCTCGCCGTCGCCCGTGACGAGGCGGACACCGCGGATCTCGTCGACGATGTCGCGCACGTCGACGCCGCTGATGATCTTCCCGCCGCGGGCGCGCACCGCGTCGGCGAGCAGGCCGACGTAGTCGCCGGGGTTGATGAAGCGCTGCCCGTGCAGCCGGATCGCGGCGCCGATCTGGTCGGACAGCGACGGCTCGATCTCGCGGGCGTCGTCACCGCTGATCGCCTCGAACTCGATGCCCTGGCCGGCGGCGTGGATCTGCTCGATCTCCTCGAGCAGCACCGTGCGCTCCTCGACGGTCCGGTACGCCGCCAGGAACGACTTGGCCTCGTACGTCTGCGCCTCGACGCCGGCCTCGGCCAGGAAGTCGAAGGCGGTCAGGGCCTGCCGGTTGATCGGGACCAGCGCGTCCATCGCGGTCTTCCAGCGGCCGGCGGTGCTGTTGCGAGCGAAGCGGGTGAGGAACGTGAGGAGCCGCGGGCTCGCGGTCGGCGGGACGTACACCGGCGAGGAGGGGCTCAGCACCGCACGGACGCCGTACTTGAGGACCGCTGGTTCCGGCAGCGGGGTGGCCAGGCCGGGGGTCAGCCAGCCGGCGTTGCCCCAGGACGCGCCCGCGGCGACACCCTCACGGTCGAGCACGGTCACCTCGACGCCCGCCTCCTGGAGGAACCAGGCGGTGGCCAGGCCGACCATGCCCGCGCCGACGACGGCGACGCGATCGGGGACGAGGTGAGTGGATCCAGCTGTGGTCATGTATCGATGGTGGGGCCGCCGCGAGCGGCTGTCATGGTGCGATCACACCATATCGGCGACAAATGACTGTGCTCGGCGCACAATAACCTCATGGCCTCCTCCTCCGATCTGATCGTGGCTGTCGGTCCTGCGCTGTTCGAGGTCGTGGTGCCCGGCAAAGGCGACAGCGAGGTCCGGGACGTGTTCCTGGCCGACCCACAGGAGCCCGCGACCGGTCAGCCGGGCGATCTGGTGCTCGGACTCGGTCTGCGCGACGCAGAGGACGCTGTGGAGCTTGTGGAGCGCTGCGCCGCCGGCAACGCGTCCGGAGTGGTTCTGCGTACGGCGTTGGCGCACGAGCCGGCTGTTGTCGCCGCGGCGGAGCGGGAAGTCCTAACACTGGTCGCACTGCAGCCGAGCGTCACCTGGGCGCACGTGGTCTGGCTGCTCCGCGGCGTACTCGACCGGGCGGCCGCACCGGACTCTCCCGCCGCCGGAGACGCCGGTGTCCATCAAGAGCTCTTCGCGCTGGCAGATGCCGCCGCTGCGATCGTCGACGCACCCGTGACGATCGAGGACAACCAGTCCAGGGTCTTGGCGTACTCCTCCGGTCAGGACTTCACCGACCCGGCGCGGGTGTCGACCATCGTCGGACGCCGGGTGCCGCCCGAGGTGATCGCGCATTTCCGGGCCCGTGGCATCTTCCGACGGCTCGCACGGTCCAGTGAACCGTTCCTGGTGCCAGCCGGACCGAACGGCATCCGCCCGCGCCTCGTCGTACCGGTCCGAGCTGGTGGTGAGTGGCTGGGTTCTATCTGGGCCGTTGTCGACGGTCCGGTCAGTGATGCGGTCACGACCGAGCTCAGCAACGCCGCGTCCGTCCTCGCGTTGCACTTGTTGCGGCTGCGCGCACAGGCCGACGTGGCGCGGCGGAGTGCGATCGACCGGCTGCGGACGATCCTGCGGCAGTTCTCGCCGGACAACCCGATCGACGTACGGCTCCCGCCGCAGCCGTGGCGGGTTGTCGCGCTGGGGTCGCCCGACGGGTACGACGTACCGCAGCAGCTGGACCTGTGGGAGTCGACCGGTCGTCGGCACGGGTGGAGCGAGCCGCAGCTGGCTGACCTCGACGGGACCGTGCTCGCCGTCGTCACGGACTCCGACGGGCCGGGGTCCTGGAACTGGCTGCAGAAACTCGTGCTGGAGCAAGCACCCGGCACCTACGTCGCGGCGGGCGGTCCCGCGCGCGGTCCGGCCGATCTGCCGAGCTCACGGGCCGAGGCTGTCGAGCTGCTGGGACTGGTACGGCGGGGTGTCGCACCGGGGCCGGCGTTGCGGGTCGAGGAGGCGTGGCACGTGCTGACGGTGCACCGCGCGGTGACGTCGCTTGATACCACCAAGATGGATGGTCCGCTCGCCACGCTGCTGCGGCACGACATCGAGCACGACACGGGCTACGTGGAAACGTTGCAGGCGTGGCTGGACTTTCCGGGGCAGCCGCAGCGGGCGGCGCGAGAACTGCACGTGCACACCAACACGTTGCGGCACCGGATGAAACGGATCGGGGAGATCGCCGCGCTGGACCTGTCGGATCCGCGGGAGCGGTTGGCCCTGCAATTGCAGATCGCCGCGGTGCGTACAGAACACTGAGATCTACGCCACAGGTCCATGTAACAAGGCTTCATATTCCGGCAACTGCTGGGCAACATCCGCCTGACAGAGTCTTCCTTGTCAGCAGGTCCGACCTTTCACCAGGAGGCCGGAAAGGCTGCGGGTCCGAGCTTTTCACCAGGAAGCTCGGGCCACCCGTGGGCCCGGCGGTTGTCTGAGCGATCGCCGGGCCCCGCGGTATTTCCGGACGTTGCCTAGGACAACCTGTTCACGATGGTGCGGTAGACACCCGGCAGGACGGCCGCGGCGGGGACGATGCGCGGCGCGAGGAGCGGGCGGTTGCGGGCCCACAGCAACGACGCGGTGAGCAGGCGGCACTCCCAGGAGACACGGCGCCAGGCGGCCTCGTAGTCCTGCGGGCGGTCGGCGCGGAGGCAGTCGACGAGTTCGGCGGACGTCCGGAGCGCGACGGCGATACCTTCGCCGGTCAGCGCGTCGACGTACCCGGCGGCGTCACCGACGAGCAGGACCCGGCCGGCGGTGCGGGCGCGGACGCGTTGGCGGAGCGGGCCGGCACCCATCACAGCATTTGCCGCCGGGGCGTCGCCCAGGCGACGCTTCAGGGCCGGGAAGGCGTCGAGGTGCGAGTCGAAGGTGCCGCGGGCCGAGGTGAGGATCGCGACGCCGACGAGATCGTCGGCCACAGGTGTCACGTAGGCCTCCCCCAGCTTTGACCAGTAGACCTCGACGAGATCGGTCCAGGGCGGTACCTGGAAGTGCTGCCGCAGACCGCGTCGTACCTCACCAGAACTTCCACCACACAACTCGAGCTGGCGGCGGATGGGTGAGTGGAGGCCGTCCGCAGCTGCCAAGTAGCGGGCGGTCAGGCCGCCGGCGGTTACCAAGTCCGGCGTTTGGGTGATCGGGCCCACCCGGGTGGGGATGACGGGGATGTTCAGAGATGCCAACCGGGACATGAGGGCCGCGTGGAGGGTGGTACGGCGTACTCCGAGGCCGGGTCCCGCGGTGAACAGGGCGTCGACGGAGTGGGCGTCGTCGAGGTAGCGGATTCCGTGGAACGGGCGGCCGGTGAGTTCCACGCCCAGGCGGGACAGGTACGAGACCGCGCTGTGGGCGATGCCTTCGCCGCAGGCCTTGTCGATCGGGGCCGAGCGGGGCTCGACGACGACAACCGACAGGCCGGCCAGGGCCGCGCGGATGGCGACAGCAGCGCCGGCCGGCCCGGCGCCGGCAACCAGCAGATCGACATCGGGCCGCATTCGGTTCACGGCACGAGGGCGGATTTCAGGGCCGCGTTCTCGGTCCGGATCCGCACAGCCAGCAGCGGGATGTTCAGCACCGTGAACACCAGCGCCGTCACCCAGGCCGTGTGGACCAGCGGCAGGGCGATGCCCTCCAGCACGACCGCCACGTAGTTCGGGTGTCGCAGCCAGCGGTACGGGCCGCGGGCGACCAGGTGGAGACCGGGTACGACGATCACGCGGGTGTTCCACTGATGCCCGAGCACCGCGATGCACCACCACCGCAGCCCCTGCGCCAGCAGCACCGCCACGAACATCGTCCAGCCGAGCCACGGAATGAACGGCCGGTGCAACGCCTCCACCATGCACGCCGCCAGCAACAACGTGTGCAGGGCGACCATGAACGGGTAATGCCCGCGCCCCGACTCCACACCGCCCCGCGCGAAGCTCCACCGCGCGTTGCGCAGCGACACCACCAGCTCCGCGACGCGCTCGGCGGCGACCAGCAGCACCAAACCCAAGTACCAGCCGTACATCACCACTCCAGCAGGACGAGTTCCGAACAGAAACCCGGCCCCATCGCCAGCAACAGTCCGGGACCAGCAGGATCCAGCTTCATGGTGTCACCGAGGACGTGCAGCACCGAGGACGACGACAGGTTGCCGACCGCATCGAGCGACTTCCAGGTTACGTCCAGCGCCCCCGGCCGTAACGACAGCGTCTCCGCGACCGCCTCGAGCACCTTCGGGCCGCCCGGATGGCTCACCCACGTCCCGATCTCCGGCACCGTCAGCCCGGCCGAGCCGAGGAACTCCCGCACGTCGCCGCCGAGGTAGGTCCGGACCACTTCGGGCACGTCCGCCCCGAGCACGATCCGGAACCCGCCCGCTCCGACATCCCACCCCATCACCCGCTCCGAGTCCGGGTACAACCGCGAACGCGTCGCCACCACCGACGGACCTGAGGCCGCCGGATGCTCCGATCCCGTCATCACGACCGCCGCCGCGCCGTCCCCGAACAACGCCCCGCCGACGAGGTTCGGCAACGACGCGTCGTCGCGCTGCAACGTCAGCGAACACAGCTCGACCGACAGCAGGACGGCGACATGCGAAGGCCAGGCCGTCAGGTAGTCGTGCAGTCGCGCGATGCCGGCCGCTCCCCCGACGCACCCGAGCCCGAACAACGGCAGTCGTTTCACGTCCTCACGCAAGCCCAGCCGCACCGCCACCCGTGCGTCGATCGACGGCGCCGCCACGCCGGTCACCGTGGTGAACATCAGCAGGTCGACGTCGTCGAGTGTCAGCCCGGCGTCCTTGACCGCTCCCGCGACCGCTTCGGCGCCGAGGTCGACCGCGGCCGCGATCCACGCGTCGTTCGCCGCGCCGAAGTCGTCGAGCGCGGCGTACTGCTCCAGCGGCAGCGCGAGATACCGGTGCGACACCCCGGCGTTCGCGTGCAGCCGGCGGAGCAGCGCCGTACCGCGGCCGTCGGACAGGCACATCGAGGCGAACGCGTCCGTTAGCGCCGACTGCGGATAGCGGTACGGCGGAAGCGCGGGCCGGACCGCTGCGATCCGCGTCATCGTGGCATCGTTACATCGGTGAGAGCACTGCGGACCGCCGAGGGTCTGGCTCTCGCCTGCCATCCGGGGCCGACCGTCGCCGTCACCGCCCTGGTCACGGCCGTCGCATGGTCGACCGGGCGAAGTCCGGCCGGGTGTCTCCTCGTCGCAGCAACGATCCTCACCGGCCACCTCTCGATCGGCTGGAGCAATGACGCGATAGATGCCGCCCGCGACACCATTGTGAACCGACGGGACAAGCCCGTGGTGCGTGGACTGGTGAGTCGCCGGACGCTTGCGGTGGGTGCGGGCGTCATGCTGGTCGTCACCGTTCCGCTCTCCCTCGCCAACGGCATCGCGGCCGGACTGATGCACCTGCTGTTCGTCGCCTGCGCCTGGGCGTACAACCTGGGGCTCAAGTCCACCGTGATCTCGTGGCTCCCGTACGCCGTGGCGTTCGGCGCACTGCCCTCGTTCGTGACGCTCGGGACCGCGCAGGTCTGGGCGCCGTGGTGGGCGACAGCGGCGGGTGCACTTCTAGGGGTCGGTGCCCATCTGGCAAACGTCGTACCCGATCTGGCCGACGACCTGGCCACCGGTGTCCGCGGCTGGCCGCAGCGCCTCGGCTCCTACGCCCGGCTGCTCGCGCCGCTCCCGCTGGCGGCCGCGACAGGCCTGCTGGTCGTCGCCCCGGCCGGCGCGATCGGCGTCATCGGCTGGATCGCCCTCGCGCTGGTCGCCGCCCTGCTCGTCACGATCCTGCTCTGGCGCAACGCACCGTTCCTGATCACGATCGCGATCGCCGCGGTCAGCGTCATCTCGCTGGTCCTCCGCGGCGACGCCCTCGTCTGACCGGCAGCTCGACAGTACGTATACGTCCACTGCGGCGCCGCGGGCGGTCGGCTGAGCGTGGCTGCGGCGCGGCCGGCCGGACACCTCCTGTCGAGCTCCCGCTCTCAGCCTGCGTCGGGCTTGAGTGGTGCGTTGCTGCCGAGGATCGCGGCGGTGAGCGCTTCCGCGGGCTCCTTGGCGGCGCGCGGGTTCGTGATCAGCACCAGGTCGATGGACGGCAACTCGGGCAGCCCGGCGCCGGGCGGGGGCTCGACCAGGTCGGCGGGCATCAGCGAGCGGGCGAAGATCGCGATGCCGAGCCCGGCCCGGACGGCCGCGAGTACGCCGTTGACGCCGCGCACGATGCACGTGATCCGGCAGGTCCGGCCGGCCTGCTCGAGGGACTGCACACCGAGCGACCGGCTCAGCGAGGGCGCCTGGTAGGCGACCAGCGGCACCGGCCCGTCGGGGGCGATCCGGGTCCCCGCGATCCCGGCCCAGACCAGCGGGTCGCGCCGGACCAGGCGGCCGTTCGGCTCGTAGCCGCCGCCGGCGCCGTGCTTCACGTAGGCGAGGTCGAGGTGCCCGGACTCGACGCGGCGGAGCAGGTTCGGGCTCTGGGCGACGGTCAGCTCGAGGTCGATCCGCGGGTACAGCTGGCGGAAGTCGCGCAGGATCTTCGGCAGCGGCGTGAGCGCCAGGTCGTCGGTCACGCCGAACCGCAGCCGGCCGCGCAGCTCCGAGCCGGTGAAGTACCCGGCGGCCTCCTCGTGCGCGGCCAGGATGGTCCGCGCGAACCCGGCCATCGCCTCCCCGTCCGCGGTCAGCGTGACGGTGCGGGTGTCCCGGACGAACAGCGGCCGCCCGACGGCCGTCTCGAGTTTGCGCACATGTTGACTCACGGTCGGCTGCCGGATGCCCAGCCGCTCGGCCGCCTGGGTGAAGCTGAGCGACTGCGCCACCGCCAGGAACGTGCGCAACTGGTCCGGGTCGTACATCGATAGACCTCCCATTACGTGACGCAATAAGACTAATAGGAGTAATTCGCTGGGGGAATCCAGCACTCACCCCTGAGGATGGACCTGTCCTCCCCTGACCAGTTCACTCGCGTAGGGATCGCTCTTGACCTCCCGGGCCACCGGCACCGTCCCGTCCACCGACTTCCATCTGCACCGCCCCACCGACTCCACCAGCAAGCTCCGGGAGCAGCGCCGCCCGGGCTTCAAGGACACCTTCAGCGCACTGCGGGTCCGCAACTTCCGCCTCCTGGTCAGCGGACTGCTGGTCAGTTCGACCGGCGGCTGGATCCAGCGCATCGCCCAGGACTGGCTGGTACTCACGCTCACCGGCAGCGCCACCGCGGTCGGCATCACGACCGCCCTGCAGTTCCTCCCCACCCTCGTGCTCGGTCTGTACGGCGGCGTGATCGCCGACCGGTTCCCGAAGCGGAAGATCCTGCTCGTCACGCAGATCACGATGGGCACCTGTGCCGGCCTGCTCGCGCTGACCGCCTTCACCGGCAGCGTCCAGGTCTGGCACGTCTACACGATGGCCTTCGTCCTCGGTCTGGCGACCGCGGTCGACAACCCGACCCGGCAGTCGTTCGTCACCGAGCTCGTCCCGCGGGACACGGTCCGGAACGCGATCAGCATGGTCTCGTCGACGTTCCAGCTCGGCAGCCTGATCGGCCCTGCGCTCGGCGGTCTGCTGCTCGGCACGATCGGCGCCGGCTGGGCGTTCGCGCTCAACGGGCTGACGTTCTTCGCGTCGATCAGCGCGCTGCTGCGGATGCGCGAGAGCGAGATGCCCGGGTTCCACGCCGCGCGCACGGCGAGTGCCGGGATGCGGATCCGGGACGGGCTGCGCGACGGCGTCCGGTACGCGTTCCACGAGCCGGCCGTCCGCTGGGCGATCGCGCTGGTCGGGATCTACGGCATGTTCTGTATCAGCCTGCCGGTGACGCTGACCGCGTTCGCCGACCGGGTCTTCCACACCGGCGCGTCCGGGTACGGCGTGCTGAACTCGGTCGTCGCGTTCGGCGCCCTCGCCGGCGCGCTGCTCTCGGCGCGCCGCGTCCGGCCGAGCCGGCTGCGGAACCTGATCGGCATCGCCTGCCTGCTCACGATCACCGAGGTGCTGGCCGCCCTCCAGCCGTCGCTGTGGACGTTCATCCCGGTGCTGGCGTCGATGGGCATGGCGACGCTGATGTTCCTGACCGCGGCCCAGTCGATGGTCCAGCTGACCACTCCGGACGGCCTGCGCGGCCGGGTGTCCGGGATCTACAACCTGGTCTTCATCGGGGGCGGCGCGATCGGCGGACCGCTGGTCGGCTACCTGGCCCAGCATTTCGGTGCCCGGTGGGCGCTGATGCTCGCGGGTCTGGTCCCGGCGGTGGCGACGGTCGCGATCGGCCTCCGGCTGCGGCGCGACGGCCGGCTCCGGCTGGTCCTGGTCCGGACGCGGTCGCCGTGGCACCAGGTCCCGATCCGGCTGAACCTGCAGCAGACCGAGATCCAGCTGTCGGCCCCGAAGAGCACGCCGATCACGCGCACGTCGCGTCCCTTCATCCTCGGTCGTCGGCAACATGCGCGCATGGACTCGCATCTACGCCCGATGCGCACCCGCCGCCGCCCGCAACACCAGTGAACTCCTGGGGCGGGGCTGCGCTGCCTTCCCGGCCCTGCCCCAGGCTCTTTGGGCACGCACCAACCACTTTCTCCCGCGACGCATGGGGCGGATTCAGCCGGTCGTCGCAACACCTGAGTTCTGGAGGTGTTGTGATGGCTGGTCGTGGTCGTCCTGCGTTGCCGCGGCAGGTGCAGCGCG
>NZ_JBSGFZ010000032.1:0-103291 GCF_053603655.1 Kribbella sp. NPDC004138
GCGCCAACGCCGGACCCTCGAAGGAACCTGATGGGTCCCTTCTGACACCTCCGGAGGTGTTCGTGAAGGGGCTACGCCCGACCTATATCAGCCGACCGGCTCCAGGTCGCGCTCCTGCGTCACCGACCGGACCTTCAGGCGGCGGGGCCACCAGGCGCGGGTGCCGAGCAGGGCGATCACGCTCGGCACCAGGAAGCTCGACATCACGAACGCCGAGATCACGATGCCGGCTGCGACCGAGAAGCCCATCTCGGTGAGCAGCGCCATACCGGCCAGCATCAGCGACGAGAACGTACCGGCCAGGATCAGCCCGGCCGCCGCCACCGACGGGCCGCCGTGCTCGATCGCGCGGTCGGCCGCGGTCCGTGGGTCCGTCCCGCGCTCGGCCTCCTCACGCAACCGGGCGATCATCAGGATGTTGTAGTCGGTGCCGATGGCAACGACGAACAGGTACAGCATGATCGGCAGCGAGAACGTCACGCCCGCGTGGCCGGCCGCGCCCTGGAACACGAACACGGTCGCGCCGATCGAGCTGAAGAAGCTCAGCACCACCGCGAGCATCAGGATCAGCGGGGCGATCAGCGACCGCAGCAGCAGCGCGAGGATGACCGCGATCAGCCCGCCCGCGACCGGGAAGATCACCGAGAGATCCCGGCTGTTGGCGTCCCGGATGTCGGTGTACCCGGCGGTCACGCCGCCGAGCAGCGTGGTCGTGCCGGCCGGCGCCTCGGCGTGCGCGGCGTCCCGCAGCGGGCCGTCGACCAGGTCGAGCGACTTGTTCGCGTACGGCGCGCCGTCGAGCACGACGTTGATCTGGGCAACGGTCTTGTCCTTGCTCAGCAGGGCCGGGCTGCCGTCCGCGGCGGCCGGAAGGACCCCGCCGACACCGTCGACCTTCGCGAGCTTCCCGGCGTACGCCGTCAGCGCGGCCGGGTCGAGCGGCTTGCCGTCGGTGCTGCGCACGTACACCGTGGTCGGGTTCAGCGCGCCGGCCGGGAACCCCGCCTGCAGGTCCTTGATCGCGCGCGCCGACTCGGTGCCGTCCGGCAGCTGGCTGAACGCGTCGTAGTCGACCTTCATGCCGAGCGAGCCGAGCGCGAGCACGACCATCACACCGCCCGAGATCGCCGCGACCACCGCCGGACGGCGCGCGGTGAAGGTGCCGAGCCGCTTGAACATCGCGCCCTTCGGGGTCTTCTGCCACGACTTCGACGGCCAGAACACCTTCGGGCCGAGCAGCGAGACCACCGCCGGGACCAGCGTGATCGCCGCGAGGGCCATCACCGCGACCGCGATCGCGAGCCCCGGGCCGAGGCTCTTGAACCCGCCGAACACCGCGAGCAGCAGTGCGCTGAACGCGACCACTATCGCGCCCGCCGCCGACACGATCACCTCGGCGACCCGCGCGACCGCGTTCACCAGCGCTTCCTTCGACTGCTCGCCGACCCGGAGACGCTCCCGGAAACGGAACAGCAGGAACAGGATGTAGTCGGTGCCGACGCCGTACAGCACGACGGTCAGGATCGTCTGCAGATCCTGGGTGACCTGCAGGCCGGTCGCCTTCGCGACCAGCGCGATCAGGCCGGGCGCGATCGCCGCCACCAGGCCCACCGTGAGGATCGGCAGGAACGCGGCGACCGGGCTGCGGTAGATCACCAGCAGCAGGCCGATGATCAGCACGACGGTCGCGATCCCGACCACGATGAAGGCGTTCTCGAACGCGTCCTGGTTGTCGAGCATCAGCGCCGCGTCGCCGGTCACGCCGTACTCGAGGTCCGCGCCGGTGAGCGCGGACCCGGTCACGTCCCGGACCTTCTGGACGGCGTCGAGCACCGCCTGCTCGTCCGGTGCACCCTTGAGGCCGATGCTGACGATCTGCACCTGTTTGTTGGGCGAGACCGCCTGCGGGCCGGTGACCGCCGCGGTCACCCGATCGATCTCGGCGGCGGTGATCTTGGCTGCGAGCTCGGTGACCTTGGCCTGGTCGGCCGCGGTCAGCTCGCCGCCGGCCCCGCGTTTGACGACGATGCTGGCGGTCGCGTCGTTGGTCTGGCCGAACGTGTCGGCGGCCAGCTTCTGCGCCTGCACCGACTCGTACTTGTCAGGCAGCAGCGCCGCCTGGTCCTTGGTGGTGACGTCCGCGAGCGTCGGCGCGAACGCGATCACGGCCACCGCCGCGACCACCCACGCGGCGATCACCTTCCACGGGTTGTGGACGACGAAGCGTCCGAGTCTGGTGAACACCCCGAGAACCTTTCTGTCTACCTGCCGGTCGGTAGGTAGACTACCTGCCGGTCGGTAGGCAAGTGAAGGTGAGAAGGTGGTGACGTGCAGCACGCGACGAGTTCCCGCGACACCAAGGCGGCGATCCACCGCGCCGCGGTCGACCTGTTCTCGAGCCAGGGGTACGACAAGACCAGCCTGCGGGAGATCGCCGAGCAGGTCGGCATCACCAAGGCGTCGTTGTACTACCACTACTCGTCGAAACAGGAGCTCCTGCGCGCGATCGTCGGAACGTTCCTCGACGACGTGTTCGCCGTCCTGCGGAAGGTCGAGGATCTCCCGTGGTCACCGGAGAACGAGCGCGAACTGCTCGCGGCGTACGTCGACGTGGTCATCGCGCACCGATCGACCGGGCCGACGCTGATGCGCGACATCGCCGCCGTGCTCGCCGCTTTCGGCGACGACCTGGACATCCTGATCGCGCAGTCCCGGCGCTTCCAGCTCTGGCTCGCCGGCCCCGATCCGACGCCCGCCGACCGGTTGCGGGCCGCCGCCGCGGTCGAAACCATCGGCGCCGCGATGTCGGCCGAGCTCGACCTGGGCGTCTCGGACGCCGAGATCCGGGCCATCCTCCTGGACGCCGCCTCCGCCATCCTGGCTCGCCGCGGCGCCCCGGTCACCGAATGACGGCGCCGGGCTATCGGTTCACGGCACCGCTGTGGCAGTACCCGGGCGAGGGCAGCTGGTACTTCGTCACCGTTCCCGAGGAGATCAGCGACGACATCGCGGCGCTGACCGCGGGCCGGCGGAAGGGCTTCGGGTCGGTGCGGGTCACGGTGACGGTTGGTGGGAGCACGTGGCAGACGTCGGTGTTCCCGAGCAAGACCGGCGCCTACGTCCTCCCGATCAAGAAGCCGGTCCGCACCGCCGAGAACCTCACCGAAGGCACTCCAGTAGAAACGCGGCTGACGCTGACCGACTTCTGACAACCCCTGTGGTCCGCGGCAGTGTCCGTGTCATGTCCGTGTCACCGTTCCGAGGCCGGGCCGCGGGCCGTAGGGGACTGCCGGCCCGGCATCTGGTGGTCCGGTCTGGCGCCCTGGCCGGACTGGCTCGACTGGCCCGACTGGTGCAGCGGTGCGGTGGACGCACGCGGCGGCGCGCTGGCGCGACCGGTCATCGACGTCGCGTCGGCGTTCAGGTTCTGCGCGACCCCTTCGTTCGAGGTGCTGACGGTCGCGTTGCCGGAGATCGACTCGGCGCGGACGATCCGGGGCCCGTTCTCGGCCCGATCGACCACATGGATCCGGGCATTGCCGGACATGGAGCCGACGCGCGCTGACCCGCCGGCGAACTGGTCGACCGAAACGTTCCCGCTCTGTGTCTTCGCCCGCACATCGTCTTCTACGCGGCCGACCCGCACGTCCCCGCTCTGTGACCTGGCATCGACCTTCTGCGCCCGGTCGACGGATACGTCTCCGGACTGGGTCTCAGCGGCGACGTTCTGGGCGGTGTCCACCCGCACATCGCCGGACTGGCTTCGCGCCTCGACGATGTCGAGGCCACTCGCCTCGATGTCGGCGCTCTGGGTCTGCGCGCTCAGAACACTCCCGGGCGGCACGACGGCGGTCACCTCGATCGGCGACGGGGCCGGGGTCGCGGAGCCATCGCCATTGATCTGCACGCCGTTGACGTGGATCGAACCGCTGTATCCGGAGATCTGGATACCGTTCCCGGTGGTGATCACGCTGCCGTTCGAGGTGCCGGCAACCTTCGCGGAGAGTACGCCGTCGGGGCTCTGCCCGAGCGTCGCGCGCTGCACCGCCTCGGCCGAAGGCCCCTCGGTGTCGGCGGTCGAGATCTCCAGCCTCGCTTGCGTGCAGTTCGGATCGACCCTGACCGTGACCTTGCCGGCAGATCGCATCAGCTCGGCATCGATGGTGACGGGCCCGGGGGTGTCTGCCACGAGTTCCCGGCGGGTCGACGGCGTTCTCGTCGGCGCCTCCCCGGCTGCGGGCTCTTGCGGTCCCTGCGCGGGCAGTTGCTGGTCGGTGCCGGGTTGCTGGGGGACGACGGCTGGTCCTGGGGTGCTAGCCGGGTCTTGCGTGCCGGCTGCGGGTGCGTCCAGTTCGCCGGTGGGCAGCGGGCGTTCTTGTGCCTCGGCGGACCTGGCGGACTCGCCCTGGGTTTCGGACGAGACGGTCCAGTCCTCGGCGGGGTTCCGCGCTTCCGCGCCGTCGACCTCCGGGCCGGCCTGAGGCGTCCGCGGCTCTCCGCCTTCACCGACCTGCGGCCCGTTGTCGTCCCCGACCTCGGCCTCACCCACGGCCCGCGGCTCGCCGACCTCGGCATCGCCTGTCGCGCGAGGCTCGCCCTCGGGTCCGCCTTCGGCGCGCTCGCCTGGTTCCTGGCCGGTGCTCGGCTCGAGCTGATTGACGCCTTCCCGCTGCTGATCCCGACCGGGCTCCAGGGCAGGGTCCGTGCCGGCGTTCTCCTGCTGGAGTTGCTGGACGCGCGCTTCGAGCAGTTGACGCATCTCGGCCTGGAGGCGGTTGTTCTCCTCCATCAGCGTGAGCATCTGCTGCTGGCTCTCGAGGATCGACTGCTGCAGCGCCGCGATCCGCTGGGCCACCTGCTCGGACTGCTGAGGCGTCTGCCGGACCGCGTCCCGGGACTGGATACCCTGCCCCTGCCGACCGGCGCCGTTCTGCTGCCCCGGCACCCCTTGGAAGCGGCCCTCCGGCCGGAACACCTCGTCCATCCGGCTCGAGGCCAGCGCCGCGAGGTCCGCGCTGTTCAGCGTCGATCGGCCGATGGCCCGCAGCACGGACGGATCGGTCCGCTTGATGTCCTTGGCCGCCTGCGTCAGGGCAGCCTTGAGCGCCTTCGTCCCCCGACGTTCGTTCCGCCCCCAGCGTGAGTACCGGCGAGCGATCCTGCGGACCGGATTCCTGGTCCTGGACACGCGCGGTTGTCTGGGGGCGGGGCCCGCCTCCTGCAGCCGGTCGCTCGCCCGCTGGCCGAGCCGCTCCGAGACACCGGCATACCGATCCGGGCGCATTTGTGCGTCGACGTGGAGGCTCGCCAGCTGCTGCAGGTCGGACTGCGTCATGTTGGCGCGACCGATCCGCTCGCGGACCGCCGGGTCCATCCGCATCACGTCGCGGGCCGCCTGCGCGTACGCCGCCTTCAGCGTCTTGCGACCCCGCGACGTGGCGCGCCAACGGGAGTACCTGGCGCGAACGCCGGTGCCTTCCTGCGAGGGCTCACTCATCGGGTCTCCTAGTCGATGTACACGGCGTAGTTGACGCCGACTGAGGTCGTCAGCGGGTCCTTGCTGGGCTTCGTGCTGTACAGGTGGATCTGGGCGCCCGGGCGCAGCCAGACGGCCAGGTGCCGGCGGCCGGTCCCGGCGCCGGGCTCCCACTCGTCCGCGAACGTCGGGCTGCTCTCGTCGCCGACGTAGTCGGGCTGTCCCCAGTGCTTGGTGGCGAGCGCGAGGTGGTCCGGCCAGTGCGTGTCCAGCCCGAACTCGGCGGCGGCGATGTCGTCCGGACCGATCTCGTACGCCGACCAGCCGCTGTCGGGGCAGTCGGGGAACGCCAGCCCGTCGAACACGATCATCGTGGTGCCGCGGCGGGTGGTGAATCCCCAGGAGACCATGTCGGCGCCGATCACCTCACCGGCCTGCAGCGGCCACGGCTCCCAGGCGGTCTCACCCATCACCCGGTGCACCAGGGCGCGCACGACCTCCGGCCCGGCCTCGTCGCCGTCCGGACCCGCGATCACGGTCCAGTCCGGAATCTCGGCGAGATCCGCCATCGCCAGGTCGTCCTGGTCGAGCGGCCTGTCCTGCGTCTTCATCCGGCCCCGACGTCCTTCCTGCCCGGTTCGCTGACCGCAACCCTCTGTAGAACTTCTGTGCGCAACCGTAGGCGGCCCGATGGGTCATTCGCCAGCCGGTACGACGCAGCTGTGGACAACTCGGATCCACCCGATCGGCCCGCTCCCGGACGGCGTGCGGGAGCCCAGCAGACCAGGCCGTACGCTGGTCCGGTGAACAAGGAACACCACTACGGCTTCGAGACGCTCGCCATCCACGCCGGGAACGAGCCCGACCCGACCACCGGTGCGGTGGTGCCGCCGATCTACGCGACCAGCACCTACAAGCAGGACGGCGTCGGCGGCCTGCGCAACGGCTATGAGTACTCGCGATCGGCGAACCCGACCCGGACGGCGCTCGAGGAGTGTCTGGCCGCGATCGAGGCCGGCACCCGCGGCTTCGCGTTCGCCAGCGGCCTGGCCGCCGAGGACACGCTGATCCGGTCGGTGTGCGCGCCGGGCGACCACGTGGTGTTCCCCGACGACGCGTACGGCGGCACGTTCCGGCTGTTCTCCCGCGTGCTGAGCAACTGGGGTGTCGAGATGACGCCCGCCGCGGTCACCCACCCGGAGGCGATCCGGGCCGCGATCCAGCCCGGCAAAACGAAGGTCGTCTGGCTGGAGACCCCGACCAACCCGCTGCTGAACGTCGCGGACATCGCCATCGTCGCCCAGATCGCGCACGACGCCGGCGCGCTGCTGGTCGTCGACAACACGTTCGCCTCGCCGTACCTGCAGCAGCCGCTGGAGCTCGGCGCGGACGTGGTCGTGCACTCGACGACCAAGTACATGGGCGGCCACTCCGACGTGGTCGGCGGCGCGCTGATCGTGCGGGACGCCGAACTGGCGGACAAGATCGCCTTCCACCAGAACGCGATCGGCGCCGTCGCCGGCCCGTTCGACTCGTGGCTCGTGCTGCGCGGCATCAAGACGCTCGGGGTCCGGATGGACCGGCACAGCGACAACGCGGAGCGGGTCGTCGAGTTCCTGCAGCGGCACGACTCCGTCACCCAGGTGCTGTACCCGGGCCTCGACGGGCACGCCGGCCACGAGACCGCGGCCAAGCAGATGAAGCGGTTCGGCGGGATCGTCAGCTTCCGCGTCGGCGGCGGCGAGGCGCAGGCCCTGGACATCTGCAACAAGGCCGAGGTCTTCACCCTCGGTGAGTCGCTCGGCGGCGTCGAGTCCCTCATCGAGCACCCCGGCAAGATGACGCACGCCTCGGTCGCCGGCACCCCGCTGGAGGTCCCGGCGGACCTGATCCGGCTCAGCGTCGGCATCGAGACGATCGACGACCTGCTGCTCGACCTCGATCGCGCAATGGCGTGAGTCTGGTGGTGGCGGTCGACTTCGGGTCGACCTTCACGAAGGCGGTCGCGGTGGATTCCGGCTCGGGCGAGCTCGTCGCCCGGGCCGAGCACCGCACGACGATCGGCACCGACGTCATGGACGGCTGGCACGCCTGCCGTGCCGTCCTGGAAGCAGCTGACCGGGGCGTCCGGGACGCCGAGGTGCTGGGCTGTTCGAGTGCGGGCGGCGGGCTGCGGATCGGTGTCGTGGGCAACGAGGAGCTCGTCACCGCGGAGGCGGGCAAGCGGGTCGCGCTGTCCAGCGGCGGACGCGTCGTGGCGGTCGTCAGCGGCGGGCTGACCGCGACGAGTCAGAAGGAGCTGCGCAAGGACCGCCCGGACGTCGTGCTGCTGCTCGGCGGGACCGACGGCGGCAACTCGGCCGTCCTGCTCAAGGCCGCGGAAACGCTGGCGAAGTACCGCTGGCGGAAACCGGTCGTTGTCGCAGGCAACATCGACGCCGAGGCGGAAATCACGGAAACACTGACCGCGGCGGAAGTCCCGCATGTACTGGCGGAAAACGTCGTACCGGAGATCGGCGTGTTCGCGCCGGACAGCGCCCGCGCCGCGATCCGGGAGATGTTCCTCGCGCACGTGATCGGCGGGAAGAACCTGTCCCGGGACCCGTCGTTCGCCCGGATGGTGCGCGCCGCGACGCCGGACGTCGTACTGCGCGGTGTCGAGGTGCTCGCCGCGCTGCACGGCGACGTCGCGGTCGTGGACATCGGCGGCGCGACCACCGATGTGCACTCGGTCATCGAGCTCGATCCCGAGGACGCGAACCTCGGCCGCGAGGTGGTCGCGACGCATCCGGTCACCAGGACCGTCGAGGGCGACCTCGGGATGCGCTGGAGCGCAGTGCCAGTGGTCGCTGCGGGCGAGGAGGCGGGACTGGTCGCGGATGCCGGCGAGCTGCAGGCGGCGGCCGAGCGCCGGCGCGCGGACCCGTCGTACCTTCCGGGCAGTGACCGGGAGGCGGCGTACGACGAGGCGCTGGCGAGTGTCGCCGCGACGGTCGCGCTGCGCCGGCACGCGGGACGGCAGCGGATCGTGTTCGGGCCGGGCGGACGCGTGATCGAGCGGTCCGGGAAGGACCTGCGCGAGGTGGACCTGCTGGTCGGGTCCGGGGGAGTGCTAAGGCACAACCCGCCGGAGGTCGCGGCCCGGATCCTCGGGTCGATCGGGACCAACGCGCAGGCGGAGGGCTGGCTGGTCCCGGAACGCGCCGAGGTGTGCGTCGACACCGACTACGTGCTCGCCGCGGTCGGTCTGCTCGCCGACGACGCCCCGAAGGCCGCCGAAGGCCTGGCCGCCCACATTCATGGAACGAGCCGCACCGGGCACTAGTCTCGTCATCACCAAGCCTGCGGAGGTGGGATGAGCGAGACGGGGCGGGACCGGGCCGAGGACCGTGACGAGTCGAGTCCGGTGGCGGACAACGACGTGCTGGAGTCGTCGAGCGCCGAGCCGGCGGCGCACTCGGTGCCTTCGGAGCCCGCGGCGCGGAAGAAGGTTGATCACGGCGTGACGCCGGCGATGGAGATCGCCAGTGCCTGGGCCTGGCGGTTCCTGGTGATCGTGGCGGCCGTCGGCGTGATCGGCTACGGGATGCGGTACCTGTCCGAGGTCGTCGTACCGGTGACCGTCGGCGTCCTGCTCACCGCGCTGCTGGTGCCCGTCACCACCGGCCTGCAGAAGCTTCGGCTGCCGCGCGGACCGGCGGCCGGGATCACGGTGATCGCGACGATCATCGTGCTCGCCGGCCTGCTGACGCTGGTCGGCACGCAGATCGCCGGGCAGTTCGAGGACCTGTCCAACCAGGTCGGCGAGGGTGTGCAGAAGATCCGCGACACGGCCCGGATCAACTTCGGTCTGACCGACTCCGACATCACCAACCTGTTCAAGCAGGTCCGCGAACAGCTCACGTCCGGCGGCGCGCTCGGCCAGCAGGCGGCGGCGGTCGGTACGACGGCGACGCACGTGGTGGCCGGGCTGTTCATCTCGCTGTTCTGCCTGTTCTTCTTCCTCTACCAGGGCGAACAGATCTGGTCCTGGCTGGTCCGGCTGTTCCCGCGCCGGGCCCGGGACAAGGCGGACTCGTCCGGCCGGAAGGCGTGGGTGTCGCTGACCGCGTTCGTCCGGGCCACGGTGATCGTCGCCGCGGTCGACGCGATCGGGATCTCGCTCGGGGCCGCGATCCTCGGCCTGCCGCTGGTGAGCGCGATCGGCATCCTGGTGTTCGTCGGCGCGTTCATCCCGGTCGTCGGCGCCCTGGTCAGCGGGATCGTCGCCGTCCTCGTCGCGCTGGTTGCCAAGGGCCCCATCGTCGCGATCATCATGCTCGCGGTCGTGATCGGCGTCCAGCAGCTCGAGGCGCATGTGCTGCAGCCGTTCCTGCTCGGCCGTGCGGTCAGCGTGCACCCGCTGGCGGTCATCCTCGCCATCGCCACCGGCGTGGTCATCGCCGGCATCGTCGGCGCCCTGGTCGCGGTCCCGACAGCAGCCGTCCTGAACGCCATCGTCAACCACCTGGCCGGCAACGACGTCGACCCCGAACCCCCCAGACCGCTCCCCAGACGCCGCAATCACCAGGGAGCCACCGAGGACACCCCGATCGTCGACTAACTACCCCGCTCGCCCTTCGACCGCTCCTGGCTGAGGGTGTGCCCGGTCCGTCCGGCCGCGCCGCTCGTGCCGGCGGCCTGTACCTGGCCGGGCATCGCCTGGCCGGAGTTCAGCAGCCCGACCGACTTGTCGATGTCCGGGTTCGCCTCGCGGGTGCGGATCTGGTTCGCCCAGGCGCCCATCCGCCCCCGCAGCCCGGCGGTCTGCTCGGCGTCGAGGCCGTACTTGGCGTATTCGGCGTCCGGGATGCGCTGGGCGTCGTCGAGCAGACTGGCGAACATCTGCCGGTCCATCGGGGACGCCTCCCGGGCGTCGGCCAGCTGGAGCAGATGGTCGGTCGAATACCCGGCCTGCATCGCGGCGTCGACGTCCACGAAGTCCTTGGCCTCGCCGCGGGTGTAGATCGAGGCCGCCTTCGAGCCGACCGCGTCCTCGACCGAGATCACCGGGCCGACCTCGGAGTCCACCGGCGGCTTGGCGCGAAAGTCCTTGCCGAAGTCGATCTGCGCCTTCTCCTCGCCCCTGGCGACCTCGATGCGGGCGTGGTGCGGCCCCTGGCGGATGATCTCCGTGCTGTAGCCCTGTTCCTCGAACGCCGCCCGGGCATCGTTCATGGTCTCGCCGACGTCCTGGTTCATCTGGTTGGTGAACAGGTCGATGTCGTCGGACTGGCGGCTGCCGATGCCATGCTGCGCGAGGGCGTTGCCGCCGGCTAGCGCGAAGCCCTTGTCGCGGAGGGCGTCCAGGGCGATCCGGGTGGCGCGTTCGTGCTCCGGCTTCATCCTCGGGTTCCGTTGCCCGCGGCAAGCTGCGGGAAGGCCTGGTTCCACAGGTCCGCGCAGCGGCGCGGGAGCCGGAGCCGCGGCCAGAGGGCGACCAGGATGTCGCGACTGAGGTACTGCGTCAGGTCGTCCGGCGTCGACGCCTCGCTGATCACCTTGGCGTACAAGGCGGTGGCTTCGTCGATGTTCGACAGGTCGTACCGGCTGTTCGGTCCCCATTCGAGGCGCGTGGGCAGGTCGATGACGCCCGCGGTCGGCCCCTGGAGCAGGTCCAGTGACTCGGGGACGACGTACGGGATCATCGACGCGTAGGTGTCGCCCGGCTGCGCCTCGTGCTTGTCACTCATGAGGACATCGTCCCAGATGACCCGTCCACCGGGTGGTCTGTGAGCGCCGCGGCCCAGTCGGTCGCCGTACGCCGGATGCGCGCGATCTGCTCCGGAGCAGCGCCGTAGCGGAGGAAGCCGGCGTCCGGGACACGGGCGCCGGCCCGCAGCTGGCCCGCGAACATCTGCCGGTCCAGCGGGGTGGCCTCGCGGTGGTCGGCCAGCTCGAGCAGCGTACTCCGGTCGTATCTGCCGCTGTCGAGGACGAACTGGACGTCGATGAAGTCCCGAGGCTCGAGCCGGGAGTACACGGCGCCGACCTTGCTGCCGATCGCATCCGCTTCGGACAGCACCGGACCGATCTCCAGCGGCACCGGCGGCTGCTGCCGGTGATCCACACCCAGGTCGGCCTTGGCGCTCGACTCGACCACGAGCCGGGCGAACAGCGGCGCCCGCCGCGCGACCTCGGTATCGAGGCCGGCTGACCGGAACGCGGTGACCAGGTGCTCGACGGACTCGGTGAAATGCGCCGGGTCGAGGTCGTCGGTGAAGAGGTCGATGTCGTCGGACTCGCGGTGGCCGAAGCCGTGGGCCTGGAGGGCGAAGCCGCCGGCGAGGACGAATCCGCGGTCGGCGAGGGCTTGCAGGCCGACGGTGGCCATCCGGGTCTGCAGCGGATTCATGGGCCCAGTCTGCCGTGCGAACAAGCGAAGACGCCGCCGAGCCAGGCCCGGCGGCGTCTCTTCGGGTTCGGGTCGGGTATCAGCCCTTGCCGATGCCCTTGTTGTCGGCGTTCTTCTGCAGGGTTGTGGTGGCGGCCTGCTCGGTCCCAGGGGTCTGGGTGCCCTGGCCCTGGTTGACGGCCTGCCCGGCCGGTGCCAGACCACCGAGGGCGTGCGCCTGGGTCTGGGCGTCCATCTGGGATTGGAGCCGCTGCGCCACGTCCTGTGCGGCTGCCAGCCGGGCTTCCAGCGTGCCGCCGGTCATGATGCGGCTGTGCTGCTGACTCAGGTGCGCCAGATCCTGCGTTGTCACACCCGGCATGTTCCCGTCGAACCGTGCCATGGCGATGGTTGCGCGGGCGCCTTCGGAAGCCCTGCTGACACGGCCTTTCTGGGCCTGGAGCCAGCGCCCTGCCCGGTCACGGAGATCGCGGCCGGCGTCCATCGCACGTCCGCCGAGCTCTGTGGCCCGGTCGACCTGCCGACCACCGAACGCGGCGGCCCGGTCGATCTGCTGGCCGCCCCACTCGCGGCCGGCCTGGATGCCGCGGCCGGCCGCTTCGACACCGGCCTGGTACGCACCGGCGGCCTGCTGGCCGAACTCCGTGGCGCGGTCGATCTGCCGGTCGCGGAAGGCGGCCGCGCGGTCGATCTGCTGGCCGCCGAACGCGGCCGCCCGGTCGACCTGCTGACCGGCCCATTCACGACCTGCCTGGGCCTGCTGACCGGCCCACTCACGCCCGGCCTGCAGACCCTCACGTCCGGCCTGGATCTGCTGGCCGCCCCATTGGCGACCGGCCTGGATCTGCTGGTCGGCCCACTCGCGGCCGGCGTTCAGGTACTGACCGGCCTGGCTCTGCAGACGCTCGGCCATGTCGCTCAGGCGCTGCGTCTCCCGGTCGAAGACCGCCTGGACCCGAACGGTGGCGCTCAGGACCTTGTCGTTCACCTTGTCCTTGAACGGCACCTTCTGGGCCTGCTTGATGAGGCGATCGAACTGTTCCTTCTCCAGCGCGGCGAGGCGGCCGAGGTTCTCGAAGTTCTGCTGGGGCTGGCTGGCCAGCCAGTCCAGGGTCTCGGTCCAGGTGCGTTGCGGCTGCGGGCCTTCGGTGGGCTGCGACATATCTCGGACTCCTAGTCGATGTAGACCGCGTAAGTGACGCCCACCGCTTCGGTCAGCGGGTCCCGCGTCGGCTTGCTGCTGAACAGGTGGAATTGCGCGCCCGGGCGGACCCAGGCGGCCAGGTGCCGCTTGTCGGCGCCCGCACCGGGGCGCCACTCATCGAGGAAGTGCGGGCGGCTGTCGTCGCCCACATAATCCGGCTCGCCGAGGTACTTGCGGGCCAGGTCGAGCATCGCCGGCCAGGCCTGGTCGAGCCCGGCCTCGGCCGCCGGGATGTCGTCGGGGCTGATCTCGTACGCCGACCAGCCGCTGTTGCGGGCGTCCGCGAACGCGAGCCCGGGAAAGACCACGACGGTGCTCCCGCGCTTGGTGGTGAATCCCCACGAGGCGAGCACGTCGTCGATCTGCTGTCCTGGCAGCAGCGGCCAGGGCTGCCAGTCGGTGACCGACGTGACGCGCTGGACGATCGCCTTGACCACCTCGGGGCCGGTCTCGTCGTTGTCCGGTCCGGCGATCGGTCGCCAGTCGGCGATCTCGGCGAAGTCGGCGATCGCTGCGGCGTCTTCGTCGAGGGGCCTGTCCTGGGTTTTCATTCCGGGCTTTGTTCCTTCCGTCAGTACTCGAGCCGTCGGCGGCAACCGTACGGCGGTAGCGGGGTCAGCATCTGGAGGGCGATGAGCCCTGGAAAGCGGACTGATCCGCTGTCAGCGAGCGGGTCCGCCGCGGTCGGGTTTGCGGGTTTCGAAGGTGCTGGACTCGGTGCGAGAGCCGTGCACATCGCCGGTCCGCGCCTGCCCCGGTGCGACCCGGGGCAGGGTTGCTGCCTGGACGCTCTTGGCGAGGTCGGGGGACAGTTCTGACGGGCCGTTCCCGCTCATCGCGGCGACCTGCCGCGAGATCCGGGTCAGGGCCTCCTGCGACACGCTGCTCTCCGGTCCGGTGGCCGGCGCGACGTCGCCGTTCGCCATCTGGTCGCGGAGCGCGGTCCGGGCTGCCCGGCGCTCGTCGAGTGCTGTCATGACCCCTCCTCGTTGAGGTACACCACATAGTTGATGCCGACCGACGTCGACCTCGGCGTCGGTTTGTTGCTGTACAGGTGGATCTGCGCGCCCGGCGGCGTCCAGACCGCCAGGTGCCGGCGGTCGGTGCCGGCGCCGGGGGCCCAGTCGTCCTCGAAACCGGTCTTGCTCTCGATTCCGACGTACGACGGCTGTCCCCAGTGCCGGCAGGCGAGGTCGAATTTCGCCGGCCAGTGCTCGTCGAGCCCGGCGGCCGCGGCATCGACGTCGGCCGGCTCGAGGGCGAACGCGACCCAGCCGCTGAACGGGCTGTGCGGCAGCACCTGGTCGTCGTACACCGCGAGCTCGGTGTTGCGGCGGGTCAGGAAACCCCAGCCGTCGAGCTGCTCGTCGATGACCGTCTTGCGGTTGATCGGCCACGGCTTCCAGTTCGTCGCGGACTTCACCCGGCGGATCAGGCGGCGGACCGGCAGCGGTCCGGTCTGGCCCGCGTGCGGGCCGCCGAGGCGTCGCCAGTCGCGGACCTCGGCGATGTCGGCCATCGCGCGGTCGTCGTCGTCCAGCGGCCGGTCAAGTGTCTTCATCCGTGCGGCAGTCCCTGTCGGTTGCGGTACGTGTCGAAACTAAGTCCCCGGAGGGGTCAGGCGGACGTCCTGCTCCCGGCCTGTCCGCGGACAGAACGAGAACAGCCGCCCTGGGAAGCTTCCCAGGGCGGCTGTCGGGTAGGTCAACCGAAGTTCGGTATCGGTTCGGTCAAGCGCCGGTCAGTGCATCGCGGCGGCCGCGGAGGACTCCAGCGACTCCTCGCCCTCGGGCTTGGGACCGTCGTTGCGGCCGGCCAGCCGCTGCTCCGGCGTGATGACCGCGAGGACCAGTGCGATCGCCAGGAACGGCAGCGAGACCAGGAACACGTCGTCCATCGCGTCGACCAGACCGTGCAGCGCCCAGCCCTTCATCGGCTGCTGGAGCAGGTGCAGTGCCTGCACGCTGTTCGCCGCGTCGGCCAGCTTGTCGACCATGCCCTGCGCGGCCTGCGGCACCAGGTCGGTCAGGTGCACCTTCAGCCGGCTGGTCAGGACCGCGCCGTACACCGCCGTACCGATCGCGCCGCCCATCGAGCGGAAGAACGTCATCGTCGAGGTCGCGGAGCCCATGTGCTGCCGGGGCACGCTGTTCTGCGCGGCGGTGACGGTGATCTGCATCGACAGACCCAGACCGGCGCCCATGACGAACATGTAGATCGCCAGCTGCCAGTACGGCGTGCTCAGGCTCAGCGTCGACAGGAGCACCATCGCGCCGCTGACCATCACCGCGGAGATGATCGGGTAGATCTTGTACCGCCCGGTCTTGCTCATCAGCTGGCCGCTCGGGATCGACGCGGAGAAGATGCCGACGATCATCGGCAGCAGCGCCAGGCCGGAGCGGGTCGGGGACAGGTCCTTGACCGCCTGCAGGTACAGCGGCAGGAAGATCAGCGCACCGAACATCGCGAAGCCGAGCAGGAACGCGAACCCGGCGTACCCGGAGAAGATCCGGCCCTTGAACAGGTCCATCGGGATGATCGGCTCGGCGACCCGGAGCTCGATGAACACGAACGCGATGGCCAGCACGACGGAGCCCGCGAGCAGGGCCAGCGTGGTGCCGGTGCCCCAGCCGTTGGACGGGCCGCTCCAGGACACGGCCAGCAGCAGCGAGGTGACGGCGGCGGCCACGGTCGCGGCGCCCAGGTAGTCGATCTTGTGCGAGCGCTTCACGTGCGGCAGCTTCAGCACGGCGCTGACGATGCCGAGGGCAACGAGACCGATCGGCAGGTTGATCCAGAAGATCCAGCGCCAGCCCGGGCCGTCGGTGAGCAGGCCGCCGAGCAGCGGGCCGGCCACCGAGGACAGGCCGAAGACGGCGCCGAAGTACCCCATGTACTTACCGCGCTCGCGCGGCGGGATCACGTCGCCGATGGTGGCGAACGCGAGCGACATCAGACCGCCGGCGCCCAGGCCCTGGACGGCGCGGAAGCCGATCAGCATCTCGATGTTCTGCGACATCGCGGACAGCACCGAGCCGGCGAGGAACGTGAGGATCGCCGCGATGAACAGCGGGCGGCGGCCGTAGAGGTCGGAGATCTTTCCCCACAGCGGGGTGGAGGCGGTCGAGGTCAGCAGGTACGCCGTGACCACCCAGGACAGCTTGTCCAGGCTGTTGAACTCACTGACGATCCGCGGCAGCGCCGTGCCCACGATGCTCTGGTCCAGGGCGGCGAGGAACATCCCCGCCATCAGTCCGCCGAGGACGACCAGGATCTGCTTGTGGGACAGGTAGTTGGGACCACCGTCGGTTGGTGCAGCGCCGCCGGCGGTGGCGGGCTCTGTGGTGCTCATCTGGTGCTCTCCAGGTTGTTGTCGTTGTTCACGCTGTCAGCGGGGTCGCCGCCGGCAGTGGAGTCTTTGTCGGTACTGCGCTCTGCCGGGGCGGGCTGCTGCAGTCGTGGTGCGACCGCGGCCCAGCCCTTGTCGGCCCAGGCGCCGCTGCTGGGGGCTTCGGTGAGGGCGGCGACGCCGTCCGCGAAGCGGGTCATCAGCCGCTCGAAGGTCTGCACGTCCTCCTCGGACCAGCCCTCCATGGCCGCGCTGAGCAGCTCCATCCGGTGCCGGGCGCTGGCCTCCCACTGCTCGACGCCCTGCTCGGTCAGCTCGACGCGGAACGCGCGGCCGTCGTCGGGGTCGGGGGAGCGGCGGACGAGGCCGAGCTGCTCCAGGGACCGGACGTGCCGGCTCGTGGTGGAGGCGTCGAGCTCCAGCCGCGCGGCGAGGTCGGACAGCCGCAGGGCGCCGTTGCAGCGCAGCGCGAACAGCACGACGTGGGCGCTGTGGTCGATGGTGTCGCCGGGCTGCTTGGCCTTCAGCCGGCGCCCGATCCGGGTGAACGCGTGCATGACGCCCTCGATGGGGGTCTCCGGGATGTACGCGTCGTTTACTTGCATGCTGCAAGCATATACATGCTTGCGTGATACACGCAAATGACTTTCCATGATCATCAACTGAGCCGCCACTCATTTGCTCTCTGTTGCCGGGTGATCACTTTCTGCAGCCGAATCGTGGGTGTGGGCAGTAATGCGACGGTGCAGGCCGGCGTTTTGTGACGCGAGGTAGTGCTGGCCTCCCCGGCGATGGTCGGCCCAGCACCCTCGTACGACCGCCGTGACGCCACGAGGCTGTGGCGGTGATCAAACGGCGACTGGTGGAGTTCGGGGTCATCTGTCTGGTTCTGACCTGGGTGCCGTGGGGAGTCCTCGGCGTACTGGAGGCCGATCCGGACGAGGGGGTGGGCTCGCTCGTCTTCGCGCTGGCGGCCGCGGGGCCGTCGTTGGCCGCGCTGGTGATGTGGCTGCTGCACCGTGAGCGGCGGCGCGTCGTCCGGTGGTCGTTGGCGTGGCCGGTCGCCGCCGTCGTACTGGGTGCGCTGCCGCCGCTGGTGGCTACCGCACTGATGGGAGACCTCCCAGCGTTGCCGGATCACGCTGCCTCGGTCGTCGCGGGAGCTGGAGGGGTGCTCGGCGCGGCGGCGTACACGTTCCTGGCGGGGCCGGTGTCGGAGGAGTTCGGGTGGCGCGGGTACGCGCAGCCGCGGCTGCGGGCGTACTTCGGGCCGCTCGGGACGACCGCGGTGCTGGGGGCGGCGTGGGGCCTTTGGCATGTGCCGCTGTACTTCCTGCCCGGCACAGGGCAGTACGACGACGGGCTGTTCACCCAGCAAGGGCTGACGTTCTTCTTGGAGCTGTTCCCGCTGACGTTCGTGATGCTGTTCGTGAGTGAGCGTCTGCGGGGCGGGGTGCCGGCCGCGATCCTGGTGCACGCGGCCTGGAACCTGACGGAGGAGCTGGTGCCTCCGCTGGGCAAGGGCGTGTGGCTGGAGTTGCTGGTCCTCACTGCGGTCGCTGCCGCGTTGCTGCCATCCTGGACGGCAGTCCGGCGAGGCAGAAGGGTGACGGCATGACGAGGGTCGCGATAGTTACCGGTGGCGGGTCAGGGCTGGGGCGGGAGATGGCGCTGGCCTTGGCGGCGGCTGGGTTCCAGGTGTGGGTGACCGGCAGGACAGAGGCGAAGCTGAAGGAGACCGTCGACGCTGCGGGCGGGGCGGTGCGGCACGTCGTACTCGATGTGGCCGACGGAGCTGCGGTGCGCGAGTTCTTCGGCGGACTCGAGCGGGTCGACGTCCTGGTGAACAACGCGGGCATCGGCTCACCGGCCGCGGCCGTGCAGGACGTCGCGGAGGAGGACTGGAGGCGGGTCGTGGACACCAACCTGACCGGCTCGTTCCTCTGCGCGCAGGCGGCGTACGACGTGATGCTGCGGCAGGACCCGAAGGGCGGGCGGATCATCAACAACGGGTCCATCTCGGCGCACGTGCCGCGGCCGCAGGGGATCGCGTACACCGCGACCAAGCACGCCGTCACCGGTCTGACCAAGAGCCTCGAGCTGGAGGGCCGGGCGCACGGGATCACGGCGTGCCAGATCGACATCGGGAACGCCGCGACCGCGATGACCGCCCGGATGGAGCAGGGCGTGCTCCAGCCGGACGGTTCGATCGCGGTCGAGCCGACGTTCGACCCGAAGATCGTGGCCGACTTCGTCGTGCGGATCGCCGAGCTGCCGACGTCGGTCGCCGTACCCACGCTGACGGTGATGGCGGCCGGCATGCCTTATGTCGGGCGAGGGTGACGAGACAGGTCGATGTCCGTCAGGTCGTACCACCGGCCTGACGGCGGCTGTTCGAGCAGCGGGTCCTTCCAGCGCAGCCGGACCCGCTCCGGCTGTACCTCTGTCAGCACGGCCTCCAGCCAAGGCCCGTCGGTCCGCGCCCACCAGGTCTCGGTGAGACTCGCCAGCCCTTCTCGCTCGACCGTCTCGACCGCGCTGTCGTGGCTGCGTACCGGACCGAGCTCCGCGCCGAAGACCGTCGTCGGCAACCAGCCGCCGGTCACCGGTACGACGCGGCCCAGCAGCTCCCCGTCCTCACGCACCACGTCTTCCGGCGACGGAAACCCCGGGAACTGCGACTTCAAAGCTGCGACGATCCGGGCCGTCGTCTCTCCCAGGAAGCGGATGCTCGCCAGCTCTCGCTCGTCGTCGTACTCACGCTGCTCTCCGCCGACCCAGGTCTGACGAATCCGCTGGGTTGCAGTGATGTCGGCCAGTGGATTGCCGTCGACCAGCAGCAGGTCTGCGCGTGCACCGACTGTCAGTCGGCCCCGGTCCGCCAGGCCGAACACCTCGGCCGGTGCACTGGTTGCAGCCACGAGCGCGTCCGCCGCTGTGAGCCCAGCACGCACAAGATGGACCAGCTCCCGGTGCAGCGAGGCTCCGAACACCAGACCGGGGTTGGGTGCGTCTGTACCGGCCAGCACCCGTACGCCGGCCTGGTGCAGCGCCAGCGTGTTGGCGCGGGCCGCCGTACCGTCCGGTGGTTCCGGCGGCATCCAGCGACGGGACTGGTGGTCCAGCACTCGTCTCCAGCGCGCGGGCATGCGCGCCATGAGCTCTGGTTCGTCCAGCAGCGGCAGGTGTCCGGACGGCCCGTTGAAGCCGTCGACGGCGACCCCCAGCGTCGCGATGACGGCTACGTCCGCCACAGCTTCGATGTCCGCCGGGGACATGAGGTCGGACGGCACATGCGCCAGTACGTCGACCCCGCACTCGACCACCTTGACCGCGCCGGCTGCCGTCGACACGTGTGCGACGACCGTGAGCCCGTGGGCATGCGCCTCGTCGGTCAGCGCCTGGACGGTGCGTGAGTCGAGCGTCGGGATGTTCAGCATCGCGCCGGAGCCGTCGTCGTAGATCAGCTTCAGGTGGTCGGCGCCCTCGGCGATCCGGTCCGCGACGAACTGCTTCGCGTCCCCGGGCCCGGTGACGTACGGGATCGGCGGGAACGCGATCGTCGGATGCCCGCCGGGCGCGGTCGCGCCGATGCCGGACGTGCGGAACGACGACCGCGGGGTCTCACGGTCGATCACCTCCGGCATGCTGAACTGGTCGAGCTGCGTCGTCACGCCGTACGCCGCCGCGAGCTGGACGCACCCCGGCGCCAGGTGGACGTGCGCGTCGATCAGCCCCGGGAGCAGGGTCGCGCCGGAACCGTCGACGAGCGTGTCGCCCGGCTGGGCGATCTCCGGGCCGCCGATCGCCGTGATGCGACCGTTCGCGACCCGCAGGCAGTCCGCGGGCAGCGCCGCGCCTCGGTCGGTCAGTCGGGTGTGCAGGATCGTGAATGCCATGCCGCGGACGCTAAAGGCTGACGTAACGTCATACTCCAGTCTTGTTTCCGGAGGTGTCGTGGAGCGCACGGTCAGCGAGGTGGCCAAGCTTGCCGGTGTGTCCGTTCGGACGCTGCGGCACTACGACGCCATCGGGTTGCTCGCACCCGGCCGCGTCGCCGCGAACGGCTACCGGTACTACGGCCGCCCGGAACTGTTCCGCCTGCAACGGATCCTGCTGCTCCGTGAGCTCGGCGTACCGCTGCCGGGGATCGCGCGGATCCTGGACGAGCAGGACGACGAGGTGGCCGCGCTCGAGGGGCACCGCGAGCAGCTCCTGCGCGAGCGGGCACGGCTGGACACGATGCTCGGTGCTATCGACCGGACCGTCGCGGCGTTGTCCGGGGACGCCTCGGTGGCCGACGACGAGTTCTTCGCCGGACTGTCGCAGGCGCGAACCCGGCTGCGGGACGACCTGGCCGAGCGGTACGGAGAAGGCGCGGCGGAGGGATTCGAGAAGGCGGTGCGGGAGGCTGAGGGGTGGACGCGGGAGGACTACGAGCGGATGGGCGACGAAGGGCGTCGCCTGCTGCTGCGCATGGCCGCCGCAAGGGACCGCGGTGTTCTCCCGGACTCGGCGGAGGGGCTGGAGCTGATCGAGCAGCATTACCTCGGCGTGCTGGAGGTTTGGCCGGCCACGCCCACGACGTACTACGGGCTCGGCGATCTGCTGGTGGCGAACGCGGACCAGCGCGCCATCATCGAGCTGGTGGACCGGGACCTGCCGGAGTGGCTCGCCGCGGGGGTGCGGGCGTATGCGGTCAAGCGGCTCGGTTACTCACAGGCAAAACACCAGGAAACTGTCCGGAGGTGCGTCTAGTGTCGGTCAGGTGAGTGCAGAGCGGGAGTCACTGGTGCATGTCCGCGGCCTGCGGAAGTCGTACGGCGACTTCGAGGCCGTGCGGGGGATCGACCTGGACGTGTGGCGGGGCGAGGCCTTCGGCTTCCTCGGGCCGAACGGCGCCGGCAAGTCGTCGACGATGCGGATGATCGGCGCGGTCTCGCCGACCAGCGGCGGCACCCTGCGGATCCTCGGTATGGACCCGGCCGCCGACGGCCCGGCGATCCGCGCGCGACTCGGGGTGTGCCCGCAGGACGACACCCTCGACACCGAGCTCTCCGTCCGGGAGAACCTGACGATCTACGGGCGGTATTTCGGTCTCAGCCGGGCCGAGTGCCGCAGCCGCGCCGACGAGCTGCTCGAGTTCGTCGCGCTGACCGACAAGGCGAAGGTCAAGGTCGACGAGCTGTCCGGCGGGATGAAGCGCCGGCTGACGATCGCGCGCTCGCTGGTCAGCAAGCCCGACCTGCTGCTGCTCGACGAACCGACCACCGGCCTCGACCCGCAGGCCCGGCATCTGCTGTGGGACAAGCTCTTCCGGCTCAAACAAGCCGGCGTCACGCTGATCATCACCACCCACTACATGGACGAGGCCGAGCAGTTGTGCGACCGGCTGGTGGTGATGGACGGCGGCCTGATCGCGGCCGAGGGCTCCCCGGCCGACCTGATCCGCGACTACTCGACGCGCGAGGTGACCGAGCTGCGGTTCGGGCCGGACGTGATGCTCGCCGACCACGACGCCCTGGCCGGCAAGGTCGAGGACCTGGCCCAACGCATCGAGGTGCTGCCCGACCGCCTGCTGCTCTACACCGACGACGGTGAGCGCGCCGTCGCCGCCGTCCACGAGCGCGGTCTGCAGCCGGCCGCCGTGCTGGTCCGCCGCTCGACGCTGGAGGACGTGTTCCTACGCCTGACCGGCCGGACGTTGGTGGACTGACATGGCGCTCGCAGTGGAGAACGGCCGCCGGATGTTCGACTACTGGCTGACCGTCTACAAGCGGACCTGGAAGGGCACGATGATCAGCAGCTTCCTGCTGCCGATGCTCTACCTGGCAGCGATGGGGATCGGGCTCGGCTCGTTCGTGGACAGCAACGGGACCGGTGCGCTCGGCGGCGTCAGCTACCTGCAGTTCATCGCGCCGGGCCTGCTGGCCGCCACCGCGCTGCAGATCGCGGTCGGCGAGGCGACGTACCCGGTGATGAGCGGGCTGAAGTGGCAGAAGTTCTACCACTCGATGATCGCGACGCCGCTGCGCCCGGCCGACGTGGTCTACGGACAGCTGGGCTTCATCGCGTTCCGGGTGTTCACGTCGTGCGCGGTGTTCCTGGTGATCATCACGCTGTTCGGCGGGCTGAAGTCGCCGCTCGGGGTGCTCGGTCTGCCGGTCGCGCTGCTCGTCGGGATGGCGGTCGCGAGCCCGATCGCGGCGTACGCGACGATCCTGGACAACGACTCCGGGTTCGCGATGGTGTTCCGGTTCGGTGTGGTGCCGGCGTTCCTGTTCTCCGGGGCGTTCTTCCCGGTCTCGCAGCTGCCGGACTGGATCGAGTGGCTGGCCTACGTGAGCCCGCTGTGGCACGCGGTCGACCTGTGCCGCAGCCTCAGCCTCGGCACGGTCGACCCCTGGCTCGCGGTCCTGAATGTCACGTACCTGCTGGCGTGGTTCGTCGTCGGCACCTGGCTCGCCGTCCGCGGCTTCACGAAAAGGCTGGTCGGCTGATGGCGACGATCGCGGCGCGCGTGCTGCCGGTTCCGGTGCGGCTCGGCAGCGGCCGGCACATCGTCGAGCGGAACTTCCTGCTCTACCGGCGGTCCTGGGTGGTGTTCCTGTCCGGCTTCTTCGAGCCGGTGTTCTACCTGCTCTCGATCGGGGTCGGCGTCGCGCACCTGGTCGGCGACTTCACGTTGTCCGACGGCACGAAGATCGCGTACGCCGCGTTCGTCGCGCCGGCGATGCTCGCCAGCTCCGCGATGAACGGCGCGATCTTCGACTCGACGTACAACATCTTCTTCCGGATGAAGTACGCCAAGCTCTACGACTCGATGCTCGCCACGCCGCTGCGGCCGTGGGACGTGGCCACCGGCGAGGTCACCTGGGCGCTGCTGCGCGGCGCGATCTACTCCGCGATGTTCATCGTCGTGATGCTGCTGATGGGCCTGATCTCGTCGTGGTGGGCGCTGCTCGCGCTGCCCGCCGCGGTGCTGATCGGGTTCGCGTTCGCCGGTGCGGGCATGGCCTTGACGACGTTCATGCGCAGCTGGCAGGACTTCGAGTTCGTGCAGCTGGCGATCATGCCGATGTTCCTGTTCTCGGCCACGTTCTACCCGGTCGAGACCTACCCCGAGGCGATCCGCTGGCTGGTCGAGATCACCCCGCTCTACCAGGGCGTCGTCCTGGAGCGCGCGTTCAGCACCGGCAACGTCGACTGGTTCCTCCTGGTCCACGCGCTCTACCTGGCCGCCATGGGCGCCCTCGGCATGTACGTAGCCTCCCGCCGCCTCGGCAAACTCCTCCTGAAATAACGCGGAACCGACACAACAGTGGCCACCGTCGGAGCAGGCATGGACATGTCCTTCCGCGATCTGGTGCGCGCTCCGAAGGTCGAGTTGCCGGGTGGGGCGCGGCGGTGGGTCGAGGAGGGGTTGGGGCTGCTCGTCGAGCACTGCGGGACGGACGGGTTGCGGCGGCCGGCCGTCGTGCCGGGGGAGTTCGTGCCGGACGGGTACGACGGGTCGCCGGGAGCCGCTCGTGAGCTGTGCCTGCAGGTGAGCGAGCGGATGGGCATCCCGTCGGCGCGGATCCGGTTCAGTTTCCAGCTGGAGCAGGTCGTCGAGGCGGGACAGTTGCTGGCGGCAACCCTTGTCGACGCGTACGTCGCGCGGTCCCTGCCGGCGTTCCGCGGCGCGGCCGCGGAGGACGTCGCCGCCGTCCGGAAGTACGCGCGGATGCCAGGCGCCGAGACCGGCGACCGGTTCGAGGAACTGCTCGTCGAGTGCGGCGTTCACGACGGCACGGACGGCGACGGCCTGCTGCCGGAGATCCAGCGGTTCGCGTTCCTCGACTTCCTCACCGAGCTGGTCCGCTGCCGGGAGATCGCGGCCGAGCCCGACCCCCTCCGCCGCGCCGAGCTCGAGCGGCGCCCCGATCGCCCGGACCCCGGAACCGCGGCCGCCGAGGCGTCCGCCGCCGGGCGCTGGACCGACCTGACCTACTGCCTGCCGGGTGTCGAGCTGCTGCCCGGCCACACCGCAGTGATGCTCGGCTCCGGCCTCCTCGCCGACCCGACCGTGCTGATCGCGGCGGCATCGCACGAGCTCGGCCACCAGGTCCTGCTGTCCTCCGACGTACCGGGTGCCGCCGGCCCGCTCCGCGAACCGCTGACCGACCTGTACGCCGTCCTGCACGGGTTCGGGATCGCGCACGCGAACGCGGCGCTCGACGAGAAGACGCTCGGCACATCGACCGTGGAGACCTTCGGCTACCTCGGTGAACACGCCGTCGCCGAAGCGCTCGCCGGGTACCGCTTCCGGCAGCACCAGTTGGTCCGCGACGGACCACTCCTCCCGCACTGGCACCAGGCTCTCGATCCGGAGCCGCGAGCCCGCTTCGTCGCCCGGCTGGAGGAGCTGATCGGCGGCCCGCCGACCGTCTTGGGCTGGTGATCCAGCCGCAACACTCCTGATGGAACGGGGCCGCGTGCGGCCGCGTCAGTTCCGGTATGAATCTGATCGGTGCGTGGCGGCGCCGGCAACGACATCGCGAGCAGTTGTACGGACCGAAGGTCCTGCTGCCCGGTGGGCCGGAGCAGTGGATCGAGAACTCGCTGGACTGGCTGATCGGCCGGTTCGGGGTCGAGCCGCTTCGCCGGCGGCCGGTTCTGCCCAGCGAGTTCGTGCCCGCCGGGTACGACGGTTCGGAGCACGCGGCGCGCGAACTCTGCCTGAAGGTCTGCGCATGGATGGAGGTCCCCGACGACCGGATCCGGTTCAGCTTCCGGATGGAACAGGTCCGTGCGGCGGCCCGCAGCGCGGCCGTGCACCGGCTGCACGCCGAGCAGGGCCGCGACTTGGTCGCGGTGTCGGGGCTGAAGGCAACGATGACCCCGGCCGAGGTGGCTGCGCTGGCGGCCGCCGGGTTCGCGGCCGAGATCGGCGTACTCGCGGAGCGCGAACTGCACGCCGAGGTGAAACGCTGTACGGCGATCCGCGCCGCGACCGACCCGGTCCGGCGGGCCGAACTCAGCCGGCGTGCCGAGGCGATCTGGTCGACGCCGGCCGGCAGCGGATCGCGCGCGGCCTGGCTGGACCTGCGCGGCGGCGGGCACCGGGGGACCGCGGTGATGCTGTCGGCAACCACCCTGGCCGACCCGGCCGCCGTGGTCGCGGCCACCGCTCACGAGCTCGGGCACGAGGTGCTCTGGGGCTATCACCTGATCGACCGCGGCCGCCCGGACGCCGAGGCGCTGACGGACCTGTTCGCGGTGTTCCACGGATTCGGGATCTTCCTGGCCAACCAGGCGGTCGAGCGCGTCCCCGGCCGGCGTTCGGCGCTGCAGACGCTCGGCTACCTCGGCGAGCGCGGCGCCTGCGACGCGCTGGCGGCGTACGCCTTCCGGCGGCACCTGTTGTGGCCGGAGTCGCTGCTGCCGGTGATGCCCGCCGAGGTCGACCGGGCGGTCCGGATCCGCACCTTCGCGCGGCTCGCGACGCTGGTGAAGGACGCCGAGATCGCGTCGATCCAGGAGGGCGCGCCGCTGCCCTGACGTCCAAGCGGCAGTGACGCAGCGGAACCAAGAGGTTTCGCAGCGGCGTCGTACAGGCATGATCCGGCGGGTGAGGAATCCGATCGGGATGATCCGGCGAAGTCAGCAGCTGCGATCCCACTTGAAGGCGCCGCGCGAGCGGTTGCCGGGCGGCAGCCGGCGCTGGATCCGATCGTCGATGGACTGGCTGGTGGCCGAGTTCGGTCGCGACGTGCTGCTTCGGCCGATCGCGCTGCCGTCCGACCTGATCCCGGACGAGTACGACGGCAGCGTGGCCGCGGCGACCGAGCTGTGCGGCCGCATCGACGCGTGGATGGACCTGCGCCCGGGTCAATGCGGGCTGAGCTTCGAGCTGGACGGCGTACGGCGTCCTGTGAACGGTTTGGTGGTGAAGGAGCAGTCCGGGCGCTGGATCCGCACCAACGGGCAGAACCAGATTCTGCTCGTACCCGCGCTGGCGGCCGATCCGGTCGCGTTGATCGCCACCTACGCCCACGAGGCCGGCCACGAGCTGCTGCTCGGCAGCGGCCGGATCTCACTTGTCCGGCGGCCCGACCACGAGTCGCTCACCGACCTGCTCACGGTCTTCTACGGACTCGGGATCTTCACCGCGAACGCGGCGTACGAGCACCGGCCCCGCCCGAACGGCCGCGGCAAGCAGCCGCTCGCCCGCGGCTACCTGCGCGAGTCCGCGCTGTCCGAAGCCCTCGCGCACTACGCGAAGCTCCGCGGCGAACGCCACCCGGACTGGGACCGCTACCTCGACCCGCCGGTGCGCCGCGGGCTCCGCAACCAGCTAGTCATCCTGCACGGCTAGCAGCTTCTCGAGCCAGACGGAGCCGCCGCGCAGCATCGACTGCTTGCTCGGCCCGCCGAGGTGGTCGACGAGGTGCAGGTAGGTGATCGTCTGGTAGAGGGTGCCGAGCTCCTCGGCCAGCGTCAGCGCGCGGCGCAGGCCGGCGGGCGCGGCGTACTCCTCCCACTCGGCCAGGTACGCGTCCCGCACGCGCGGGTCGCTCGACAGCGGCGACGACTTCTCCACGAACGTGACCAGGTCGAGGAACGGATGCGCCAGCGCCGCGTCGGTCCAGTCGAACGCGAGCACCTGACCGTCGCGCACCGCCAGGTTCCGCGGGTGCAGGTCGCCGTGCAGCAGGGTCTCCGGTACGCCGATCGCCGCCAGTTCGGCGATTGCCTCACGCAACTGTTTCGCACGGTCCGGCAGCTTCGCCCGCTCGGTCGGATCGAGACCCTCGGTCAGCGCGTTCGGCGCGAGCAGGTGGTCCAGCTCCGCGTCGAGTACGGCGAGCCGCCGGTCGGCGCAGCTGTACTCCAGCAGCCGTTCGGGCTCCGTGGCGTAACTGCGCTGCAATCGCGCATGGTTGCGCACGGCATCGATCCACACCGCGATATCGTCCTCGCCGGCGAGCGGCGACCCGAGGTCCGGCAGCAGCATCCAGGCGCGCTGCTCGTCGATCGCGATCGGCGCTGGGACCTCACCGGGGCGGTCGGTGGACGCGCGCTGCAGGAACTGGGGCTCGTTCGCGAACAGGAACGGCAAGACGTCCGACTCGGTCGACGCCTGCGAGAGCGCCTTGAAGTACACGTCACCGCCGGCGGTCGGGATGCGCAACACATTCGAGAGACCCCACGACTTCACCTGCGCCCACGGGCCTGTCGCCTTCACCCGCTCGGCGATCCACCGCGGCGCTTCGCCGAACCACTCCGGTCGTGACCAGTCGGGCAGGTCCGACGCAGTGCCGGGATGGTCGTGCACCCAGCGGGCGCCGGCCGGCGGCTCGCCGGACAAGAGCATCAGGTACGTGAGCGGGTCGTCGGACAGACACGTGAGTACGACGGCCTCGACGCCGTGCTCGTCCCGCAACGCCTCCAGAACCGACTCGACGTCCGGGAACCAGAAGTCGTCCGGCCGCGCGACCCGGGGGAGCCCCGACGGGAGCATCAGGACAGCTTGGTCGGACGGACGCACGACGACAGCAGTGGCTTCCACGTCCAGAAGCGTATGTACCGCGTGCAACTGCTTTTCGTGACTAGGGTGCGGCCGTAACCAGCGGACGTACGTAGGTCAGCAGACTGACCAGGAACTTGCCCGGCTCCTCCCACGGCGCCAGATGGGCCGAGTGCTCGAACCAGACCGCCTGCTTGTACGGCGCTTGGAGAGCCTCGAACCAGGCCTCGACCGGCGCCGTCGGGGTCGTGTAGTCGTGGCGCCCGAAGAACATGACCACCGGGATCGGGAACTCGGTCACGTCGGAGAAGTCGACCTGGAGCATCTCGTCGAGCACCCGGCCGAGCGTGAACTCACCGCCGTCACCCATCGCCTCGGCTTCCTCCAGGGTGTACTCCGGTGACAGCAGCGGCGCCATGAAGAAGTAGAGCGAGCTGTCCCGGTACGCCGAGAGTCCACCGCGGGACTGCGCCCAGTCGCGGGCGATGATGATCCGCTCCCGGGTCACCGGCTCGTCGCCCGGATACGGCGCGATCGACGCGAGCTGCTCGAGCGCCTCGGTGTGGTTGTGTTCGCGCGCCTGCTCGACCGCGTACTCGAAGCAGAGTTCCTCGTTCTCCCGGGCGTTGACGATCTGGCCGATCCCGACGTACGCGTGGAACAGGTCGGGCCGTTCCAGCGCGGCTCGCGTCGCGATGATCGTGCCCCAGCTGTGGCCGAGCAGGACCAGCTTCTCGACGCCGTACCGGTCGCGGACCTGTTCGGCGAGCTCGATCGCGTCGGCGACGTACTGCGCGATCTTCAGCGTGTCCGCGACGGTCTCGGGATCGACGGTACGCAGGGTGCGCCCGGCGCCGCGCTGGTCGTACGTGACGACGGTGAAGTACTCCTCGACCGGGCGCTGGAACTGCCAGGCCAACGGGGCGAGTGGCGAGGCGGGGCCGCCGTGGACGAACAGGATCACCGGGTTCGCGCGGTCGCTCCCGCGTGCGTACACCCAGTGGTCGAGCCCGCCGGCCTTCAGCAGGTAGTTCTCCTGGACGCCGTTGGGCGTCACGATCTTCTGCAGGTCCGCGATCAGCGCGCGGGCGTCGTCCAACCCCTCAGGCATCCACCGAGGGTACTGGCTCACAGGTCTTCACCAGCGGCGCGTGCAGCCGCTGGGCGAGCACTCGGCGCTGGGTCGGCTGGGCCTCGGTCTGGCGCCGCAGGCCTTCGTCGGTCAGCCGGACGTTGACGGCGCGGCGGTCCTCGGGGCACATGTGCCGCTCGACCAGGCCGGCCACCTCCAAGCGCCCGATCACGCGCGACAGCGCGCTCTGGCTGAGGTGCACGGACTTGGCGATCGTCGCCACCTTCGCGGAGTGCTCCGGCAGCTCGGCGAGCCGCTCGAGCACCTCGTACTCACTCATGCCGAGGGCGTGGCCGGCCTGCAGCGCGCGGTCGAGGGCGCAGGTCAGGTCCGCGTGGCGAGCCAGCAGCTCGCGCCATTCGCGCACATCGGCGGTGGTTTCACCAGTCCCACCACTGACCTTCGTAGCGGTCATGGAGCCGACCATAGCATGCACGCGCAATCTATGCAAACGCATTTAATGCCTAGACATTAGATGCACACGCATGCAATAGTCTCTCCTCGTGACCGAAACAACGCACACCACATCACCGGCCCGCATGACCTGGGACGCGCGCCTCTGGGGCGCACTTCTGGTGGTCTGCGGCGTGATCTTCCTCGACGGCCTGGACGTGTCCATGGTCGGCATGTCCCTGCCGTCCATCGGCGCCGACCTGGGCGTCTCCCTGGCCTCTCTGCAGTGGGTCGTGACCGGCTACGTGCTCGGGTACGGCGGCCTGCTGCTGCTCGGCGGGCGGACCGCCGACCTGCTCGGCCGGCGCCGCGTCTTCCTGATCGCGCTGGCCGTCTTCGCCGTCGTCTCGATGCTGAGCTCACTGGCGAGCAACCCCGAACTGCTCATCGCGGCGCGGTTCGTGAAGGGTGTCGCCGCGGCGTTCACCGCCCCGGCCGCGCTCTCGATCATCACCACGACCTTCCACGAGGGCCCGGATCGCAACCGCGCCCTCAGCATCTTCACCACCTGCGCCGCCAGCGGCTTCTCGATGGGCCTGATCCTCGGCGGCGCGCTGACCGAGGTCGGCTGGCGCTGGACCTTCCTGATGCCCGGCCCGGTCGCCCTGATCGTGCTGCTGTTCGGCATCAAGCTGATCCCGAACAGCCCGCGCGACGACGCCGCCGGCGGGTACGACGTACCGGGGGCGGTCACCGTCACCGCGGGCATGCTGTCCCTGGTCTACGCGGTCGTCGGCGCCGAGCACGCCGGCTGGGCCTCGTTCCAGACCATCGGGCTGTTCGCGCTCGCGGCCGTGCTGCTGGCCGGCTTCGTCGCGATCGAGCAGCGCACCAAGCACCCGCTGGTCCGGCTCGGCATCCTGCGCAACGCCTCGCTGCGGCGGGCGAACCTGGCCATCCTCACCGTCTTCGGTTCGTACGTCGCCTTCCAGCTGATCGGCACCCTGTACCTGCAGAACCTGCTGGGCTGGTCGTCGTTCGAGACCGCGCTCGGCTTCCTCCCGGCCGGCCTGCTGGTCGCCACGCTGTCCCCGAACGTCGGCAAGATCGTCGACCGGGTCGGCACCGAGAAGATGATCATCGTCGCGATGGCGCTGTTCGTCGCCGGGTACGCGCTCTCGCTGCGCATCGGTCCGGAGTCCGCGTACTTCTCCGAGGTGTTCCCGACCATCATGCTGCTCGGTCTCGGGTTCGCGATCGGGTTCCCGTCGCTGAACATCCAGGCCGTGTCCGGGGTCCCGGACCACGAGCAGGGACTGGCCTCCGGGCTGTTCAACACCTCCAACCAGGTGGGTGGCGCGGTGGTCCTCGCGATCGTGACCGCGGTGATCAGCAGTCAGACCGTCGGCGTCACCGCACCGACCGGGGTGTTGTCCGCGTACAAGTCCGGTCTCGGCGTCGTGACGGGGATCGCGGCACTCGGCCTGGTCATCGCGCTGACCGGCCTGCGCGGCCTGCGCGCTCGCCGGGCCGTCGAGGAACGGGAGGCCGCGGAACTGGCCGCCGTACAGGACGAACTGGCGTCGGAGGAGATGACCCCGGCCGCCTGACAACAACCAGCCCTCCCGGGCTGTGCGGTGATAGATGAAGTAGTGCGGATCCTTCCGGGGGTCCGCACTACTGCTTTTCGGGGCGATCCCCGATTGGTTTCGGACCGGTGGGGTGCTGGACTGGGGACATGAGCAACCAGAGCTACGACGAGAAGGTCAAGGCCATCCTCGACCGCGTCGCGAAAGGCCACCTGTCCACCGAGGAGGCCACCACCCTGATCGCCGCCATCAAACCGGCCGCCGACGCCGGTGACACCTCGACCGCTGATGGGCCGGGCGCCAAGGAGCCGGTTGCCGAGGAGGGGACCCAGGACGCCCCGCGCCGGAACTCGACCGACTGGCCGGCCGCCGAGGACCTCGCGTCCCCGGAGGTCTGGGCGGACGCCGTCGACTCACCCGCCGCCGAACCCGCCGCCGAACCCGCCGCGGAACCCGCCGCCCAGCCTGCTGCCGAACCCGCCGCCGAACGTGCTCCCGAGCCTGCGGCCGAGGCGGTTGTCGAGCCGGCTGTGGAGGAGGCCGAGCCGGTCGAGGAGGAGCACAGCAACGTGCCGATCCCGTCGGGCGTGCAGCGGGTCACCGTGCGGGCGATCGGGCGGCGGGTGCGGCTGATCGGCGAGCCGGCCGTCAACGGCGTCGCCGTCGACGGGCCGCACGTGATCAAGCGCGACGGCGACACCCTCGCGATCAGCAGCGAAGGCGATATGGGCGTCTCGATCGACGGTTTCAGCATGCTGCGCAACCCGACCGACCTGAAGGCGCACGTCAACGGCCTCGCCAAGGAGCTGTCGATCCGCGTGAACCCACAGCTCCAGGTCGAGGTCGAGGTCACCGGCGGCAGTGTCAACGCCGAGCGCCTGCCCGGTCTGAGCCGCGTCCGCGTCACCGCCGGTACGGCGAAGGTCTCCGACGTCGACGGCCCGATCGACGTCCTCGTCCAGGCCGGCTCCGCGAACCTGGACGCCCAGATCACCAAGGGCCGCTCCCGCGTCCGCGTCGAGTCCGGTACGGCGCAGGTCGCGCTCCGCCGCGGCTCCGACGTCCATGTCCACACCGAGGCCCAACTCGGCCGCGTCACCTGGACCGGCGCCGTCTCCGGCCAGTCCAAGGATGTAGAGATCGGCCGCGGCCGCGCCGCCCTCGACGTCGAGGTCCTGGTCGGCACCGCCCAGATCGCCTCGGACTAGTCCTTACCCACCCGGTCGCCGTCGTCGGCGGGGATGGTGCGCAGGCGACGGAGGGGAGAGAAGTACAGCACGGTATTGCCGGCCAGGGTGCCGAGGCCTGCTATCCACAGTGTGGTGTGCAGGCCGAACGCCGTACCGAGGGCGCCGCCGAGGAGACTGCCGACCGGTGCGGCGCCCCAGCTGACGAAGCTCATGGTGGCGCTGACCCGGCCCTGCAGGTCCGGCGGGCAGAGGCGCTGCTGTGTGCTGACCTGCAGGATGTAGCTGACGATGATGCAGAAGCCGGCCAGCAGCGTGGCCACCACGAACCAGCTCACCATCCAGCCGGGTGCGGTGAGTGCCTGCAGGGTGAACGCGACGCCGATGCCCGTCGACGACAACAGCAGCGTGCGCGCATCGCCGTACCGGGTGCTGAGCTTCTCGGTGACGGCCGAGGCGACGATCGCGCCGAGCAGGCCGATCATGCTGAGGACGCCGATGGTCGCCGGCTGCAGATGGACGCCGCGCACCAGGTAGACGACCATGATCGCGCCGGCGGCGGCCTGGAAGAGCATGGTCACCATCGTGTTCAGCGCGAGCGGTCGCAGCAGCGGATGCTGGAAGACGTACCGCATGCCGTCGCCGATCTCGCGGCGCAGATTCGGCCGTTCGGGTTTCACGGGCTCGGCCTCCGGCGTCCGGATGCTTCGCAGCCAGAGCGCTGACCAGAGGAAGGTCAGTGCGTCCAGGCCGATGGTCAGCGCCGCCCCGAGCCATTGGACGAGCAGGCCGCTCGCACCGGCGCCGATGACGGCCGCGATCGAGTGGTTCGCGGCCAGCTTGGCGTTGCCCGGCAGCAGGCGGTCCCGCTCGAGCAGCCGCGGCAGGTACGAGTTGTGCGCGACGTCGAACAGCACCGTCAGGATCCCGGCCGGCACCAGCACGACGTACACCTGCGTGAGCGTGAGTACGTCGAACCACCAGGCGATCGGGATCGACGCGAACAGGAGTGCGCGGAGCAGGTCGGCGTACACCAGGACCGGTCGGCAGCGGATCCGGTCCGCCCAGGCGCCGGCGAACAGGCCGAGGACGAGCCAGGCGGCCGTCTCGCACGTCCGGAGCAGTGAGACCTGGAGCGTCGACGCGTTCAGGGTGAGGACGGCGAGCAGCGGGATCGCGCCCATGCTCAGGCGGGATCCGAGCTGACTGAGCAGGTCGGCGGCCCACAACCGGCGGAAATCGGGATGGCGGAGGATGCCCATTCCGCGACCGTAGGGCCAAACCTGAGCCATGTCGACTCAAGTGGCAACAAAGTTGAGTCGAGCAGACTCAATATAATTTTGGAGTGAAATTGTCGGCGTTCTCCGACAGGATGGTGGCCCGCGTCACATCCAGAAGGGGGACGTGCGGATGGCTGCAATCGAGGCAACTGGCCTCGTGAAGACGTTCAAAGGCCGACAGGCCACGGTCAAGGCACTCGACGGGATCGACCTCGACGTGCCGGAAGGGACGGTGCTCGGCCTGCTCGGGCCAAATGGGGCGGGCAAGACCACCACGGTCCGGGTGCTCACCACGCTGATGAAGCCGGACGCCGGCTCGGCCCGCGTACTCGGCCACGACGTGGTGACAGAGGCGGACACCGTCCGGTCGCTGGTGGGGCTGTCGGGGCAGTATGCCGCGGTCGACGAGCTGCTCACCGGCCGGGAGAACCTGTGGATGTTCGGCCGGCTGTACCGGCTGACCAGCCGGCAGGCGAAGGAGCGGGCCGAGGAACTGCTGGCGACGTTCGACCTGACCGACGCCGCGGACCGGATCCTGAAGACGTACTCGGGCGGCATGCGGCGCCGGCTCGACCTGGCCGGGTCGCTGATCGCGCACCCGAAGGTGCTGTTCCTCGACGAGCCGACCACGGGCCTGGACCCGCGTTCGCGCCTCGACCTGTGGCAGATCATCCGCGACCGGGTCCGCGAGGGCGTGACGATCCTGCTCACCACGCAGTACCTGGAAGAGGCCGACGAGCTGGCCGACAGCATCGCGGTCGTCGACCACGGCTCGGTGATCGCCCGCGGTACGGCGGACGAGCTCAAGGCGAAGGTCGGCGGCGAGCGGATCGAGGTCGTCGTGCACGATCCGGGCGACACCGTGCGGGCGCTGGAGCTGTTGACCCGCGCGCTCGGGATCGCGGATCCGGAGTCGACCACGCTCGAGGAGCACACCCGCCGGATCACGGTGCCGGCCCCGGGCGGCTCGAGCGCGCTGGTCGAGGTGATCCGGACGCTCGACGCGGCCGGGATCCGGATCGCCGACATCGGACTGCGGCGCCCGACGCTGGACGACGTGTTCCTCAGCCTGACCGGGCACGAGGCCGAGCAGAAGGAGACAGTGTGAGTGCGGAGCTGCCGGCCCGGGTGAACCCGATCGGCCGGGCGTTGTCGGATGCCGGGATCCTCGCCTGGCGGAGCCTGAAGCGGATCCCGCGGACGCCGGACATGCTGATCTACGCGACCATCCAGCCGATCATGTTCGTGCTGCTGTTCGCCTACGTGTTCGGCAACGCGATCCCGATCCCGGGCTTCCCCGGACCGCAGGCGTACCGGGAGTTCCTGATGGCCGGGATCTTCGCGCAGACGATGGCGTTCGCGGTCGCCTCGGCGAGTGTCGGGCTGGCCGACGACATGTCGAAGGGCCTCATCGACCGGTTCCGGTCGCTGCCGATGGCGAGGTCCGGGGTGATCGCCGGCCGGGTGGCCGGCGACCTGGTGTTCAACTCGTTCGTGATGGTGATCATGGTGCTCTGCGGCCTGCTCGTCGGCTGGCGCTGGCACAACGGGTTCGGGCAGGCACTGGCGGCCTTCGGGATCCTGCTGCTGTTCGCGTTCGCGATGCTGTGGGTGGGCGCGCTGATCGGGCTGTCCGTCGGCGGACCCGAGGTGGCGTCGTCGGCGGGGCTGATCTGGCTGTTCCCGCTGACCTTCTTGTCGAACGCGTTCGTGCCGACGCCGCAGCTGCCGAGCGCGCTGCAGCCGATCGCCGAGTGGAACCCGATCTCGTCGATCGTCGCGGCCTGCCGGCACCTGTTCGGCAACCCGTCGCCGTTCGCCAGCCCGGACAGCTTCCCGGCCCAGCACCCGGTCTGGCTGTCGCTGATCTGGTGCACGGCGATCATCGCCGTCTTCGCGCCGCTCGCGGTCCGCAAGTACCGCAGCGCGACCGGGCGCTGAACCGGCCCGCCAAGCCGAAGCGCCCCGGTGGGGGATCCCACCGGGGCGCTTCGGAAGCTTGGTGGGTCAGCCGGTGAAGGGTTCCGCGGCCACGATCTCGACGGTCACGTCCTTGCCGTTCGGCGCCTCGTAGGAGGCCTTGTCGCCCTTCTTCTTGCCGAGGATCGCCGCGCCGAGCGGAGACTGCGGCGAGTAGACGTCGATGTCCACCGACGCGTCCAGGGCGAGCAGCTCACGGGAGCCGAGCAGGAACGTTTCGACGTCGTCGTCACCGGCGAACTTGATCGACACCTTCATGCCCGGCTCGATCTTGCCGCCGGCCTTCGGGGTCTCGCCGACCCGGGCCCGGCGGAGCATGTCCTCCAGCTGCCGGATCCGCGCCTCGATCTTGCCCTGCTCGTCCTTGGCGGCGTGGTAGCCGCCGTTCTCCTTGAGGTCGCCCTCGTCCCTGGCCTCGCTGATCCGCTGCGTGATCTCGGCACGGGCAGGGCCCTTCAGGTGCTCGAGCTCGGACTTCAGCTGGTCGTAACCGTCCTGCGTCAGCCAGACAACGCTGTCCTCGTCGATCCTCTGCGTCACGGGCTGCTCCTTGTGTCGGATGGGATGGGCAGGAAAATACTCTTGGCCGCCGTCGTCGACGGCGACCAATCCAATGAGCGTAGCAAGAGACCGCAGATCACGCAGGGTCTCCAGACGGTCGCAAACGCTTGGAAAACGCTTGCTCGGCGACATTTCGCCGATCGTGGAAAGTTTCCTGGCAATCGGTTGCCGCCAAGCCATCAATTGACGCCTGACCTGCGCTTTCCTACGCTCCCCAGGACAGCGGCCCGGGGCGGGGAAAGTGGTTCATGTGACAACGAGTGCCGAGCGGCCGGGTCCGCACAGGCTGTGGATCGCGGGGGTGGCCGTGCTCGCGGTCCTGGCAGCCGCGGTGACCTGGTTCGTCGTGGGGCGCGGGGACAGCGGCGCCGAGGTACCGGCGGCCGTGCCGACCACGACCGAACCGCCGTCCGAGGAGCAGCTGCTGGCCGGCGCCGAAGCCATCCTGAAAATGCGCGCAGCGGCCGTCCTGAGCGGCCAACTGGCGCAGTACCTCCGGTATGTCGACCCGGCGAACCGGAAGCTCCGCCAGCGTGACCAGCAGGTGTTCACGAACCTGCGCAAACTCGGCCTCGCGAAGCTGACCTATCAGGTGGACACCCGCTGGGCGCCCGAGGCGAAAGCCAAGCACGGCCCGACCGCGCGGGCGCTCCGCGTCCTCATGCAGCTGCAGATCGCCGGCATCGACTCGGCGCCGCGCGCCACGTCGCTCGGCTACACGTTCGCCGAGCGCAACGGTCGCTGGCTGCTCGTCGCCGACGACGACCTGACCGCGGATCTCGGGCCGTACCGCGAACCGTGGCACCTCGGCGCGATCGAGGCGGTCCGCCGGCCCGGCGTGCTGGTCGTCGTACCCGTCGGCGAACGCCCCAACGGCGAACGGCTCGCACACGAGTCGGAGCGGGCCGTCCCGATGGTGCGGTCGATCACCCGGCGGGCGACGGCCGGGATCCTGGTGATCGCGCTGGCCGACAAGACCTCGATGGATCCCGGGTGGGTGACCGGCGGGCATCCGGCGGCCGCCGTCGCGGCGCCGAACTACGCTCCGGTGGACCCCCAGGTGAGCGACTTCAAGGTCATCGGCAGCCGGGTGGTGATCAACCCCACCGAGCGGAGGCGGGCCGGCCGGCTGCTGCTGGCGCACGAGTTCACGCACGTGGCGGTGGCGCCGCTGGGCGGCGAGGCCCCGATCTGGCTGGTGGAGGGATTCGCCCGGTACGTCGAGTACCGGCTCGCCGCCGAGAGCGGGTACCGGGGCGAGGTCGCCGGGGAGCGCCGCCAGTTGCTGAGCGAGAAGATTCCGGCGTTGGCGGTGCTCCCGATCGACGGCGTGTTCCACGGCGACTACGACGAGGACAGCTACGGCGTCGCCTGGATCATCGTCGAGTACCTGGTGAGCAAGTACGGGCAGGCCAGGGTGAACGCGCTGTACGCCGACCTGGCGCACGGACCCGATGCACCCGCGGTCCGGGAGCAGGTGCTGCGCAAGCACCTGAAAGTCGGCGAGACGGCGCTCGTCGCGGCGCTCAAGAAGTACGACGGGCCCGGCTAGCGCGGGCGGTGCTGGTCCGCGGTGGTGCAGCCGACGAGGACGACCGATGTAGCCGAGCGTTGCGTTGTCAGCGTCACCGGGAGGACCTGGTGACGGGGTGCGTCCGCGGGGACCGTCAGCGTCACCTCGCCGACGATGGAGAAGTCGGCCGCTTTCGCCTGCAGCCGGCAGTTCGCCGCGACCGACTTGCTGCGGTCGACCTTCACGCTGGCCTTCACGCTGGTCGGCGAGACGATCTCGAATCCCTGCAGTTGCGACGTCACCGGCGGATTCGACTGCACCCACGCCACCCAGATCAACCAGGCCAGTCCGGCCAGCGCGATGACGCCCGCGACGCCGATCAGCAGCGGCCGGCGGGACCGTCCGGACCGGCCGTAGCGGGCGTTCAGGTCGGAGGGCGGACTGGCGGCAGATGACTCGGTCACGGGGTGTCCAGGGGGTCGGTCGTGGGTTTTCGCGGGTGTTGGAGGACCATTGTGTCTTGTGAGTGGAGATCTTCGGTTGTTGCATGTGCACGCCCACCCGGACGACGAGTCGAGCAAGGGAGCCGCGTCGACCGCACGGTACGTCGCCGAAGGCGTGGAAGTGATGGTCGCCACGTGTACCGGCGGGGAGCGCGGATCGATCCTGAATCCGAAGATGGACCGCCCCGAGGTGCTGGCGAACATCACCGAGATCCGCCGCAAGGAGATGGACGCGGCGCGCGAGATCCTCGGCATCCGGCAGGAGTGGCTGGGCTGGGTGGACTCCGGCTTCCCGGAGGGCGATCCGCTGCCGCCGCTGCCCGAGGGCTGTTTCGCGGCGCAGAAGGTCGAGGACGCCGCCGCGCCGCTGGTGAAGCTGATCCGCGAGTTCCGCCCGCAGGTCGTCACGACGTACGACGAGAACGGCGGCTACCCGCACCCGGACCACGTCATGTGCCACCAGATCACCGTGGCCGCGTTCGAGGCCGCGGGGGACAAGGACGCCTACCCGGAGCTGGGCGAGCCGTGGCAGCCGCTCAAGCTGTACTACCACCACACGTTCCATTACGAGCGGATGAAGGCCCTGCACGACGGCATGGTCGCGCGCGGCCTCGAGTCGCCGTACGCCGAGCGCCTGAAGGACTGGAAGCCGGACCCGGAGAACGAGCGCCGGATCACCACCCGGGTGGAGTGCGCGAAGTACTTCGAGGTGCGCGACCGGGCTCTGCTCGCGCACGCCACCCAGATCGACCCGGACGGCGCCTGGTTCGCCGTACCGCTGGACGTGCACCAGGCGGCCTGGCCGACCGAGGACTACGAGCTCGCGCGGAGTGTGGTCGAGTCCGAGCTGCCCGAGGACGATCTGTTCGCGGGGCTGCACTGACGGGCGGCGCGGACAATGAGACAATGGTGGCGTGGTAACAGCGATGATCTCCCTTCAGACGGCCGAGATCGACCCCAACGTGGTGAAGCCGGGGTGGGTCGCGCTGCTGATCGTGCTGGCGCTCGGTGCCGCCACGGTGCTGCTGTGGCGCAACATGGGCAAGCAGCTGAAGCGGATCGACTTCGATCGCGATGGTGCGGACGACCCAGCACCGTCCGGCGACCCAGCGAGTCCGGACCGCTCAGCGTCCCCGGCTACCGATGCAGCGCCGACGACTTCGGCCCCGACCCCGACGACCTCGGCCCCGACGCCGAGTGAGCCCAAGGACCACTCAGAGCACTGACTCCGTGTCAGTGCGGTAACTGAATCCTGGGAGCTCGGAAACACCCTGGTCACGAGATGGTGTCGGACTGGGCGGCCCACCTTCGGCTGACCCTATAGTGAGCCGCGTGCTGAATGGTGCCCAGGACCGGTCCCCCCGGTGACCGCGACCCGCGCCGCCCGGCATCGCATGCCCGGACGTCTGGTCGTGGGTGGGGTGGGTGCTGTTCTCGTCGCCTCGGCGGCGTTGGTGGCCGCGTTGTTCGCGGCGGACAGCGAGCCTCGTGATGTCGGCGGGATCGGCGGTCCGGATGTCTTCGTCGCTTGGCTGCTGCCGCTGTTGCGGATGATCTCCACGCTGGCCACGGTCGGCTGCGCCGGTGCGCTGCTGGCCGCGGTCGTCCTGTTGCGGGTCGAGGGCGGGCCGCTCGGCGTACAGGGCCGGCGGGCGGTCCGGGACGCGAGCAACGCGGCGATCATCTGGGCGGTGTGTGCGTTCGCGGGTGCGATCGTGACCGCGTCGCTGCTGCTGAACACGCCGGTGCTGCTGCTCCGGCTCCGCCTCGACGACGCGCTCGGCGTCCCCGAGGTGAAGGCGCTGCTGATCACCGGCATCCTGGTCCTCGCGCTGGCGATCGGGATCCGCCGGGTGCAGACGTCCTCGGCCGCGGGACTCGGCGTGCTGGTCGCGATCGGCGCACTGATACCGACCGCGGTCACGGCGTACCCGAGGAACGAGTCGTACGTCGTCCTGGCCGGCGCCGCGCTGGTGATCCACGTGATCGCGGCGACGACCTGGATCGGCGGACTCGCCGGCCTGGTCCGGTACGGGCGGGCGAGCCGGACCGGACTGCCGCTCGTGATGGAGCGGTACGGCCAGGCGGCGTTCATCTCGGCGATCGCCGTCCTGGTCAGCGGCCTGATCAGTGCCGCCGGCCGCTTGGCGGCGAAGGGCGGTGGCTGGGGCTCGCTCGTCGACGCGCTCACCGAGGACGCGTACGGCGCGCTGCTGATCGCCAAGGTGGCGGCGTTCGTGCTCCTGGTCGTCCTCGCGGCGATCCACCGGGCTCGCTCCGACGTCGACCTGCTGGACTCCGGCGGCCCGTTCTGGCGCGTGGTCGGCGTCGAGCTCCTGGTGATGGCGCTCACCCTCGGCCTGTCGGTCGCCCTGTCGCAGACCGCCTAGTCCTAGTCCCAGGGAGCCGTGCGCAGGTCAGCGGTACTGCGACGCTCCCGATCGGCCGGGCGGTCCTCCGCGGGCCGGCCGACCGCGATCATCGAGAGGATGTGCCAGCCGGGACCGGGGTCGAGGTCCGCGGTGAGCGACTCGAGGTCGAACGCGCGGAACTGGCGGCAGGCGAGATCCATCGCGTGGGCCTGCAGGGTGAGGTGCGCGACCGACTGCCCGAGGTCGTAGTCCGCGAAGTCGGAGTACGCCCAGTCGGTGTCTTCGACGTACCGGTGGGCCATCGTCACGATCAGCAGCGACGCGCTCGGCGCCCAGCGGGCCGAGCTGCGGGCGAGATGCCGTACGACGCGCTTGTGCTCGGGCTCGCCGCGGCGCGCCACGAAGTACGCCCAGGGCTGCGAGTTGCCCGCGGACGGCGCCCAGCGGGCCGCGTCGAGGAGCAGTTCGACGTCGTCCTCGGAGACGGTCCAGGCGGGATCGAACATCAGCGGGCTGAAGCGGCTGGCGAGCAAAGGGTGGACGGGCACGCTCCCATTCAACCCCGGACGCATACGGTGGGACGTATGGCGAACGAACTCGGGCGGTCGACCAGTCCGTACCTGCGGCAGCACGCGGACAACCCGGTGGAGTGGCGGGAGTGGTCGGAGCGGGCGTTCGCCGAGGCCCGCGAGCGGGACGTGCCGGTCTTCTTGTCGGTGGGGTACTCCGCGTGCCACTGGTGTCATGTGATGGCGCACGAGTCGTTCGAGGACGCCGCGACCGCCGCGTACCTGAGCGAGCACTTCGTCAGCGTGAAGGTCGACCGCGAGGAGCGGCCGGACGTCGACGCGATCTACATGTCGGCGACCGTGGCGATGACCGGGCAGGGCGGCTGGCCGATGTCGGTGTTCCTGACACCGGCGGGCGAGCCGTTCTTCTGCGGCACGTACTTCCCGAAGGACGCCCGCGGCGGGATGGCGTCGTTCCGGCAGGTGCTGGAGGCGATCACCGAGGCGTGGCAGCACCGGCGCGAGCAGCTCGACGGGATCGGGAAGCGGGTCGTCGAACAGCTCGGCGCGCACCAGCCCGCCGGCGAGGAGGCGTTCGATCTCTACCGCGCCGTCCAGTTGCTGAAGACCGACTTCGACCCGGTCGACGCCGGCTTCGGGCGGGCCCCGAAGTTCCCGCCGTCGATGGTGCTCGACTTCCTGCTCCGGCACCACCGGCGCACCGGCGACGAGGACGCGCTCGCGATGGTCGCCCACACCTGCGACCGGATGGCCCGGGGCGGCATGTACGACCAGCTGGCCGGCGGCTTCGCCCGGTACTCCGTCGACGGGCAGTGGATCGTTCCGCACTTCGAGAAGATGCTGTACGACAACGCGCTGCTCCTCGACGTCTACACGCACTGGTGGACGCTCACCGGCGACCCGCCGGCGCGACGCGTCGCCGAGGAGACCGCCGGCTTCCTGCTCGCGGAGCTCCGGACGCCGGAGGGCGGCTTCGCCTCCGCGCTCGACGCCGACACCGAGGGCGAGGAGGGCAAGTACTACGTCTGGACGCCGGACGAGCTTCGGCAGGTGCTCGGGGACGACGACGCCGCCTGGGTGATCGAGCTCTGCGACGTGACGGGCACGTTCGAGCACGGTACGTCGGTGCTCCAGCTTCGGCGGGATCCGGAGGACGTCGAGCGGTGGGGTCGGGTGCGCTCGACGCTCGCGGAGGTGCGGAGCAGGCGCACATACCCGGGCCGGGACGACAAGGTCGTTGCCGCGTGGAACGGGTTGGCGATCACGGCGCTGACGCGGGCCGGGATGGTGCTCGACAGGCCTGAGTACGTCGAGGCCGCGGTTGCGGCGGCGCGGTTGATCCGGGAGGTGCATCTTGACGGTGCCCGGTTGTACCGGACGTCGCGGGACGGAGTGCGGGGGAGTGCGGACGGCGTACTTGAGGACTACGCCGCGTTCGCCCAGGGGTGCTTGACGCTGCTCAGTGCGACCGGCGACGTCGAGTGGTTCCGGGTGGCGGAGGGCTTGCTGGGCAGGGTTCTGGAGCAGTTTGTTGCTGATGGCTCCTACTTCGACACGGCCGCGGACGCGGAGCAGTTGGTGTGGCGGCCGCAGGACGCGACGGACAACGCGACCCCCTCGGGGGTCAGCCTGGCGGCCGAGGCCCTCATCACGTTCGCGAGCCTGACGGGATCCGACACCTACGAGACCGCCGCCCACCAGGCCCTGCAAGCCTCAGCAACCATCGCCGCCCGGGCCCCGCGCTTCGCGGGCCGCGCCCTGGCCGTCGCCGAAACAATTGCCGGAGGCCCCCTCGAGATCGCCGTCGTTGCCGCCGGCGACTCTCTCACCGGCTCCGCGCGAGAGCTTGTGCGGGTCGCGTTCGCCGACGCTCCCTGGGGTACGCCGATCGCGGCCGGGGCGCCCGGGCTCGGCGTACCGCTGATGGACGGACGGGGGCTGGTCGGTGGATCGCCGGCGGCGTACGTGTGTCAGAAATTCACCTGCCGGCTGCCCGTGACGTTGCCGGAACACCTTCGGCAGGAGTTGCGCCCCACGGACTGATCCCGTCCCGGGCGCGGGTTTTCCCTGCGGTTTCGGCCGAATCCCTTGACTCACGGCGTACGGACGGCAACAGTCTGTCCTCACGTCGGATGTAACAGAACTCGCATGCATCGACACGAAGTGTCACAAATGAGGCAGTGGCACTGTTGCGTCAGCATCCGGCGCGTCCCCAATTGAATTAGGTCGCTGCGCCCAAACAGCGACCACACCGTGAGGAGATGTTGTCTTGAAACGACTGACATCAGCAGGGGCGGTGGCCGTCGTCGCGGCAGCGGGTCTTGCCGCGACGTTCACCGCTTCGACCGCGGGTGCCGCCGACCGGACGGCTCCGCTCCCGGCATCCGGCTTCAACCAGCCGGCCGCCGTTCAGGCCGAACAGGCGCTGACCGCGCAGACGGCCGCCGCTCTCGGCCTCGGCACCGGCGAGCAACTCAAGGTCCGCGACGTCGTGAAGGACGCGGACGGCACCGAGTACGTCCGCTACGACCGCACCTTCAACGGCCTCAAGGTCGTCGGCGGTGACCTGATCGTCAAGCGCAAGGGCGAGTCGATCGGGCAGGTCACCTACAACCGCGGCGCGAAGGCCGTCGCCGTCGCCACCAAGCCGACTCTGTCCCAGTCGGCGGCGCTCACCAAGGGTGCGCAGGCAGCGAAGTTCAAGGCAACCGGCAACAAGGGCGAGCTCGTCGTCTTCGTGACGCCGACCAAGCCTGTCCTCGCGTACGAGGTGGTCACCACCGGTGTGAAGGCCGACCAGACCCCGTCGGTGCTGCACTCGTTCGTCGACGCCAAGTCCGGCGCGGTGCTCGCGCAGGACGACGAGATCAAGACCGGTACCGGTAACTCGATGTACTCCGGCACCGTCAGCATCGGTACGTCGGGCAGCTACACGATGACCGACCCGACCCGTGGCGGCAACTACACCACGGACCTCAACGGCGCGACGTCCGGCAACGGCACGACGTTCACCGACCCCGACGACACCTGGGGGACCGGCGCTGCGTCGAACCGCCAGACCGCCGGTGTGGACGCGCACTACGGCGCCCAGCTGACCTGGGACTACTACAAGAACGTCCACGGCCGCAACGGCATCTTCAACAACGGCCAGGGCGCCCGCTCCCGCGTGCACTACGGCAACGCGTACGTGAACGCGTTCTGGGACGGCACCCAGATGACGTACGGCGACGGATCGGCCAACACCCACCCGCTGACCGCGATCGACGTCGCCGGCCACGAGATGAGCCACGGTGTCACCGAGGCGACCGCGAACCTGGACTACTCCGGCGACGCGGGCGGCCTGAACGAGGCGACCTCCGACATCTTCGGTACCGCGGTGGAGTTCTCCGCGAACAACTCGTCCGACCCGGGTGACTACCTGATCGGCGAGAAGATCAACATCAACGGCAACGGCACGCCGCTGCGCTACATGGACAAGCCGTCGAAGGACGGCCGGAGCGTGGACTGCTGGTCGACGAGCACCGGCGGCCTGGACCCGCACTACTCGTCCGGCCCGCTGAACCACTGGTTCTACCTGGCCTCCGAGGGCACCGGCAGCAAGGTCATCGGCGGCGTGACGCACAGCAGCACCGCCTGCAACGGCGCCACCATCACCGGTATCGGCCGCGACGTGGCCGCCAAGGTCTGGTACCGCACGCTGAGCACCAAGCTGAGCTCGGGCAGCACCTACAAGGACGCCCGTGAGGGTGCGATCAACTCCGCGAAGGAGCTGTACGGCGCGGACTCCGCGCAGTGCAAGGGCATCGAGGCCGCGTTCAACGGCATCTCGGTCCCGGCCGGTGCGGCCGCCTGCTCGGGCGGCGGCGACCCGGAGCCGCCGACCGGCGACAACCTGCTGCTCAACCCGGGCTTCGAGTCCGGCGCGGTGAACTGGACCGGCACCGCCGGCCCGATCACCAACGACTCGGGCCGCCCGGCGCGGACCGGCACCTGGAAGCTGTGGCTCGGCGGCAACGGCCGCGCCGCGGCCGAGAACGAGGCCCAGTCGGTCGCGATCCCGGCGTCGGCGACCAGCGCGACGCTGTCGTTCTGGATCCGCATCGACACCGCGGAAACCACCACCTCGACGGCGTACGACACCGCCAAGGTGCAGATCGTCGACGGTTCGACCACGACCACGCTGGCGACGTACTCGAACCTGAACAAGAACACGTCGTACGTCCAGAAGACGCTCAACGTGACGCAGTACAAGGGGAAGACGGTTTCGGTGAAGTTCGTCGGCACGGAGGACTCCTCCCTGCAGACCAGCTTCGTCATCGACGACACCTCCCTGACCGCGAGCTGACCTCGCGGGTGTTTCGTCCGGGGCGTGCGCGGCCCTCCGCCCAAGGCCCGCACGCCCCGGATTCCTTTGTCCCAAGGAGATCCACCATGCGCAAGTCCCTCGTCCCAGGGCTCGGCGTAGTAGCGCTCGTCGCCGGAGCGGTGCTTGTCACCGGCAACAGCGCGGTCGCGGCCGAGTCGCCCGACATCTCGGTCACCAACACCAAAGCCCACCTGGACCAGTTGCAGTCCATTGCCAACAGCAACGGCGGCAACCGGTACACCGGCCGGACCGGCTACAAGGCCTCGGCCGACTACGTGAAGGCCAAGCTGGACGCTGCCGGGTACACCACCACCCTGCAGTCGTTCAGCACCTCGGCCGGTACGTCGTACAACGTGATCGCGGAATGGCCGCACGGCGACGCGAACCACGTCGTGATGACCGGCTCGCACCTGGACAGCGTCAGCTCCGGTCCGGGAATCAACGACAACGGCTCTGGTAGCGCCGGCGTACTCGAAACCGCCCTCGCCTACGCTGCCAGCGGCCAAACGCCCCAGAACCGGCTGCGCTTCGGCTTCTGGGGTGCCGAGGAGCTCGGGCTGCTCGGCTCGAAGTACTACGTCAACAACCTGCCCTCCGCCGAGCGCGACAAGATCGAGCTGTACCTGAACTTCGACATGATCGCGTCGCCGAACCCGGGGTACTTCGTGTACGACGACAACCCGGCCGGCGACGGCGCCCGTGACGACCTGGTCGCGTACTTCACCAGCAAGAGCGTCCAGACCGAGTTCATCGACGTCCAAGGGCGCTCCGACCACGCCGCGTTCCGGTCGTTGGGCATCCCCACGGCCGGGACCTTCTCCGGCGCCGAGGACATCAAGACGTCCGCCCAGGCGTCGAAGTGGGGCGGTACGGCGGGGAGCGCGTTCGACCCGTGCTACCACCGGTCCTGCGACACCATCAACAATCTGAACCTGACGTCGCTCGACCGTCAGATCGATGCCATCGGCCACATGATCTGGAACTACGCGCAGAAGGACTACACCGGCGGACCGCCGCCGACCGGCGGCAACCTGCTGCAGAACCCGGGCTTCGAGTCCGGTGCTGTGAACTGGACCGGGAACACCGGCGTGATCACCAACAGCTCGTCACGTCCGGCCCACACCGGGTCGTACAAGGCGTGGCTGCAGGGCAACGGCCGGAGCAGTACCGAGAACCTCGGCCAGTCGGTCGCGATCCCGGCCACGGCGACGGCGGCCTCGCTGTCGTTGTGGATCCGGATCGACACCGCCGAGACCACCTCGTCGACCGTCTACGACACCGTGAAGGTCCAGATCGTCGACGGATCCACGACGACGACGCTGGCGACGTACTCGAACCTGAACAAGAGCTCGTCGTACGTGCAGAAAACGCTGGACGTCACGCAGTACAAGGGCAAGACGATCACGGTGAAGTTCGTCGGCCAGGAGGACTCCTCGCTGCAGACGAGCTTCGTGATCGACGACGTGGCCCTGACCGCCTAGAGCTGCTTGCAGAGCTTGCCCGGCGGAATGGCGGCTTCGGTGAGCAGTGTGCTCACCGGGGCCGCCAACGGCTTCAGGTTCGGGTCCTCGATCCGGGCCGTCTTCCCGTTCGCCGACACCGCGACGATCATGTCGTCGGGGTGCTTCGCGGTCAGCTTGGTCGCGGTGACGCTCGCCCAGTCGACCTGCTGAGCGGCCGTGGTGATGGTCGTCAGCAGGCTCGGGTCGAGCTTGCACCGGATCGTTTCCTTGCTACCGCGCTTGGTCACGGTCGCGACGCCGTCGGGGCCGACCTGCACGTGGTCGTCGAAGCCGGCGAACCCGCCGGTCCTGGACACGGTCAGCGGCAGGCCGGTGCCCACCGGCGTCGACTGCGTCACGGTCGGCAGGGTGGGCGGCGGTGTCGTGCTCTGCGGCGTACCCGCCGAACCGGACTCGCTGCCGCACCCGGTCAGCACGAGTCCGGCGACGGTCGTACACACGGCCATTGCTGCGTATCTGCTCAGGTTCGTCACGCACTATGGATACAGGGTGACGGGCCGTTCGTTGCAGCTGTGACACGACTGAAATGTTCAGATCACCGGCGACACCAGATCGACCAGCGTGCGCGTCAGCAGTACACGCTCCTCGAACAACTCCAGCGATGCGTCCGCGGTACCGAACTGCTCCAGCGGCAGCGCGGTGAACGCGGCGCGGACGAGCAGCGAGCCGAGATACCCGTACAGCACCTGCTCCTCGTCCACCTCCATACCGTCTTCGCGCAGCCCTTCCTGAAACGCCTTCAGAATGACTTCGTGTACTGCGGGCAGCGCCTCCGGCGACAGCTCGCCCGCGTGGGCCAGCCCGATCAGCAACTGCCCCAGGTCGAATCCGGCCGCCTGCGGGCAGTCGAAACCCCAGTCGATCGCCACGAACTCGTCCGGGCTGTCGTGCGGTACCAGCAGGTTCTGCGGGCTGGCGTCACCGTGCTGGTAGCACTGCGGCAGCGCGTCGAGCGTGTCGAGGACCGTGGGAATGCGCTCGCCCAGGGCGAGCAGATCGTCCCGCAGGGCGTGCTCGTGGAGGTTGCACACCGCCGCCGCGAGCAGCGGCTGCCGCCAGCATTGCGGGTCGGCGAGGACCGGCAGTGCGGACTTCATGACGCGGCCGTTCGCGTAGTAGCGCAACGCCGCACCGGGTGTGCTGGAGACCTCCCTGTCGAGCAGCGGCTCGACGAGGTGCGGTTGGCGGCGCGCGGACAGCCGGCCGAGCAGGTACGCCGCCCGCTCGAAGCGCTCCAGCGGCCACGGGCCCCATTCCTGGACGACGTTCTCCATCCACACCGTGCCGCGGTCGTCGTCGTACAGGTTTATGCGGTAGGCCTTCGCGAGCCGCAACCCGTCGGGCATCAGATCGCCGACGCCGCTGCGGTGCACGGCGATCTCCAGCTGCCAGGGCATGTAGTCGATGAAGCTCTGCCGGTATTCGATCGGCACGAACCGGATGATCGGTGAATGCCGGACCGACTGGAGCTTCTTCACGAAGCACGACCAGCCGGCGCCGTCGGCCGTCGTACCGAAGACGCGGTGCAGGGACTCGGTGCTCGGCGTGCCGATCGGGTAGTCGACGGGCTCGACCCGGACCGCGCCCGCGACGGCCGCCGGATCCCCGGTGATCGTCCGCACGAGCGCCGCCAGGTCGTCGGCCCCCAACGCGTCCCGGCCCAACGGTGCGAGTTCGGTGATCATGTTCCCCCCAAGGAAGTAAAGTCACCTTACTATCGGCATAGTAAAGTGGCTTTATGACCTCCGTCAACGACGATCCCCGGGTCGACCACGTGGCCGGACTGCTCGGGCAGGCCTTGCGCCGAATCCGCGCGGAGATCCTCGCTGACTCCGAGGCCCACTTCCCCGGCCTCCGGGTCTCGCACTACCGCCTCCTCGAACTGATCCCACCCGAAGGCGCCCGCATCACCGACCTCGCCGAGGTAGCGACAATGACCAAACAAGGCCTGGGCCAACACGTCGACTACCTGCAAAAACTCGGCTACACCGAGTCCGACCGCCTCCCCGACGACCGCCGCGTTCGCCTGGTCCGCCGCACCCCGCTGGGCGACGAGGCAGTCGCCTACAGCCGAGCCGCCATAGCCCGAGTAGAAGCCACCTGGACAGCCCAACTAGGCCACACCCGCTACGCAGCCCTACAACAAACCCTCCGCGAACTAGGCACCCAATAGGCCCGTAGCCCGGCGTACGGCGGGTGGTCAGCCGGCGTGGTATGTCGCGATGCTGACGGCGATGTAGTGGCAGATGAAGGCGGCCACGGTGAAGGCGTGGAAGATCTCGTGGAAGCCGAACCAGCGGGGGGAGGGGTTGGGGCGCTTGGTGCCGTAGACGACGGCGCCGATCGAGTACAGGCCGCCGCCGACCGCGATCAGCGTGACGACTGCCGCGCCGCCGGTGTGGTAGATCGCGCCCATCCAGAAGATCGCGACCCAGCCGAGGGCCAGGTAGATGGGGGTGTAGATCCACCGAGGCGCGCTGAGCCAGAAGATCCGGAACAGGATGCCGAGCACCGCGCCGCCCCAGACCAGGCTGAGCATCAGCACCCGGTCCTTGCCGTGCAGCAGCACCATGCCGAGCGGGGTGTAGGTGCCGGCGATCAGCAGGAAGATGTTGCTGTGGTCGAGCCGGCGCAGGATCGCCTCACCGGTCGGGCCCCAGTAGAACCGGTGGTACAGCGCGGAGATGCCGAACAGCAGCATCGATCCGGCGGTATAGACCGCGGCCGCCCAGCGCGCGTTCGCGTGCGGGGCCAGGCAGATCAGCACGATGCCGGCGGCGGTGGCGAACGGAAAGGTGCCGGCGTGCAACCATCCACGAAGTTTGGGCTTGAGCGGTCCGAGCCGGCCGGAGAGCCGGTGCCCGAGGTCCTGGGGCTGGGCGCTGGTAGCGGTCATCGCCGTCCTTTCGAGGGGAGTCCGGGCGGTTCATACCTACGCAACCGTAACCTACGGAACCGTAGGTTGCATCGGTCGGAAGAATGAAATGTAGGCGAAGTCACCCGGGTGCTGCAGCACTCCCGCGCTTACGATGCACGAACTCACCGAAAAGTTCGAGCTTTCCGGCAGCTTTCCGTGAGCCGCTCCAGGGCCTCTCACCGGCGGCGTTTCTGGGCTAGCCTCGTGACCGAGAGTCTTTGAGGAGAGCACCCTGCCCATGCGGACACCTGGCAAGCAGAAGCTGCGCGGCGCGATCTACGGCCTGTACGAGCGTCGGGTCCGCCGGTCCCTGTCACCGGACCGGATCCCGCGGCACATCGGCGTCATCATCGACGGCAACCGGCGCTGGGCCCGCCAGGTCGGCGATCCGGTGTCGCGCGGTCACGAGGCCGGGGCGAACAAGATCTCCGAGTTCCTGGAGTGGTGCGACGACGTCGGCGTCAAGGTCGTCACGGTGTGGATGCTGTCCACCGACAACCTGACCCGCCCGGCCGAGGAACTCGAGCCGCTGCTGCGGATCATCGAGCAGACCGTCGAGGAGCTGACCGCGATCGGCCGCTGGCGGATCCACCCGGTCGGCGCGCTCGACCTGCTGCCGGGCACGACCGCCGAGGCGCTGAAGGCGGCCGAGACGGCGACGCACGACAACCAGGGGATGCTGGTCAACGTCGCGGTCGGGTACGGCGGGCGGCGCGAGCTGGCCGACGCCGTCCGCTCGCTGCTGCTCGAGGAGGCCGCGAAGGGCATCTCGATCGAGGAACTCGCGGACCGCGTCGACGTGGAGCACATCGCGCGGCACCTGTACACGAAGGGCCAGCCGGATCCGGACCTGGTCATCCGGACGTCGGGTGAGCAGCGCCTGGGCGGCTTCCTCCTGTGGCAGAGCGCGCTGAGCGAGTTCTACTTCTGCGAGGCGCTGTGGCCGGACTTCCGGCACGTCGACTTCCTGCGCGCGATCCGGAGCTACGCGCAGCGAGAGCGTCGCTTCGGGACGTAGTGCCGCGCCCGCACCGCGAGCACGTCGTACGGCGCCGCAGGTAGTACGCGTACGTCGCCACGCCCAGCGCCGCGCCCCACGCGATCCAGAGGATGCCCGGCGCGTTGGCGCCCCACATGTCGCCGTCGAGCGGGGCCTGGGTGTTCATCAGCCCGGCCGGGATCAGGACGACCGACACGATCGAGGCCGGGACGATCGCGAGCAGCGGCGGTACGCGGCGGCCGGCCTTGAACCAGATCCACCGCGGGTACACCTCGCCCCACCGGTGCACCAGGCCGTGCGTGAGGACGCCGCCGCCCAGGCCCAGGACGGCCAGGCCGAGGCCCATCTCGAGCATCCCGGGCGTGTCGGCCATCATCCGGTGGAACTCGCCGGTGATGCCGAGCGGCCAGCCGAAGTACCAGGCGATCCGGGTGAGCTCGTACGGAAGGTTCGCCACGACCGCGATCGCGACCGCCCAGCGGCCCCACCGGAGCGCAGCCTCCGGGCGCTTCCAGGCGGGCTCCGCGGCGCCCTGGCCGCAGGAGACGCACGCCTCGCGGCTGCGCCGGTGGTACGCGAGCGCCGTCGCCGCCCAGAGCACCCCGCCGACGAACAGGATGATCAGATTCACCCGGTGCCAGTACAGGATGTCGCCGACGCCGTCCTGCGGCCCCGGTACGCCGGTGAAGGCGAACACGATCAGTGCCGGCGCCATGGCGACCACCGCGACCAGCGTGTAGTCGGGTACGACGAGCGCCAGGCCGACCGCGAGCACGGCGGCGATCGCCTGCAGGATCGATCCGCGCGGCCTGGTGTGCGTCATCACGAGCGCGAGAACGGCGCCGCCGAGGCCGATCGCCGCCATCACGGGGGCGACGACGTGCACCGGCATACCTTCCAGGATCGACGCCGTGGACAGGTCGTCAGGGACCCGCGCGAACGGGTAACCGGCGCCGCCGAAGGTCCAGTACAGCCCGAGTACGCCGTACACCAGGGACCAGAGCGCGGTCGCGTACCCGGTCCACGTCGGCCAGTTCCTTGTCATGCTCCGAGTCATGCCCCGAGCCTCGTCGCGCGGCCGCCGGACCGGATCACCCGGCGGAGTGACGTGGATCCCCCGCGTGAGGGGGAAAGGCGTAACACCGTGTTAACCCCGTGGCCGGGCGTGTCGGGCTGCGCCGTTTGCAGGAGGCTCCTACCCTGACAATGACGGTCGGAGGGGAAGCCGGCTGTCCGGGAGGCCCGATCAGCTTGAGAATCGTTCGCCAGCCGGTAGCCCCATGAGGGGCCGAACGGAGTACCCGAGACGTCAGGTCTCGATCTCACTGATTCCCGTCGTTGCGTACGCGGCACGGCGGACGGGGTCTGCACCAGACCCCGAGGGCGGCACCCGGTCCACCTAACCACTGGTCGGCCGGGGCGAGGGTGCACGTCACGGCCAGAAGAGGACGTGCGACATGGCCGACAATGCCAAGGCGTCAAGTACCTCATCCACACCGGCCCAGCGCACATTCGTGCTGGACACCTCGGTGCTCCTCTCGGACCCGCACGCGATGCTGCGGTTCGACGAGCACGAGGTCGTCGTCCCGGTGGTCGTCGTCACCGAATTGGAGGCCAAACGGCATCACCCGGAACTCGGCTACTTCGCCCGTACGGCGCTGCGACTGCTCGACGAGCTCCGGATCCTGCACGGACGTCTGGATGCGCCCCTGCCAGTGGGGGAGAAGGGTGGAACCCTCCGGGTCGAGCTGAACCACACCGACCCGGAGACGCTGCCGGCCGGTTTCCGGCTCGGCGACAACGACAGCCGGATCCTGGCCGTGGCCTGCAACTTCATGGCCGAGGGCAAGGACGTCACGCTGGTCTCGAAGGACCTGCCGATGCGGGTCAAGGCGTCGGCGTGCGGCCTGCTCGCCGAGGAGTACCGCGCCGAGCTGACGCTGGAGTCCGGCTGGACCGGGATGGCGGAGCTCGAGGTCGAGACGCACGTCGTGGACGACCTGTACGAGAACGGTTCGGTCGAGCTGCCGGCGGCCGGCGAGTTCCCGACCCACACCGGGCTGGTGATGCTGTCCGACCGGGGCAGCGCGCTCGGCCGGGTGATGCCGGACAAGCGGATCCGGCTGGTCCGCGGCGACCGCGAGGCGTTCGGGATCCGCGGCCGGTCGGCCGAGCAGCGGGTCGCTCTGGATCTGTTGCTGGACCCGGACGTCGGGATCATCTCGCTCGGCGGCCGCGCTGGTACCGGTAAGTCCGCGCTCGCGCTGTGCGCCGGGCTGGAGTCGGTGATGGAGCGCCGCCAGCACAAGAAGGTGGTCGTCTTCCGGCCGCTGTTCGCGGTCGGCGGCCAGGAGCTCGGGTACCTGCCGGGCAGCGAGTCGGAGAAGATGCAGCCGTGGGCCCAGGCCGTGTACGACACGCTCGGCGCGCTCACCAGCGGTGACGTGATCGACGAGGTGATCGATCGCGGGATGCTCGAGGTGCTGCCGCTGACCCACATCCGCGGGCGGTCGCTGCACGACGCGTTCGTGATCGTGGACGAGGCGCAGTCGCTGGAGCGCAACGTCCTGCTCACGGTGCTGTCCCGGGTCGGCGCCAACTCGCGGGTGGTGCTCACCCACGACGTCGCCCAGCGGGACAACCTGCGGGTCGGCCGGCACGACGGCGTGGTCGCGGTGGTCGAGCAGCTCAAGGGGCACCCGCTGTTCGCGCACGTGACGCTGACCCGCTCGGAGCGGTCGCCGATCGCGGCGCTGGTCACCGAGATGCTGGACGATCTGCAGCTGTGACCGGGCCAGACGGTACCTGTAAGGAGCGTTACGTTTCTTAGGTAATAGCTTTCTGTAAAGCGAGAGTAAGAACGGTGCGGTCGCCACGCGGCGGCCGCACCGTTCGTTCGTGACCTGCTTGTGATCACGGACGGTTTACGTCAGAGTATGTTCTCGTTGCAGCCGACGGGGGTCGGGTTTTCTCGGAAGGACAGATGAAAGCGAAGCGCTCCGTCGCGGTTCTCGCAGTCACCGGAATCGCCGTGGTCTCCGTTGTCGCCGGTGTCGACCTCTTCAGCTCTCCTGGGAGCAGCAGTGCGTCGGAGAAGGTGTCCGGGCGGGCCGAGATGGCCGTGCTGAACAGCGGGAAGGCCATCCCGTCCGCGACCACGCCGTCGGCCAAGGAGAAGTCGGCCGCCGAGATCGCCGCCGAGGCGGTCCGGATGCGGAACCAGGTCGAGGCCATCGAGCAGCAGCGCACCGCGCTGCAGGACGCGGCCGACCAGAAGATGAAGGCCAGGAACACGGCTTTGCTGCGCTACAAGGCACTCAAGGAGGCGAGCCGGGACGCCGCCGAGGAGCGGGCCAGCCGGGACGCCGAGCGGAAGAAGTACGAGGGCACGCCGAAGGAGGTCGCGATGAACCTCCTCCCCGACCACGGCTGGAGCCAGAGCCAGTTCAGCTGCCTGGAGAAGCTCTGGAACAAGGAATCCCGCTGGAAGGTCAACGCCGACAACCCGACGTCGACGGCGTACGGCATCCCGCAGGCGCTGCCGGGCAACCGGATGGCGGCGTACGGCAAGGACTGGCGCACCAACCCGGTCACCCAGATCAAGTGGGGCCTGGACTACATCGAGGCCACGTACGGCTCGCCGTGCAAGGCGTGGAACCACTCCCAGAACAGCGGCTGGTACTGATCACCCGATGCCGTTACGTCCGAAGAGGTGGCGAGACGCACTCGCACTTCTTCGGACGTAACGAGTCAGTGGGGTTGCCAGCCGCGTGCTGTGAGGGCAGCGCGGACCTGGTCGAGGAAACGCTCGGGGTCGGTACGGAGGCCGACTACGGGGATCCGCAGTACGGACGACCGACGGGTCGTGAGGTTGTTCTGCCGTAAGGCGTCGGCGATCGTCACCGGAACGTGCAGGTGATGAGCACCTTCGATCTCCACCACCAGGTCGTACTCGGTCCACTCGTTGTCGACCACGGCCCAACCGTCCCCGAGATCGTGAACCACCTGGCGATCTGGTTCCGGCAAACCGGCCGCCCTGCACATCCGAGCGAAGTCAAGTTCTGCCATCGACTGCACGCCACCTTGGAGATCGACGAGGAGCCGGAGGAGGAACTTGCGCCTGCGGTGTCGCCGGACGTTTGCCATCGCCTCGTCCAACGCAGCTACAGTGACCAGCCGCTGCTGTACTGACATCGTCATTATCAGCGCGGCCTGGCGGTCGGAGGCGGCCCACAGCGCGCCCCGGACAGCCGCTACGGCCGGTCGGACTCGCGGAATGCCGGCGACGACGACATCCGTGCTGACCCGGCGCCGGGTTTCGTGCACCACAACTCCTGGCCACCGCCTCGGTTTTCCGGACTTGGGCATCGAGACATGAATGGCTGGTTCGGTGAAGCCAGTCAGTCCGGCCGCTTGGAGTGCGGTGACACCGTCCAGAGCCGCGCGGGACCCGACTTCGATCAATGCGGTCCACCAACGTCCTCGCTCGCAGAGCCCACCTGTGATGTTGCTGATCGACTGCGGTCCGCGCGTCGACCAACGGCCGGAACGGAGCTCGGCCTTGACGTCCCAGCGCCCGAGTCCGACGGCGTACAACTGCCTGCGACTCGCAACGCCGTACTGCTGCGTGAACAGCTCGCGGCTACGCTCGGCTCGTTGCCGCCGATGACGCGCCGCCCGAGATCCGCCTCCTTCCAACATCCGCGAGAGTTTCCCCTCCGCACCCCCGCTCCCGCCACTACTCCCTCCCGCCCCTGTGGACAACCGCCTTACGTCCGGAGATGCGGCGGGAAGTCTCGCGACTTCTTCGGACGTAGCGGGATGTGTGGATGGGAGGATGGTGGAGTGCGGGAGATTGCGCGGGTGCGTGGTGAGCGCGGAGAGCTCGTGCTGCGGCGCCGGGAGGACGACGGGGCGCTGGAGCTGCGGGTCAACGGTGTATTCGTGATGGACGACCGGGAGACGTCGAGCGAGGAGTTGCTGGCGTCGGCTGCGCTGGAGGCGGTGCAGCGGCCGGACCGGGTGCTGGTCGGGGGACTCGGCCTCGGGTACACGGTCCGCGCGCTGCTCGCCGACGACCGGCTCGGCGAGGTGGTGGTCGCGGAGATCGAGCCGGACCTGGTGTCGTGGATGCGCTCCGGCCTGGTCCCGTCGATCCTCGACGACCCGCGGGTCGCGGTCGTCGTCGGCGACGTCCGCGCGGTCGTCACGGACCTCCCCGACGCGTCCGTCGACGCGATCCTGCTGGACGTCGACAACGGCCCGGACTTCCTTGTCTACAACGAGAACTCGACCATCTACACGTCCGGCTTCCTCACCACCTGCCGGGCCAAGCTGCGCGCCGGCGGCGTCCTCACCGTGTGGTCCTCGTCCGCGTCGACCGCCCTGGAGACCGCCGTCGGCGCAGTGTTCGGCACGTGCGACGTCAAACCCGTGCCGGTCCAGCTCCAGGGGCGCGACGAGCTGTACTACGTCTATCAAGGCGCCTCGTAGTCGTTGTGTCGTTGTCCACAGGTTGCCGATCGAACGGTTCCGGCAACGGTGAGCGACGTACTCTGCAGGTATGGGTGATGACGTGGAATTCCGGATCGAGCACGACACGATGGGCGAGGTCAAGGTGCCCCGCGACGCGTTGTGGCGGGCGCAGACGCAGCGCGCGGTGGAGAACTTCCCGATCTCCGGGCGGCCGCTGGCGCCGGAGCTCGTGCACGCGCTCGCCCAGATCAAGGCCTCCGCCGCGGTCGTGAACGCGTCGCTCGGGGTGCTCGACGCCGACCGGTCCGCCGCGATCGCGGCCGCCGCGGACCAGGTGACCGCGGGGCAGTTCGACGCGGAGTTCCCGATCGACGTCTTCCAGACCGGTTCCGGCACGTCGACGAACATGAACGTCAACGAGGTCCTGGCCACCCTCGCCACCCGCGCGCTCGGCGCCGACGTGCACCCGAACGATCACGTCAACGCGTCGCAGTCCAGCAACGACACCTTCCCGTCGGCGATCCACGTCGCCGCCACAGCGGGTGTCGTCCAGGAGCTGCTGCCGGCCCTCGAGCATCTCGCGGATTCCCTGTCCCGCAAGGGATCCGAGTTCGCCGAGGTGGTGAAGTCCGGGCGCACGCACCTGATGGACGCGACGCCGGTGACGCTCGGGCAGGAGTTCGACGGGTATGCCCAGCAGATCCGCCGCGGCGCCGCGCGCGTCCGGGCCACGCTGCCCCGGGTCGCCGAGCTGCCGCTGGGCGGGACGGCGGTCGGCACCGGGATCAACACACCGCCCGGGTTCGCGGCAGCCGTCATCACCGAGCTGAACCGCCGCACCGGGCTGGAGCTGACCGAGGCCGAGGACCACTTCGAGGCCCAGGGGGCGCGCGACGGACTGGTCGAGCTGTCCGGGCAGCTGAAGACGGTCGCGGTCAGCCTGACGAAGATCTGCAACGACCTGCGCTGGATGGGCTCCGGGCCGCGCGCCGGGCTCGGCGAGATCGCGCTGCCGGACCTGCAGCCCGGGTCGAGCATCATGCCCGGCAAGGTGAACCCGGTGATCTGCGAGGCGACGCTGATGGTCGCCGCGCAGGTGATCGGCAACGACACCACGATCACCGTGGCCGGTGCCGGCGGCAACTTCGAGCTGAACGTGATGCTCCCGGTGATCGCGCGCAACCTGCTCGAGTCGATCAGCCTACTGGCCAACAGCTCCCGGCTGCTCGCCGACCGCTGCGTCGACGGCATCACGGCGAACGTCGGCCACGCCCGCGCGCTGGCCGAGTCGTCCCCGTCGATCGTGACGCCCCTGAACCGCTACATCGGGTACGAGAACGCCGCCGCGGTCGCCAAGAGCGCCCTGAAACAAGGCAAGACGATCCGCGAGGTCGTGATCGAGAACGGGCACGTCGAGAAGGGCGACCTCACCGAGGAGCAGCTGGACGCGGCCCTCGACGTCCTGTCCATGACCCGGCCGGCGCAGTCGTGACGTTCTGGGAGCCCGGCACGACGATCGAATGGGTGTACGAGGTCCCCGGACAGCACGCCGACAAGCCGCTCGTGCGGCCGATGACGGTGGTGCGGGACGACGCGGACGGGCTGGTCGCCTGGCTCGCACCCGGGACGCCGTTGCTCAAACCGGTCCTCGTCGACGGGCGCGAGATCCGGCACGCCGGTCCGGTCGCGATGTTCACCGCGGAGCGGGTGCTGAAGCTCGACGTCTGGCGCGGGACCGGGATCCTCAAGGTGTCGCCGCCCGGCAAGCCGTGGTCGGTCTGGTACTTCTGGGACGCCGACGCGACGTTCCGCGGGTGGTACGTGAACCTCGAGCGCGAACACGTCCGCGACCGGGCGGCACGTCGTACGAGCACGGTCGATCATGTGCTTGACCTGTGGATCAACCCGGACCGCACGATCGAGTGGAAGGACGAGGACGAGCTCGAGGGAGCGGTCAGCGCCGGACGTTTCAGCGCGGCCGAGGCCGAGCGGATCGTCGCCGACGCGCACCTGGCGATCCGCGACATCGAGGCCTGGACCGCGCCGTTCTCCGACGGCTGGGAGTCCTGGTCGGCGCCGCCGGCCTGGCGGCTGCCCGTCGCGCCGACGACGCATCAGCCGACCTGGATCGCCGAGGAGCTGCACAGCCGCTGACAACAGGTAGGTCACGAGCGCTTGTCACCGGCGGGATTGGTCTTAGCTTGGAAGTATGTACACCATCGAGCTGCAGGCCGACGAGCTTCAGATGCTGCGCTCGGCCCTTGGGTGCTACCTCCAGGCGTTCGGGCACAACGAGGCAGACCTGGTCAAAGCGGCCAGAGCCCTGCTGATGAAGCTCCCGGAGGAGATCGAGACCAAGGCCGGCTGAGCGGGGGTCAGTCCGGGGCGGGCTCCAGGACGGCGACGGGGATCGTCCGCCCTGCCTTCGTCGCGAACCGGCCGATCCGCGGGTCCTCGCGGAGGATGACGTCGGTCCACACCGTGCTCCGCTCGGGCTCGGTCAGTTCCCGCGCGTGCATCCGCCGGTGCTCGGCGCCGATCTGTACGTCGGTGCTGTCCGCCGCCCGCAGGTTCCGGAACCAGTCCGGGTCCTGGGGCGAGCCCGACCCGGTGCCCCAGACCACGAGCCCGTCCGCCGTCTCCAGGTACCGCACGCAGGTCGACCTCGGTACGCCGGTCCGCCGGCCGGGCGTGGTGAGCATCAGGACGTGCACGTCCTTGCTGCCGCTCGCCAGCCGCCCGTCCAGCGTCCGGTACATCCACACGCCGACCCGGTTCCCCATCCGCAGCATCCGCCGCCCCATCGCCCCACCCCCGGTTCCGAGGGTGGGGCGATCGGCTCACCAGGTCAACGGTTCAGCTGCGCGGACGGACCGTGAGCGGGACCGGCTTGCGGGTGTCGGTGAAGAAGTCGTTGCCCTTGTCGTCGACCACGATGAACGCGGGGAAGTCCTCGACCTGGATCTTCCAGATCGCCTCCATGCCGAGCTCCGGGTACTCGATCACGTCGACGGACTTGATGCAGTCCTGCGCCAGCCGCGCCGCCGGCCCGCCGATCGAGCCCAGGTAGAACCCGCCGTGCTCCTTGCACGCTGCCGTCACCTTCGCCGACCGGTTGCCCTTGGCAAGCATGACGAACGAGCCGCCGGCCGCCTGGAACTGGTCGACGTAGGCGTCCATCCGGCCCGCGGTCGTCGGCCCGAAGGAGCCGGACGCGTAACCCTCTGGGGTCTTCGCCGGACCTGCGTAGTACACGGCGTGGTCACGCAGGTACTGCGGCATCGGCTCGCCCGCGTCCAGCCGCTCCTTGATCTTCGCGTGCGCGATGTCGCGCGCCACCACGAGCGGGCCGGTCAGCGACAGCCGGGTCTTCACCGGCAGCTTGGACAGCTCGGCGCGGATCTCGCTCATCGGCCGGTTCAGGTCGACCCGGACGACCTCGGCGTCGTCGAGGTGCTCGTCGGTCGTGTCCGGCAGGAACCGGGCCGGTTCCCGCTCCAGCTGCTCGAGGAACACGCCCTCCGGCGTGATCTTGGCCAGCGCCTGCCGGTCCGCCGAGCAGGACACCGCGATCGCGACCGGGCAGGACGCGCCGTGCCGCGGCAGCCGGATCACCCGGACGTCGTGGCAGAAGTACTTCCCGCCGAACTGCGCGCCGATCCCGAACTCCTGCGTGAGCTTGAAGACCTCCTCCTCCAGCTCCACGTCCCGGAACCCGTGCCCGAGCGGCGATCCGCTCGTCGGCAGGGTGTCCAGGTAGTGCGCGGAGGCGTACTTCGCGGTCTTCAGCGCGTACTCGGCCGAGGTCCCGCCGACCACGACGGCCAGGTGGTACGGCGGGCAGGCCGCCGTACCGAGGGAGCGGATCTTCTCGTCCAGGAACTCCATCATCCGCGACGGGTTCAGCACCGCCTTGGTCTCCTGGTAGAGGAACGACTTGTTCGCCGAGCCGCCGCCCTTGGCCATGAAGAGGAACTTGTACGCCGGGTCGCCGGAGCCGGCCGGTGTCGAGTAGAGCTCGATCTGGGCCGGCAGGTTGGAGCCGGTGTTCTTCTCGTCCCACATCGTCAGCGGGGCCATCTGCGAGTAGCGCAGGTTCAGCTTGGTGTAGGCGTCGTACACGCCGCGGCTGATCCACTCCTCGTCGACCGCGCCGGTGAGCACGCCCTCGGACTTCTTGCCCATCACGATCGCGGTGCCGGTGTCCTGGCACATCGGCAGCACGCCGCCGGCCGAGATGTTCGCGTTCTTCAGCAGGTCGAGCGCGACGAACCGGTCGTTCCCGGACGCCTCCGGGTCGTCGATGATCCGCCGCAGCTGCGCGAGGTGCGCGGTCCGCAGGTAGTGCGAGATGTCGTGCATCGCCTCCGCGGTCAGCGCCTGCAAGACCTCGGGCTGCACCTGCAGGAACGTCCGGTCGCCTGCGGTGAACGTGCTGACACCCTCCGTCGTCAGCAGCCGGTACTCCGTCTCGTCGGCACCCAACGGCAACAGGTCGGAGTAGTTGAAGTCGGCAGACACCGGGCATACCTCCACACAGACTGGACTGGACGCCCAAAGGCTACCGCTCACCATCAGGGGCCGGATCAGGGGTGAATCGGGGAGGAAACGGGTCTGCGGGCGGGGGTGGGCGCGCGTATGGTTCAGGCGTGGCTCAGGATGATGTTCCCCAGGAGAACCGACCGCAGGATGTCGTGCCCGCGCAGGCCGGTGACGATCCGGTGCTGCGGCGGCGGGTGTCCGATCTCGAGCGTGAGGAGGTCGCCGACATCCTCCGCGACGCCGCGGGCGAGGGCCGGCTGTCCTACACCGAGCTCGAGGACCGCCTCGAGACGCTGTACGCCTCCAAGACGTACGGCGAGCTCGTCGAGCTGACCGCCGACCTGCCCAACGGGCCTCGCGCGCAGACCACGCCGGCCACCACCCCGCAGTACGGCGGTGCGCTGGTGGAGTCCGGGCCCGTGATCAACGTGTTCATGTCCGAGTCCAAGCGGACCGGGAGCTGGCTGGTCCCGCAGCGCCAGGAGATCAACGCTGTGCTCGGGGACGTCACCCTCGACTACACCGAGGCGCAGATCCCGTTCAACGAGGTTCACATCGACGTGAAGTCGATCCTCGCCGACGTGAAGATCCGCGTACCGCAGAACGCGATCGTCCTGCTGGACAGCAACCCGATCCTCGGCTCCGTCTCCGAACAGGAAGCCGGACTGAAGGCGGTCCCGGACCCGAACAGCCGGCCGGCCGAGCCGAAACGCTTCCACATCCGCGGCACGGCGATCCTCGGCGAGATCAAGATCAAGCGCGGCCCCCGCCTGAGCAAGCGCCTCGGCCTGACCTGACCGGCGCCGGCTAGGGAGTCGGGCGCTGCTCCTCCAGCAGTTCGCCGAGCCACAGGCGGAACGCTGAGAGGTCGTTGACGTGCTGCTGGGTGAGGACGAGGTTCTTCGCCCAGACGTTCTTCGGCTGCACCGGCAGTTGCCGCGCCAGTTTCGGCCCGGCCACGAAACCGATCGATCCGACCTCGCTCCACGCCATGAACCGCCGGTGTCCGACGTGGATCCCCCGGTGGTCGACGACGACGACCGGGCGCTGGGTGACGAGCTGCCAGACGATCATCACCGCGATACCGACGTACCCCGCGATCAACAGGTAGGCCAGATACCGCCAGGCCCCGTCGTCGAGCATGTCCGGCAGCCGGCCCGCCGTGAAGAGCGCGAACGCCGCCAGGTACAGGACCGGGAACATCGAGAACCCCCAGCGGCGCAGCGGGAACTCGACCCGGCCGTTCCGGTGCCACTCGACCATCCACGCCTCAGGCAGGCGTTCACCCATGACGCTCATCTCGCCCCCGCCCTCACAACTCCACCCCTGGAGCAGAACCAACTGTAATGCACCACACTTGGCGGCATGCGGCGACTTCGCGGGGCGCTGAGCTGGGCGTTCGTCCGTGGTCCGGCGGCGGCGTACGCGCTGGCCGACTCCGGCTCGTCGCTGTTCGGCATCGGCGCCGTGCTGGCCATGGCGCTGGTCGCCGCGCTCGGCGCCGGTATCGGTGCTCTCGTCGCACTCGTGACCGGCCGGCCGGTGGACGACGCGGCGTTCGTCGGCGGGATGATCGGCCTCGGCACGGTGACCGCATACCTGGTACTGATGCTGGTCGTCGTCGGCGTCCTCTGGATCAGAGGCGTCAGCCCGACCGAGACGGCGACCGGCGAGAAACCGGCCGGGCGACACGCCGCGGCTGCCTACGGATGGCGGCGGCGTGGCGAGCCGCTCGTGCCAGGCAGCCTGGTGCTGTTCTTCCTGATCGTCGCGGTGCCGTTCGGGTCCTTGGGCCTGCACGCCCGGAGCGCGGGCCGTCCTGCGGAGCAGCCAACCGCGATCACCAACGGGACCGTAGTGGTGATCCATGAGCCGGGGTTGCTGGACAAGAGTTCGGGCACGGTGGACATCCGGTACTCCGTCGCCGGGGCCGACCACACGTTCGAGACGGACCGGGATGCCGGCGACCACACCTTCCGGCTCGGCGACCTCGTACCCGTCGAGTACGTCGTCGCCGAGCCGGCGAAGGGCCGCGCCGTCTGGGCGGTCGAGTCGGCGCGCGAGGACACGGTGTTCTGGCTGTGGCTCGCCGGGATCTGCGCCGCGCTCGGCCTGATCAGTGGTGCCGGGTACCTCGTCGGGCGGTGGCGGTCCAGCGCCCGTCGTGGCGGTTGATCTCGATCGGATGGTCGAACGTCTGCGAGATGCGATCCGTCGTGAGTACGTCGTCAGCCGGCCCCGCGGACAGGACCCGGCCGTCGCGGAGCAGCGCGGCATGCGTCGTACAGGTCGGAAGCTCCTCGAGGTGATGGGTGACCAGGACCCACGCCAGGTGCGGGTGGCTGAGGTGGATCTGGTCGAGGGTCTCCAGTAACTGCTCGCGCGCGGCGACGTCCAGGCCGGTCGACGGCTCGTCCAGCAGCAGCAACCGCGGATCCGAGATCAGCGCGCGGGCGATCAGCGCCCGGCCACGCTCACCCTGCGACAGCGTGGTCCACGACGAACCGGCCAGCGCGCCGATCCCGAGCAGGTCGATCAGCTCCAGAGCGCGGGCTTCCTGCGCGGGAGTCGGCTCCCACCGCGGCATCCGCTCGATCGTGCCGGTGAGCCCGGTCAGGACGACGTCCCGGATGCTCGACGGCGACCGCAGCAGATGCCGTGGATTCACGTGCCCGATGGACTCGCGCAGGGTACGGATGTCGACCGTACCGAGCCGGCGTCCGAGGATCTCGACCGTGCCGCGGGTCGGGTGCGTGACCGCGCCGCACAGGCCGAGCAGCGTGCTCTTGCCCGCGCCGTTCGGCCCGAGCAGCGCCCACCGCTCACCTTCGCCCGCGGTCAGCGACACCCCGGACAGCAACAGCTTGCCGTCCCGGACGAAGTCGACGTCCTTCAGTTCGAGCACCCGTAGACCTCCTCGTACAACGCCTTCAACTCCGCCGCACTCGCTTCCCGCCCGGTCGCGTCGGTGTGCCGCTGCACGTGCCGCGCGAACTCCCGCTCCTGCTCCGGCGACAGGCGGATGCCGTACACAGACTCCAGCACGTGGGCGATCCCGCCCTTGCCGGACTGGCTGTTCACCCGGACGACGGCCTCGTACCCACGCCCGACGTCCGCCGGATCGATCGGCAGGTACGGCACCTCCCACGCTCCCGGTCCCTGGACGGCGAACCCCTTCCGGATCGCGTCCTGATGGGTCCCGGAGAAGGCCGTGTAGACGAGCTCCCCGACGTACGGGTGCCGCGGGTGGATCGGCATCCGCGTGCAGTACTCCACCACCGAGCGGATCCCGTCGATGTCGGAGAAGTCGATCATCGGGTCGACGCCCTGGGCGTGCAGGTTGAGCGCGAGTGTGGCGATGTCGACGTTCCCGGTGCGTTCCCCGTTGCCGAAGACGCAGCCCTCGACGCGTTCCGCCCCGGCCAGCACCGCCAGCTCCGCGCACGCGATCCCGGTGCCGCGGTCGTTGTGCGGATGCACCGACAGGATGACGCCGTCGCGACGCGGCAGGTTCTTGTGCATGTACTCGATCTGATCGGCGTACACGTTCGGCGTCGCGGCCTCGACCGTGGCGGGCAGGTTCAGGATCACCGGCCGCTGCGGTGTCGCGTCCCACTGCTTGGTGAGGTGGTCCGCCAGCTCGAGCACATAGTCCGGCTCGGTCAGGTTGTACACCTCGGGCGAGAACTGGAACCGCACCGAGTCCCCGGCCAGCCGCAGGATCTCCTCCGAGCCGGCGTAGATCATCGACGCCAGCTCGTCGCGCGACTTCCGCAGGACGACGTCGCGCCACACCGGCGCGGTGGCGGCGTACAGGTGGATGACGACGTCGCCGCGCATTCCCGCGACCGACTCGACGGTCCGCTCGATCAGATCCTTGCGGGCCGGGGTGAAGACGACGATCGTGACGTCCGGCGGGACGAGATCCGACTCCGCGAGCAGCCGGACGAAGTCGAAGTCGGTCTGCGAGGCCGACGGGTAACCGACCTCGATCTCCTTGTAGCCGATGGCAACCATCAGCTCGAAGAACCGGCGCTTGCGCTCGGGGTCCATCGGGTCGGCCAGGGCCTGGTTGCCGTCCCGCAGGTCGACCGGCACCCAGAGCGGCGCCTGCGTGATCCGGCGGTCGGGCCAGGTGCGGTCGACCGGCGCGACCGGGACCCTGGCGAAGATGTCGCGGTACCGGTGGCTGGGCATGGGGGAGGGTTGCTGACGGTTCATGCGTGGGTCCTTCCAACGAGTCCGGGGAGGACCGGCGGACGACTGCACTCCACGGAGGGAGCGCCGGTCGAATCAGCTCCCGCCGTGGCGGCCGAGGAGGAGGACGAGACGCGGAAGCGAGCGCATGCCGAGCACGCTATCAACTCCTCAGACAAGCTGACAACTCAGATCCCTCTAGACTGGCCCGCATGATTCGCCGTCACCCGCTCGCCGAGCAGGCTGCCGAGGAGCTGTTGCGCCGGATCGGGAGCGGTGAGTGGGCGCTCGGCGCCAAGCTTCCCGGTGAGACCACACTGGCCGCCCAGCTCGGCGTCGGCCGGTCCACGATCCGCGAGGCGGTGCGGGAGCTGGCCGGCCGCCGGGTGCTGGAGAGCCGCCAGGGCGCGGGCGTGTTCGTGATCGCGCTGCAGGCCGCCGAGGACTGGGACAAGGTCCTGCGCAAGGCGGACATCACCGACGTCCTCGAGGGCCGGCTCGCGATCGAGACCGAGGCCGCCCGGCTGGCCGCGTCCCGCCGGACGCCGGCGGACCTGAAGAACTTCCGCTACACGCTCGCGGACCGCAAACGGGCGGCCGTGAACGCGCCCGACGACTGGTACATCGAGGCCGACCTCGCGTTCCACCGCGCGGTCGTGACGGCCGCGCACAACGCCGTACTGACCGAGCTCTTCGACACGTTCGTGCCGCGGATCCGGCGGGCGATGATCGACATGCTCAAACTCGACGAGGAACACCGGCACCGGCACGACCAGGCCGCCCACGAGGCGATCGCCGACGCGATCCGCGTCAAGGACCCGGACCTGGCGGCGGCCCGCTCCCGCGAACACCTCGCCGCCGTCCGCAGCTCGGTGAACTAGTCGCGGTGCTGCTCGTGGAGTGCGCGCAGCCAGGGGGTGAGGGCTTCCAGGTCCTCGACGTTGTCCTGCGGGATCGAGATCGGCCGGGTACGCCGGTCAGCCGGGTTGACCTGGATTGCGCGCGCCAACGGCCAGCCGGCGGGCTCGTCGATGCTCGTGATGCCCGACCACCGCAGGCTACGGCCCCTGGTGATGCCCTCGGCGTCGACCGTGATGACCGGGCGGTTCGTGATCAGCTGCCACGCGGTCAGGCCGGTGCCGTACACGAACGCCGCGAGCGCGGTCAGCCGCAGGACGCCGAGTGCGCCCGAGACGCCGTCCGCGCGCAGATGGTCGATGTTCGTCCACGCCGACAGCACCATCAGCAGGCCGAACGCGGCCAGGCGCACCGCCAGCCGGCCGCGGCGCGGCCGGAAATCCACACTGCCGTTGGACTCCAGTTCGGAGGTCCACGCTTCGGCGGACACCCTCAGGAACCCCACTTCTCCGTGTGCTCGGCCGCGGTCGGCGGGTCGGCGCCGTGGCGGGTGCAGGTGATCGCCGCCGCCTTCACCGCGTAGTCCACGACCTCCCGCAGCTCCTCGGCGGTCATCCCGGCCAGCCGTCGCCCGCCGAGCAGCCCGCGGGTGAGCAGCCCGGTGATCAGGGCCGCCATCAGCGAGTCGCCGGCGCCGACGGTGTCGACCACCTCGATCGGCGGCGCGGGAACCTCGACCCGCAGACCCCGGCCGACGCCCAGCGCGCCGCTGCCGCCGCGGGTGATCACCACGCACTGCGTCCGCTCGGCCGTCAGCAGCTCCGCCGCGATGTCGTCGAGCGAGACACCGGGACGGAAGAACGCGCAGTCCTCGTCGCTCAGCTTCACCAGGTCGGACAGGGCCGCGAGCTCCCGGACGGCGGCCCAGGCCGGCACCGGGTCGGGAGTGATCGCCGGCCGTGCGTTCGGGTCCAGCGTGACCGTCACGGGCTGGTCGGCCACCGTCTTCAGGAAGTCGCGGATCGCGGTCGCCCCGGGCTCGAGCATCATCGCGATCGACCCGGTGTGGATCGCCGGGCAGCCGCGGGTCAGCGACAGCGCCGGCGGATCCCAGGTCATGTCGAACTTGTAGCTCGCCACCCCGTCGGCGTCCAGGGTCGCGGTCGCGGTGCTCGTCCGGACGCCGGGATCGACCGTCCCGGGCGCGAGCTGGACGCCGTTGCCGAACAGGTGCGCGCCGAGCAGGTCGCCGTACGGATCGGTGCCGAAGCGGGCCACGAGCTCGGTCGGCACGCCCATCCGGGCCAGCCCGACGGCGACGTTCGCGGCGAACCCGCCGGGGATCGCCTTCGGCTTGCCGTTGCCGTTGCGGAACTTTCCGGCGGTGCCGACGATGTCCACGAGAGCCTCGCCGATGACGAGGACGGGTGTGCTCATCGGGCGTGCTCGAAGTCGATGGCGGAGTAGGCGCGCAGCTTCTCCAGCTGGTGGACGCTCTCGATGCTGCGGATCGTGCCGCTGCGCGAGCGCATCACGAGCGAGTGGGTGCGCGCGGTGGAGCGTCCGTAGCGGACGCCGCGGAGCAGTTCGCCGTCGGTGATCCCGGTCGCGACGAAGAAGCAGTCGTCGCCGCTGACCAGGTCGTCGGTGTCGAGCACCCGGTCCAGGTCGTGGCCGGCGTCCAGCGCCTTCTGCCGCTCGGCGTCGTCGCGCGGCCAGAGCTTGCCCTGGATCTTCCCGCCGAGGCACTTCATCGCGCAGGCGGCGATGATGCCTTCCGGCGTACCGCCGATACCGAGCAGCATGTCCAGACCGGTGTCCGGCCGGGCCGCCTCGACCGCGCCGGCCACGTCGCCGTCGGAGATGAACTTGATCCGCGCGCCGGTGGCCCGGATCTGCGTCGCCAGTTGCTCGTGCCGCGGCCGGTCGAGCAGGACGACCGTGACGTCGTCGACCGTGCTGCCCTTCGCCTTCGCGACCCGGCGGATGTTCTCCGCGACCGGCAGCCGGATGTCGACCACCTCGGCCGCCTCCGGACCGACCACGAGCTTCTCCATGTAGAAGACCGCGGACGGGTCGTACATCGAGTTCCGCGGCGAGACCGCCATCACCGCGATGCCGTTGGCCATGCCCTTCGCCACCAGCGTCGTACCGTCGACCGGGTCCACCGCCACGTCGCACTCCGGGCCTTCACCGGAGCCGACCTGCTCGCCGTTGTAGAGCATCGGGGCGTTGTCCTTCTCGCCCTCGCCGATCACCACGACGCCGTTCATACCGACAGTGCCGATCAGCGTACGCATCGCGTTCACCGCCGCGCCGTCGGCGCCGTTCTTGTCGCCGCGGCCGACCCAGCGCCCGGCCGCCATCGCGGCGGCCTCGGTGACCCGGACCAGTTCGAGGGCGAGGTTCCGGTCGGGCGCGTGCGCCTCGACCTCCAGGTGGGCAGGTGGTGTGGTCGGGTCGGTCATGTCAACGGATCGTAGCCAACGCCCCTGGCCGGTGTTCGGGCGGATTGCGCGTCGCGAGACACTGTGGGCATGAGTTCGACAGGTCAGGGAGCGTCCGACGACGCCGCGGCGCTGGAGAAGGCGCGGGAGCGGGCGCAGATCCGGGCCGAGGCGAACGAGTACCGGCAGGCGTACCGGCGGGACAAGCGCAAGTCGCAGACCGTCGGGAACATGGTCTTCGCGCTGGTGATCTGCCTCGCGGTGGTCGCGTTCCTGATCACCGTGACCTGGCGGCCGAAGACCGAGGAGAAGCCCAACGCCGTCTCGTACACGGCCCAGCTGGAGGACGCCCGCAAGGCCGCCGCCTGGGTGCGCGGGCCGGAGCCGATGCCGTCCGGGTGGACCGCGACCAGCGTGGAATTCCGTACGCCGCAGCAGGCGCCGATCACCTGGCACCTCGGGGTCGTGACGACCGAGAAGAAATACGTCGGCCTCGAGCAGTCGAATGTCAGCGGCGGGAAATTCGTCTCCGACAAGCTCGGCCGGACGTCGGACGACGGCACCGCGACGGTCGCCGGCGTCAGCTGGCAGCGCAAGGTGCTGCTCGACCGCAAGAACGAGAACGCCTTGATCCTGGTGGGTTCCGGGGTGACGACGATCGTCGCCGGAAATGCCGGATATCCGGCCCTGGAAACGTTCGCTGCCGCGCTGCGCTGATTCCGGCCCGCCCGGCGGGTCCGCGGGAATGCCCATTTTTCGGGCAATTCCGACCACTTTCCGGACGCACGTTGACACGCGCCGTCGGCGAGCGGTTCGATCGAAGCTCGGCTTGCGCACGCTCGGGGACAGCAGAAGGGGCCGTTCCATGGTCACGCCGTCCCGAGTGGGGAGTTGACCCGCCGATGTTCGTCACGGGGCTCTTGCTGGGTGCCGACAGCGCGCCGCATCTCAGTGCGCCCTGGCAATTGCTGGACTATCGCGGCGGCACGCTGTTCGGCGCCGCCCTCGACGGCGCGCGGGAGTGCGGGTTCGACCAGCTGGTCGTGACGCTCGGCAGCGCGTCGGAGCAGATCCACGACCGGGTCGACCTCGACGGGGTGCGGGTGGTCGAGTCGCCGCACTCCGACACCGGCAGCGCGTCGATCGTGCCGGCCCTCGACGCGGTCGACCGGCGGGCCGACGGGATCGTCGTCCTCGCCGGTGACCAGCCCGGCATCACCTCGGCCACCGTCTGGTCACTGGTCGCCGAGGCCGCCACCCCGATCGGCGTCTGCCGGTACGACGACGGCGAGAGCTACCCGTGCTGGTTCGGCCGCGAGCTCTTCGGCGAACTCCGCGGCCTGCGCAGCGACGCCGACCTGTGGGGACCGATCGCCGCCGGCACCCACCCGGTCACCAGAGTCGATGCCATCGGCAACATCCCGCCCCGCGCCAGCACCTGGGCGTCGTACCGCGAACTCCTCGACGGCTCCGCCGTACCCGAAGCGCTCCCCGTCGACACGCATCCGCTTCCGGTCGCCCCCACCACCACCCGCCGTCGGCGCCGCGCCCCGAGCTGACCCCGGCCCGGACGGCCACCACTCATCAACTGCGCCGATGCGGCGGCCCGCCCGCTCAGAACCCGCCGCGGACCGGCGCCGCGAACAGGTTGATGAGTGGTGCAGGTCCGCCTACTCGGCGCCGGCCAGCCGGAGGCCGACGATGCCGACGACGATCAGGGCGATGCAGGCCAGGCGGGTCGGGGTGACGGGCTCGTGGAAGATGACGATGCCCAGCGTCACCACGCCGACGGAGCCGATCCCGGTCCAGATCGCGTACGCCGTGCCGACCGGGAGACGGTCGAGGGTCTTGGCCAGCAGGGCGACCGAGATCACGCCGAACACGAGCACGCCGAGCGTCGGCCACAGGCGGCTGAAGCCCTCGCTCGGTTTCAGGCTGAGCGCGAACGCGATCTCGAACGCCGCCGCGGCGAGCAGGATGAGCCATGCCATCAGGCCGCCAGTGCTCCTCTCAGGTGCCGGTGGGTGACGGTGGCGACCCGCGCGCCGAGCGCGGCCGCGGTCCGGAGGTCGGTCGCCGGCGGCGCCTTCTCGGCGGACAGGTCCGCGTCGGACTGGGCCATCGCGCCCAGCCAGCTGCCGAGCCGGTTGAGGTCCTCGATGCTCGCGGTGCTCTCCGCCCAGCCCGGGTAGACGTCCAGGCCGACCCAGATCATCCCGTGCTGCGCGGCGAACACGGCCAGGTCGACCAGGCTGTTGAGCTTGTCGCCGGACATCGCCTTGGAGTTGGTGAACCCGGCCGCGATCTTGTCCCGCCAGGCGAGGTCGGCCGCCCAGATCCGCACGCTCTCCTCGGCGAACTTCTTGAACACCCAGCTCGGGCTCCCCATGTACGTCGGCGCGCCGAAGATGATCGCGTCCGCGGCCGTCAGCCGCTCCCACACCTGCTCGGTCAGCTCGTCCAGCGGCACGAGGTCGGTCGCGGTGCCCGGCACCGACGCGGCGCCGGCGGCCACCGCCTCGGCCTGCTTCGCGGTGTGCCCGTAGCCCGAGTGGTAGGCGATCGCGATCCGGGCGTGCGTGTTGGTCATGTCTGCTTCCTCCAGGGTCTTTAGCGGACTACAGTCCGTCTTATGAACGACAATACCGGACCGCAGTCCGCTTCACAACGGAGTCTTCCGGTCGTGGGGGAGCCACGGCCGGAACGGGCCGACGCGCGCCGCAACCGGCTACGCGTGCTGGAGGCCGCCGAGCGCTTGTTCACCGAGCACGGGGTGAAGAACGTCTCGCTGGACGCGATCGCCGCGGCGGCGGGCGTGGGGAAGGGAACCGTGTTCCGCCGCTTCGGCGACCGCGCGGGCCTGGCGGTCGCGCTGCTCGACGAGCGCGAGCAGGAGCTGCAGGCGAAGATCATCAGCGGCCCGCCGCCGCTCGGGCCGGGCACGTCACCGGTGCTTCGGGTGACGGCCTTCCTCGACGCCTACCTGGATCTGCTCGACCGGCATGTCGCGCTGTTCATGGACAGCGAGAACGCCTCGGACGGCGCGCGCTACCGCATCGGTTCGTACCATCTCTGGCACCGCCACCTGTCGCACCTGATCGAGTCCGCCCGCCCGGACCTGGACGCGGACTACACGGCGCATGTGGTGCTCGCGCCGCTGGCGGCCGACCTGCACAACGCCCTGCGCGAGCAGGGGTACGAGCTCGACCGGATGAAGTCCGGCCTTCGGGCGGTGGCTACAGGCTTGCTGACAGCCTGATCTCGGGCAGGTTGTCCAGCGAGGAGTGCGTCCGGTCGGCTGTCTCGGTGAAGCCGTAGCGCGTGTAGAAGCGGCGGGCGCGGATGTTTGCCTCGAGCACCCACAGCTGGACCACTGTGCAGCCCGAGGCGCGGAGGTCGGCGCACGCGGCGTCGGTCAGGGCGCGGCCGGCACCTGTTCCCCAGTGGTCGGGGTGGACGAACAGCGCGTACAGCTCGCCCGTGGTCGGTGGGGCTGCCTGATCACGCTCCGGGCCGACACCGGCGTACCCGATCACACGCTTGTCGAGGACCGCCACCTGGATCCGGGAGCGGCGGGCGGCGATGCTGTCCGCCCAGGAAGCGGCGATCGAGCCCGGGTCCATCCGGTCGAGGAAGTCCTGCGGGACGAGGCCGGTGAAGGCTCCGCGCCAACTCGCCACCCGCGCCTCGGCGGCGCCCAGCAGGTCGCCCGGGCGGGCCGGGCGCGTTGTCAGTCGGCTGTTCAGTCGGCCTTCTCCTCGTGTGCGGCTTGGGCCTTGGTGAGGCGTTCGCGGGCACCGTCGAGCCAGCGCTGGCAGGTGCCGGCGAGTTCCTCGCCGCGCTCCCACAGCGCCAGCGACTCCTCCAGGCTGGTGCCGCCGGCTTCGAGCTTGCGGACCACGTCGACGAGTTCCTCGCGGGCCTGCTCGTAGGTCATCTCGGGTCGGTCGCCGCTCACTTGTCTTCCTCCGTCTTGACTTCGACCGCGAAGCGGCCGTCACTGACCCGCGCCTGCAGCAGGTCACCCGGCGCCACCTGCGCCACTTCCCGTACGGCGGTCCCGTCGGCCAGCTGCAGCACGGAATACCCGCGCTCTAGCGTCGCCTTCGGGGACAGCGCCCGCACACTCGCCAACCGGTGCGCGATGTCGTCGCTCGCGCGATCGAGCCGATGCGTGAGCGTCCGCCGGTTGCGCTCGACCAGAGCCGCGATCTCGTCCGCGCGCCGCTGCAGGTCCGTGACGGGCGCGGCGAGCGCCGGCCGTGACCGGATCGCCGCCAGCGCGTGCGACTCGCGATCCAGCCAGGACCGGATCGCCCGCAGGCCGCGCTCGCGCAGCAGCCGCACGCCGTCCAGCTCTTCCCGCACGTCGGGGACGATGCGCTTCGCCGCGTCGGTCGGCGTCGACGCGCGCAGGTCCGCGACCAGGTCGAGCAGCGGTGAGTCCGGCTCGTGCCCGATCGCGCTCACCACCGGCGTGCCCGTCTTGGACACCGCGCGGATCAGGCCCTCGTCGGAGAACGGCAGCAGATCCTCCAGGGATCCGCCGCCGCGGGCGATCACGATCACCTCGACCGACTCGTCCGCGTCGAGCTTGCGCAGCGCGGTCATCACCTCGCCGGCCGCCGACGGGCCCTGGACCGACGCATACTCGATCCGGAACGCGACCGCCGGCCAGCGGCGCTTGGCGTTCTCCAGCACGTCGCGCTCGGCCGCCGAGTCGCGCCCGCAGATCAGTCCGATCGTGTGCGGCAGGAACGGCAGTTTCTTCTTCCGGTACGGCTCGAACAGGCCCTCGGCGCCGAGCAGTTGCTTGAGCCGCTCGATCCGGGCCAGCAGCTCACCGATGCCGACGTGGCGGATCTCGCTGACCGCGAGCGCGAGTGTGCCGCGGCGGGCGAAGAAGTTCGGCTTGGCGTGCACCAGCACCCGCGAACCGTCCCGGACGTCGACGGTCTCGAACACCCGCCGGTTGCAGGTGAAGCGCAGCGAGATGTCGGCGTCGGTGTCGCGCAGCGTGCCGAACACCGTCGTCGTACCCCGGCCGATCGAGACGTCCGTCAGCTGCCCCTCGACCCACACGGCACCGAGCTGGTTGATCCAGCTCGCGATCCCGTTCGCGATCGTGCGCACGGCCGCCGGCGCTTCCGGCGAGGTCTCCAAAGCCACTCCCAGACCCTACGACCCCGCACCGACATTCCCTAACGTTGAGTAATGCGCCCCCTCCTGCTGCTGGATTTCGACGGCCCTCTCAATCCGCACCGCGCCGAGCAGGCGCCACCGGGCTACCAGCCGCGGGAGATCGTCGAGGGCGTCAAGACCTGGCGCGTGCTGATCGATCCGCGCCACGGCGCCGAGCTGGCGGCGCTCGCCGGCAGCTTCGACCTGGTCTGGGCGACCAGCTGGGAGCACGGCGCGAATCGACTGCTGTCGCCGTTGCTCGGGCTTCCGTCGGATCTTCCGACGATCCTGTGGCCCGATCGCACGCCGGTCCGGCGCGGTTCGTGGAAAACACCGTACGTCGCGGACTGGGTGGGCGATCGGTCGTTCGCCTGGGTGGACGACGAGGTGGGGGAGGCCGAGAACGTCCGGTTTTCCGGTGCGCACCAGCTGATCTGCCCCGTCGACCCGCGGGTCGGGCTCACCGGCGCGGACTTCGCGGCGCTGCGCGGGTGGGCGGCCGGAAAATCCTTTGCGGGGAAGGTGTTTCCGGGGCATTCTTGACTCATCGGTAACACCTCCCACGGAGGAGCCGTCCGGACAGGGCGGACGGCTCCCCGACGTCCATCCGGCGCGCATCAGGAGCCGTTCCAGGCGGCCCGTACCATGGGGACCGTGACTTCCCAGCCTGACGACACCGGTACGACGACCGCGACCAAGACCAAGCGGGTGCTGCTTGCGGCCCCCCGCGGGTACTGCGCGGGCGTCGACCGGGCCGTGGTGGCGGTGGAGAAGGCCCTCGACCTGTACGGGCCGCCGGTGTACGTGCGCAAGGAGATCGTGCACAACAAGTACGTCGTGCAGACGCTGCAGAAGCGCGGCGCGATCTTCGTCGACGAAACCGCCGAGGTGCCCGAGGGCGAGACGGTGATCTTCTCCGCACACGGGGTCGCCCCGGTGGTGCACGAGGAGGCGGCCGCACGGCAGCTGAAGACGATCGACGCGACCTGCCCGCTGGTCACCAAGGTGCACCACGAGGCGAAGCGGTTCGCCGCGACCGACTACGACATCCTGCTGATCGGCCACGAGGGCCACGAGGAGGTCATCGGCACCTCCGGCGAGGCGCCCGACCACGTGCACCTCGTCGACGGCCCCGACGACGTGCCGAACGTCACCGTCCGTGACCCCGAGAAGGTCGTCTGGCTGTCCCAGACCACGCTGTCCGTGGACGAGACGATGGAGACCGTACGGCGCCTGCGCGAGCGGTTCCCGCACCTGCAGGACCCGCCGAGCGACGACATCTGCTACGCCACCCAGAACCGCCAGGCCGCGGTCAAGAAGCTGGCGCCCGAGGCGGACCTGATGCTCGTCGTCGGCTCCCGCAACTCGTCGAACTCGGTGCGCCTGGTCGAGGTCGCGATCGAGCACGGCGCGAAGGCCGGCTACCTGGTCGACTTCGCCGACGAGATCGACGAAGCCTGGCTGGCGGGCGTCGACTCGGTCGGCGTGAGCAGTGGTGCGAGCGTGCCGGAGGTGCTCGTCCGCGACGTCCTGCGCTGGCTGGCCGAGCGCGGGTACGCCGAGGTCCAGGAGGTCACGACCGCGGAGGAGAGCCTGACGTTCGCTCTCCCGCGCGACCTCCGCACCGACCTGAAGGCGGCCGGCCTCCCCACCACCGGCACCTCCGACCACGCCTGGACCATCTGACCTACTTGATCGTCACCTTCGTGGACTTCGTCACCGGCACCCAGCCGTCGGTGCCGCAGTACCGGACCGTGTACTTGAACGTGTAGGTGCCTGCCTTCGCGTACGTGTGGGTGCTGGGCGGCGTGGACCCGTCCTGCAATGTGTAGGTCTGCCGTCCGGTCGTCGGCTTCGTGCCGCTCAGGCAGTCCACCGCGCCGGCGTCGGAGCCGCTCTGGCCGCCGTCGCCGAAGAAGTACTGCGTTCCACCCAGAAGGTCGAGGAAGGTGGTCTGCGAGGTCGAGAGCGGCCGGTGGTTGATGAGATCCGTCGGCACCAACGCGGTTCCCGACACGGTCACCTTCATGGTCAGGGTCCGCCCCTGAACGGCCGGCTTCAGCGTGACCTGCACTCCGAGCGTCGGGGCATCAGGTGTGTTCGAGGTGTGGTTGGCGACAGGCGGCGGGGTGTTCGTCGTGCGCGCGGCCCCGGTCACACCCGACGTCGCAGGTTTCGTCGCGGTGCTGCCCGGCGCGGCGGGCGGTGTGCTGGTCTGCGTGTTCGTCGGGGTGTTCGGCGGGGTGGTCGTCGGTGTGGCGGTGGGCGGCCCGGTGACGACCGTGGACGGTGCGCTCGGGGTGTTGGTCACCGGCGGGCTGCTGTTGATGTCCGTGAGGTTGCCCGCGGCAACGGCGACGGCGACGACGGCCGCCGCGGCCAGGGTCACGACGCCGGCGGTACGACGGCGGCGCGCCGTACGCACCCGGGCGAACACGGATTCGCTCGGCCGCGCGCCGAGCGGCGGCGGGTCGGCGACGAGGCGTTCGAACTGCTGCTTGAGATCATCGGTCATGCGTCAGCCCTCCTTCTGGGCCGGAACGGAAATGGCGGCCACCAGGTGGTGTTCGCGGAGTTTGGCCAGTCCGCGCGAGACGTTGGACTTCACGGTGCCGACCGAGCAGCCCATGATCTGGGCGATCTCGGCCTCCGGCAGGTCCTCGAAGTACCGCAGGACGAGCGTCGCGCGGGTCCGGCGGGGGAGCCCGGCGAGTGCCCGCAGCAACAGGTCCCGGTCGTCGACCGAGCCGTACTCCTCCCGGGCCTGCGGTTCGGGCAGTTGCTCGGTCGGTGTCTCGCCGCGCCACTTCCGGCGCCACCACTGAGTGCTGGTGTTCACCATCACGGTCCGGGTGTAGCTCTCCAGAGCGCTGCTGCTGCGCAACGAGTTCCGGTGGAACCACACCTTGGTCAGCGCGGTCTGCACCAGGTCCTCGGCGAGGTGCCATTCACCGGTCAGCAGGTAGCCGAACCTCTGCAGCGCGGTGAACCGCCCGTCCACGAACTCGGCGAATTCGTGGTCGCGTCCTGGATCCATTCCAACCCCCATCTCACTCAACTCGGTCAGCCTTGAGATGGCATGACCCGAAGGAAAGGTTGAGTGGCGAGCTGGATCCTCTCAGGCGGAGTCGTCGTACCGCTGCTGGGCCTTGGTGATCGCGGGCATGTGCGTCTCGGCCCAGTCGGTGACGGCGGCGATCGGTGCGGTCAGGGAGGCGCCCATCGGGGTCAGCGTGTAGACCACCCGCGGCGGGATCTCCGGGTAGACCGCGCGGGTGATCAGGCCGTCGCGCTCCATCCGGCGCAGGGTCTGGGTGAGGACCTTCGGCGCGACCCGGCCGATGCCGTCGCGGAGCTCGGTGAAGCGCAGCGGGCCGCCGCGCAGGCTCAGCACCACGAGCACCGTCCACTTGTCGCCGATCCGGTCCAGGATCGCGCGGGTCGGGCAGTTCGGGTCGAAGGCGTCGCCTTTAGTTACCACAAGGTACTTATAGCACGTTGAAGTAGCCAGTTACCAATAGATACCGTCGGTCGCAGGTCAACGGACAAGGAGCAGAGATGAAGATCGCGGTGTTCGGCGCGAGCGGGATGGTCGGCAGCCGGGTGGCGGCGGAGGCGGTGAGCCGGGGCCACGAGGTGGCCGGCGCGACGCGCTCGGGTGGCGAGGTGCCGGACGGCGTCCGCGCGGTGCAGGCGAGCGCGAACGACGTGGCGGCGGCCAAGGAGCTGGCGGCGGACGCGGACGTGCTGGTCGCGGCGATCGGGCCGAGCCGGACCGGCGGCGACCACCAGGAGTACCTGGACGCGGTCGACAACCTGATCGCCGCCGTGCGGGGGACGGCGACGCGGCTGCTGGTCGTCGGCGGCGCGGGCAGCCTTGTTGTCAACGGCAACCGGGTGGTGGACGGGCCGGACTTCCCGGCCGAGTACAAGGGCGAGTCGCTGACCGTCTCGCAGGCGCTCGAGAACCTGCGCGCCAGCGACGTGAACTGGACCATGCTCTCCCCGGCGTTCGTGATCGCCCCGGGCGAGCGCACCGGCGTCTTCCGGCTCGGCCAGGACGAGCCGGTCGGCGACCACATCTCCGCCGAGGACTACGCCGTCGCCCTGGTCGACGAGGCCGAGGCCGCGGCCCACAACCAGCGCCGTTTCACGCTGGGCTACTGAGCCTGTGGATAACCGAGCGTGCGCTCGGTCGATTCCTTGTACGCTTAGGCCAAAGGAAGAACACGCGCCGCCGCCGCGATCGTTACTGGATGCTTAGGGGCTTGCCGAGGTAGCCGCGGGCGAGCATCGTCACCCATTGGTAGACGGCGTCCTCCGCGGGCGCCAGCGGTCCGGGACGGAAGTGCGGGGACTCCGCGCCGCGCTGAACCGACTCGCAGGCAGCCCAGTCCTCGCGGTTCGTGATGTCCCAGAACTCGACGGCGTACGTCGGATCGCTCACCTCGGGCCGGAAGTACCACGAGCACTCGATCGCGGTCAGGTCCGGTGTGCGCGGCTCGAGCCGATGGGTCATGACGTAGTCGGGGTGCAGTGAGATCAGCAGGTTCGGGAACAGCCCGAGGTAGTTGACCTGCCGCGGGTTCACCCCGTCGATCGGTACCCCGAGCGACCGGCCGTCGAGCGACATCGTCTCGGCGCCCGGTCGCAGGTCCATCAGCCCGCCCACCCACGCGCCGGGCAGGTTCCAGTTGTCGCCCGACGTCGGCGGCGACACCTTGCACAGCTCGGGATGGATCAGCGGGCAGTGGTAGCACTCGTGGTAGTTCTCCACGATCGTCTTCCAGTTCGCCGCCACGTCGTACGCGTGCCGCGCCCTCAGCGCCAGGGCTTCCGGCGCGTACGGCGCCACCAGGTCGGTGATCCCGCCGAGATGGTCCGCGAACGACGCCGCCGTACCGGTTGCGTTCACGAACAGCCAGCCGTGCCACACCTCGGCCGGCAGCTCGACCAGACCATACGGTTCGGCACTGAAGGCGTCGCCCATCCGGGGCGCGGCCTTCACCGAGCCGTCCAGCTCGTACGACCAGCCGTGGTACGGGCACACCAGGGCGGGCCGGCTGCCCGACTCCGCGCGCTCCAGCAACTCGTGTCCGCGATGCCGGCACACGTTCGCGAACGCCCGCGGCACGTCTCCGAACGTGACGACGGTCGCGATGTCGCCGACGGTCACCTCGCGGTACGTCGTACCGTCGGAGAGTTCGTCGACGCGGCCGAGGCAGGTCCAGGTGCCGGCGAAGAAGTGCCGGCGTTCCCAGGCGAGCACGTCCGGATCGACGTACGCCGCCCGCGGCAGCATGACGGACTCGCCATGCGGCCGCAGCGCGGCTTCCAGGGCGCGTGCGTCGAGGGAGGATTCGCCATCCATCAACTATCGAGCGTGCCTGACCGGCTTGCCCAGTGATCAGTCGAAGAAGGTGCCGACCAGCCGCTGCGGGGTGATGCGGACGACCATCCGCACCACCTCCGGTGGCAGCTCCAGGTACTCGGCTCCGGAGCCAGTGCCCTCGTACTGCTCGGCCAGTGTGACGGCCAGCCTCCGGCCGGGATCCTCGTCCACCGTCGCGGTACCGCGCACCTCTAGGTACCGCAACGGGTTGGAGCGGTCGTAGACCGTCAGGCTGACCCGGCCGTCGCGCTGGACGTTGGTGACCTTGCGGCGGCCGGCTGCTGATGAGATCAGCAGGTCGTCACCGTCCCGGCCGACCCAGACGACGGAGGTCTGGGGACTGCCGTCAGGATTCAGCGTGGCCAGTACGCCGGGATTCACGTCGTCCAGGAGCCGGTGAGCGGCGTCGTTCAACTTGATGGTCACGCGGGCGACTCTAGCTAGCGTGCGTGTTCGACGTACTTGCCCAGTACGTAGTCCCAGCCGGTGTCGTAGCTGAGCCGGGCCCGGCCGCCGTCGCCGCGGCGCTCCCAGCCCGAGTGAACGAGCTGGACCTGCGTGCCCTCACCGGTCGCCTCGAACGTCACGGTGACCTGCCCGGCTTCCGACGGATCCTGGCCGGGATGCCAGCTGAAGCTCAGCGACGCCGGCGGTTCCCAGTGCGACAGCGTGCCCCAGGTCGCGATCTCGCCGTCGGCGCCGTACTCGACGATGCGCCCGCCGACGGCGCCTTCCAGCCGGACCTCGTTCGCCGCCGCCGCGCCGACGGAGTGGCTGAACAGCGGCCACCACGCCGACGTCTCCGCGGTGAACGCCTCGAACGCCCGGTCCACCCCGACCGGCACGACGACGGTCTTCACCAGTGGTGAGATGTCTTGTTCCACAGTCATTCCCGTTCCTCCTCGGTCCGCTTGACCGTCCGCTGCACATGGTCGGCGTACGCCTGCAGCGCGTCGCCCCAGAACCGGTCGAGCCAGCTGCGCAGCTCGTCGAGACCGGCCTGGTGGACCCGGTAGATGTTCCGGGTCCCGCGCGACTCGTGCTGCACCAGACCGACCGCGCCGAGCACCTTCAGGTGCTGCGAGATCGCGGGCCGGCTGACGGGCACGCGCTCGGCCAGTACGCCGACCGAGCACGGCCCGCCGGTGCGCAGCGTCTCCAGGATCACCCGGCGCGTCGGGTCGCCGAGCGCGTCCAGCACCGGTCCGGCGGCTTCGAGTGATCCGTAAGTTCCCACGAACGGTAAGCTGCCACTAACCGAGGAAGGAGTCAAGCCCTCAGCTGAACGGATCCAGGATCAGTCCGGCCTGTTGCGGGTTCCCGTCGTGGACGAGCGCCTCGTGGTTGCCGACGTCGTCGAAGGCGAACCCGTACGCGTGACCGTCGGCCATCTGGGAGTGGATGATCTTCGAGTACTGGTTGGTGACCGCGTCCTGGTAGAAGTTCGCGTCGCTCGGATCCGGCTGGTTCGGGTTCGTCAGCAGGGTGGAGCGGTTGTAGCCCGCGCACAGGGTGCGGGAGATCGGGCCGCGGACCTGGTCGTTCGGTGCGTCGAGCAACTTGAAGCAGCCGAACACGCTGGCCGAGTCCGGTTTCTGGAACGAGGTGACGACGGCGCCGGAGCTGTTCGTGAAGTTCATGACGCCGCCGGACACGCGACCGAAGTACTTAGTGTTCGGCTGGTCGCCGAACGGTGTGACCGTCAGCGTCTCCGAGCTGTACTTCGACCAGACGCGGTTGATGTAGTCGTCCATCGTGCTCGCCGGAAGCGCCCCGGTCTCGACGCCGTACAGCGGCGAGAGCGCGCGGAGGACCGAGCCGTCGGGCGCCGTCTGGATCAGGCCGCCCCAGCCGCCCGCGGTGTTGCGGAGCGTGTTGTAGACGGCGTTGTAGCCGCCGGGCTTGAGGTGGCCGGTGGTCTTCGTGGTCCCGTCGGCGCCCTTCACGCTGACGGCGTACGGGGCGGAGACCATGTCGACCTGCGTGCTGTTGATCCACAGGCCGCCGTCGTTGAGCGTGTACTCCGACCAGTGGAACAGGATGTTCCGGTTCGGGTCGCTCGGGTTCTGTACGGCGGGCTGGACCAGGCCGCCCGTGGTGAGTTTGAAGACGAGTTTCTGGCCGTAGGAGAAATAGACGCGGCCGGAGAACTTCGGCATCTGGATCGTCGTCGACTGACCGTTGGCCGGGCCCGGGATCGAGGCGTCCGGCGCCGGGGTCGGCGGGTTGCCGCCGGCCGGCCACGCGTGGAAGGCGCCGGAGGCGTCGGCCCAGCCCTGCTGGCCGGTGGCCAGGTTCGTGCCCAGGTTGTAGATGTAGACCGTGTCGCCGCGACCCGAGTTGTTCGTGATCGTCAGCGGGATCGTCGCCGGCACAGCCGCGTCCGCCGGCCGGTCCGGGACCGCCGAAAGCACCCCGGCCACAGCCGCCGCAGCCGCGACGACACCCAGCACTCTGCTTCTGAAGCGCATCTCGTTTCTCCTCACGTCGCCTGAGAGAGCGCTCTCATCGTTCCGTGAGGGGACCACCGACTGTCAACAGCTCGCTACTGTCGGCTTTCCGACAGGGTGGGCCCGGATCGCCAGGCCATCACAATCGCCGGGTAGGCGGGGCTGCCGCGCTCAGATGCGCCGAGTGGGAGCGATTGTGGTGGCCTGCAGATCCGCTCAGGACTGCGGGATTCCTTCGCCGGTGAGGCCGTCGATGGATTCGCGGATCAGGTCGGCGTGGCCCGTGTGGCGGGCGTACTCCTCGATCAGGTCGACGAGGATGTAGCGCAGGCTCGGCGACGCGCCGCCGCGGCCCTTCCAGTTGGCGAGCTGGTCCACACCGCCGACGGCGAGGACCTCGGCGACCGCGGCGCGGGAGCGGGCAACGGATGCCTCCCAGAGCGCCATCAGGTCCTCGGGGGAGTCGTCGGCCGCGCTGCCCCACTCCCAGTCCGGGTCCGCGTCCCAGTCGACCGTGTCCCACGGCGCCCCGAGCTCCTTGCCGAGCAGCCGGCGGGTGAAGTAGTCGTCCTCGACCAGCGCCAGGTGCTTGAGCAGCCCGCCGAGGGTCACCGTCGACGGCGGGTGCTGTTTCTTCAGACCGGCAGCGTCCAGCCCGCCGCACTTCCATGCGAACGTCCGGCGGTTGCGCTCCAGCGCCCCGAGCAGCGTGTCGACCTCGCTTCCGGCGACGGGCGGCTCGGCCAGCGGTTCGGTCTGGGTGACGTCGTTCATGGCGAGCACGCTAGCCCAGGTTCCGGACGATCGGCGTCCGGAACTGGTCAGCCCGTCTGGGACGGTGGCCACCTTCGTGTCGTCGGCGACTCGTCGAGCGCCACGAACTCGGGTGCGGTGAGCGGACGCACGGACGCCTCGATCGACTCCATCGCGGTCAGCTCGGCCTCGGTGACGTGCAGGTCGCGGAGTTTGCGCGCGGTGATGAACACCCGGCGCTCGAACGAGCCGACCGTCCCGTTGTAGGCCTCGACCGCGGACGTCAGCGAGCGCCCGACCCGGCCGAGATGGTCGCCCATCGTGCCGAGCCGCTCATACAGCTCGCGGCCGAGCTCGAAGACCTGCTGGGCGGACTCGGTCAGCGCCGACTGGTTCCACGCGTACGCAGCCGCGCGCAGGGTGGCGATCAGCGTCGTCGGCGTCGCGAGGATCACCCGGCGCTCGGCTGCATACTCGAGCAGGGCCGGCTCGATGTCGAGCGCCGCGGACAGGAACGACTCGCCCGGCACGAACAGGATGACGAACTCCGGCGACGGCGAGAGCCGTGTCCAGTACGCCTTCGAGGCCAGCTGGTCCACATGGGTCCGCAGGTGCCGGGCGTGCGCCCGCAGGCGGTCCTCGCGGTACGCCGCGTCGTCGGACTCGCTCGCGTCCAGGAACGCCGCCAGCGGCACCTTCGAGTCGACGACCAGGTTCTTGCCCTCGGCAAGTCTCACGACGAGGTCCGGCCGCAGCACGCCGTCCTCGCCGAACGTCGTCGTCTGCTCGGTGAAGTCGCAGTGCGCAACCATCCCGGCGAGCTCGACGGTCCGGCGCAGGTGCAGCTCGCCCCACCGGCCGCGCACCTGCGGCTTGCGCAGCGCGGTCGACAGCGACGCCGTCTCGCGGCGCAGCGCCTCGCCGCTCATCCGCACCTCGTTCACCTGCTGATGCAGCTGGCTCTGCCAGGCGGCGCGGCCCTGCTCGAGCTGGTTCAGCTGCGCGTGCAGGCGATCGAGAGCTTCCTTGACGACGGCCTGCCCGCCCATCTGCTGCCCGACGCTGGTCCGCTCCCGGGTCAGCTCGACGACCCGGTCCTCGGCCGCGTCACGCTCGGCGGTGATCCGCGCCAGCGCGGCGCCGTCCCGCCCGCGCACCCACAGCACGCCGAACACAGCACCCAGCAGCAGCCCCACCACGAGGAAGAGCAGGATCAGCAACACCGTCGTACCCGTCATGTCACAGATAGTGCCGAACCCCGCCGACAGTTTTGGGTAGATCGGGCCCGGAGTTCCGGGAAGGTACCGGAAGAAGTCCGGTTCGGTTCCGGATCAGCGAGCGGCGGCCTCGATGACGAACGTCGTGCTCGCGGTGGCGACGGTGCCGACCAGGTCCAGGCCGGCGGCCGCGAGCAGCGCGGCGTACTCGTCCGTCGTACGCTCGCGGCCGCCGGTCATGATCAGCATGTTCAGGTCGGAGAACGCCGTCCGCACCGGATCCGGCGAGCGGTCCAGCAACTGCTCGACGAGCAGCACCCGCCCGTCGGAAGGCAGCGCCTCGCGGCAGTTGCGCAGGATCGCGATCGACTCGGCGTCCGCCCAGTCGTGGATCACCGACTTCAGCACCAACGCGTCCCCGGCCGGAACGCTGTCGAAGAAGTCGCCGCCGGCCACCTGGAACCGGTCGGTCGACGCCCCCGCCACGACCTCGGGCTGGTCGAAGAGCACGCCCTTGACCGCCGGGTACCGCTCGAGGATCCCGAGCAGCAACCGGCCGTGCCCGCCGCCGATGTCCACCACGGTGCCGTAGCGGCCGAAGTCATACGCCGCGACGACCGCCTCGGTCACCGCGTCGGCCATCGACGTCATCGCCGCGTCGAACGCGTCCTGTTCCTCTGGATGCCTGGCGCGGTACTCCCACACCGGCTCGCCGTGCACGATCGAGAATGCCGTCTCGCCGGAGCGAACGCTCTGCTCCAGGGCGGCTTGCGTCTGCCAGTAGGAGCCCGTCCCGATGAACCGCGCCCACCCGGCGACCGAGCGTGGCGCGTCGACCCGCAGCGCCGCGCCGAGCTCGGTGTTCGCGAACGTGCCGCCGTCGTCCGTGTAGAGGCCGAGCGCGGTCAATGCGCGCATCAGCCGGCCCAGCGACGGTACGTCGGCGCCGGTCGACTGGGCGAGCTCGGACAAGGTCTGCGGGCTGGTGGCGAGCACGTCGCTGATCCCCAGCCGGGCGGCGACCGAGATCGCCTGCGACACCTGGTACCCGCCGATCAGGCGGAGCAACTCCCGGGAAGCGTCCATGGCCCATGGTGCACCCGGGAGGGCCGGCCGGTCAGCAGTTCATCGCGGGGAACGAGTAGCCCTGCGCCTTGAGCAGCGGGAGGACCTTGTCCAGGGCGGCGACGGTCTGCGCGCGGTTTCCGCCGCCGTCGTGCATCAGGATGATGTTGTGGTTGTGCGCGTGGGTGAGGATGTTGTGCACGATCGCGTTCGTCCCCGGCCGGGCCCAGTCGCGCGGGTCGACGTCCCACAGCACCTGGACCATGCCGGCCGCCAAGATGTCGGCGCGGACCTTCGGGTTCGACGCGCCGTACGGCGGTCGGAAGCAGGTCGACTCCGGCCCGTCGAAGATCTCGTGGTGCCGCTTCGCGGGCGAGACCGCGGTCAGCTGGGCGTGCGTGATCGAGTGGCTGCCGATCGTGTTGCCGGCAGCAAGCACCTGCTCACGCAACCCGGGGTGCGCGGTCTGCATCGAGCCGAGCTCGAAGAACGTCGCGTGCGCCCCGTGCTTGGCCAGGACCTGCAGGACCTTCGGGGTCCAGACCGGATCCGGCCCGTCGTCGAAACTGAAGAACAGGACCTTCTTGTTGCCGGTGGCAAGCGCTGCGGTCGGGTCCGGCGCCGGCTTGCGCGGCTTCGACGGCGGCGCGTTCAGCGTCGGCGTCTCGGTCGGCGTCGGGACCGGGGTCGTTGTGGTCTGCGTGGTGGCGGCAGCCGGTCGTGGTTGCTCTTCGTGCCCGAGTGCCAGGACCAGCAACGAACCGGCGACGACGACCAGCGCCACTCCGGTCGCGACGAATGCTGCGAACTTCCGGGACATGACTTTCCCCTTGCAGATCAGGCGGATCTTCCCCAGCTGCGCCCCCTCAGGCGCCCTCACACAAGGGAAGACGCCTTACCCTTCAGGCTGGTTGGCGCTGCTGTGTTGCGGTGAGATCTCGACTGTCGCGGCGCCGCCGCGGTGGTACAGCCGGCCCTCCAGCGACTTCACGCTGGCGACCAGCACGAAGCTCATGCTGACCAGCAACGACCAGGCGCCGAACTTCGCCGGATGCACGAGCCGCCACACGCTCACCTGGTCCGGATAGTTCCACGCGTCGAGGAAGGTGCCGAAGTTCTCCGCGATCCACAGGAAGAACCCGATCAGCGCGAACGACAACGCCAGCGGCATCCGGTACCGCCGGACGCCGACGGTGAAGAAGACCCAGGTACGGCGCAGCACGACGAGCAGCGCGAGCGTGATCGGGATCCGCAGGTCGGGGATCCAGTGATGGGTGAAGAAGTTCGCGTAGATCAGCACCGCGCCGATCGTGGTGAGCACCGGGCGGTAGTTGCTGACCCGCAGGTCGAAGCGCCGCCACGCCTGGCAGATGTAGCTGCCGACCGCTGCGTACATGAACCCGGCGAACAGCGGCACCCCGGCGAACTTCGTCACCGCGTCGCCCGGGTACTGCCACGAGCCGACCCGGACCTTGAACAGCTCCAGCCCGAGCCCGACCAGGTGGAAGCCGAAGATCACCGCCACCTCGCGCCACGTCTCCAGCCGGATCAGCCAGAACAGCAGCGTCAGGCCGAGGCAGTAGATCAGCAGGGCGTCGTACCGGGCGATCGGCAGGTCGACGTACTTCGAGATCGCCAGCCCCGCGAACAGGAACGCCGGGAACAGGCACGACACCACCTCCAGCCACCCGAACCGCAGGAATTGCAGGCATCCGAACACGAAGCGTGAGGGCAGTCCGATCCGGTCGGTCCATGTGGTCACAGACTGGAGACGTTCCTTGCGATCGCCTGGTTGGGCCGAATATGAACAGCCTTGGGAGGTGGCGGGGATGGTGGTGTTCGAGACGGACCGGGTGCTGGTGCGCGACTGGTCGGAGGCCGACGGCGACCGCGTGTTCGACATCTACCGGCGCTGGGAGGTGTCCCGGTGGCTGGGCGCCGAGCCGCGGGTGATGAGCGACCGCGGGGCCGCGTCGAAGGCCATCCAGCGGTGGAACGAGCGCAGCCGCGAGGCGCCGTACGGCGTCTGGGCGGTCGAGGAGCGGGCCACCGGGACGATCGCGGGGACCGTCCTGCTGGCGCCGCTGCCCGAGCCGACGGACGGGACCGCGGGCCGCGGCGAGGTCGAGGTCGGCTGGCACTTCCACCCGGACGCGTGGGGCCGCGGCCTGGCGACCGAGTCGGCGCGGGGCGCGATCGAGCACGGGTTCACCGCGGGGATCGGCCAGATCTACGCGGTCGTCCGGCCGGACAACGTCGCCTCGCTGGCGGTCTGCAACCGGCTCGGCATGCGCCCGATCGGCCGCACGCACCGCTGGTACGGCGCCGCGCTGGAGGCCTTCCTCATCTAGCCGGATTGGGGTAGTTGGGGTTCCCCCGCGTAACCTTGACGCCCGTGGCACTCACCATCGGAATCGTCGGGCTCCCGAACGCGGGCAAGTCCACCCTGTTCAACGCACTGACCAAGAACGACGTGCTCGCCGCGAACTACCCGTTCGCGACCATCGAGCCCAACGTCGGCGTGGTCGGCGTCCCGGACCCGCGGCTGGCCAAGCTCGCCGAGCTGTTCAGTTCGCAGAAGGTGATTCCCGCCACCGTGCAGTTCGTCGACATCGCCGGCATCGTCCGCGGCGCGTCGGAGGGCGAGGGGCTGGGCAACAAGTTCCTCAGCCACATCCGCGAGTCGGACGCGATCTGCCAGGTCACCCGGGTGTTCCGCGACGACGACGTCACGCACGTCGACGGCAAGGTGTCGCCGGCCGACGACATCTCCACCATCCAGACCGAGCTGATCCTCGCCGACCTGCAGACCGTCGAGAAGGCGATCCCGCGGCTGGAGAAGGAAGCCCGGCTGAAGAAGGAGAGCGCCGTCGTCCTGGAGGCGGTCCGGGAGGCGCAGAAGCACCTCGAGGCCGGGACGCCGATCATCGCCACCGACGTGGACCGCGACGCGATCCGCGAGCTGATGCTGATGACCGCGAAGCCGTACCTGTACGTCTTCAACTGCGACTCCGACGAGCTCGCCGACGCCGACCTCAAGCAGAAGATGCGGGACCTGGTCGCGCCCGCCGAGGCGATCTTCCTGGACGCCAAGTTCGAGGCCGAGCTGGTCGAGCTCGGCGACGAGGACGAGGCCCGCGAGATGCTGTCCGAGATGGGCATCGACGAGCCCGGTCTCGACGTCCTCGCCCGGGTCGGGTTCGACACCCTCGGCCTGCAGACCTACCTGACCGCGGGCCCGAAGGAGTCCCGCGCCTGGACGATCAAGCGCGGCGCCACCGCCCCCGAAGCCGCCGGCGTCATCCACACCGACTTCCAGCGCGGCTTCATCAAGGCCGAGATCGTCTCGTACGACGACCTCATGGACGCCGGCTCCATGACCGCCGCCCGCTCCGCCGGCAAGGTCCGCATGGAAGGCAAGGACTACATCATGCAGGACGGCGACGTCGTGGAGTTCCGCTTCAACGTCTGAGGCGGAAGGGCCGGATGAACCCGGAACCGCTTCGACGCCTAGGAGACGAGCCGGTTCGGTTCGGGCTGGTTGACTTCGGACCAGAGGGTGTCGAGGGATAGGCCGAGGACGTCGGCGATGGCGGCGATGGTTGGGAAGGCTGGGGTGGCGACGCGGCCGGACTCGATCTTGCGGAGGGTTTCGGGGGAGACGCCGGCGTCGAGGGCGGTCTGGAGCATCGAGCGGGTGCCGCGGGCGCGGCGGAGCAGCGCGCCGAGGCGTTCGCCGCGCTCGACTTCTGCGGGGGTGAGCGGCAGCCTGACCATGGTCCGATGATAGTACCGGGATAGTTTGGCCGGTATAGTTATTGCATGATCGAGATCTTGGACAGCCGACAGTTGGCGCAGGCGAAGGAGACCGGCGCGCTGGTCGGCGGCATCCTGCAGACGTTGAAGAGCCGGACCGCCGTCGGGACGAATCTGCTGGACATCGACCAGTGGACGAAGGGCCTGATCGCGGACGCCGGCGCGCAGTCCTGCTACGTCGACTACGAGGCGTCGTTCGGGCGCGGGCCGTTCGGTCACTACATCTGTACGGCGGTCAACGACGCCGTGCTGCACGGGAAACCGTCCGACTACCAGCTCGCCGACGGTGACCTGCTGACGCTCGATCTGGCTGTGCTCCTGGGTGGCGTGGCGGCGGACGCGGCGATCAGCTTCGTGGTGGGCGAGTCCAAGGCGCCGGAGGATCTGGCGATGATCGACGCGACCGAGCGCGCCCTCGCCGCGGGGATCGCCGCCGCCGTGCCCGACGCCCGGATCGGCGACATCTCGCGGGCGATCGGGGACGTGCTGAGCAAGGCCGGGTATCCGATCAACACCGACTTCGGCGGTCACGGCATCGGGTCGACGATGCACCAGGACCCGCACGTCTCGAACACGGGTCGTCCTGGGCGCGGCTACAAACTTCGTCCTGGTCTGCTGCTCGCCCTCGAGCCGTGGGTCATGCAGGACACCGCCGAGCTCGTCACCGACGAGGACGGCTGGACCCTCCGCAGCGTGACCGGCTGCCGCACCGCCCACACCGAGCACACCATCGCCATCACGCCTGATGGGCCGGAGATCCTCACGAAGCCGAGTGCCTGATGCTCACGCCGATCCTCGCGACGCCCGACCCGTACTCAGCCGCGGACGAGTTCGTCGCCAACGGCTGGACGCTTGCGTACGCGACGCCAAGGGAGTCCGGGGACCCGCTCGCAGTGGTGGAGTTGCACGGTGGGCAGGTCATGCTCGGTGTGGACTCGGAGCAGTTCCTGCCGGTTGCGGCCCGGGACCTTCGCGGAGCGGGCGTGCAGTTTTACGTCGAAGTGCCGGCCGAAGCGATCGAGAAGGTTCACGCGGCGCATCGGGAGGCGGGGCCGATCGAGCAGCGGCCTTGGGGTGTGCGGTCGTTCGTGGTGCGCCTCGCCGCGTACAACTTCATGATCGCCAGCGCGCAGGGCTAGTGGGAGGCGGCCACTAGGCGGGCGGCCTCTCGGACCATCGTGATGAGTTCCGGGGGTGCGACGACCTGGGCGGCGCCGGCTTGGGCGAGGACGGCGGCGCAGGCTTCGTGGGGGTTTTCGAGGTCCGTGTGGATGATCCACCAGGTGTTGTCGGCGGGGAGCATCGGTTGGAGGGGGCGGAAGCGGCGGACGGCGTGGTCGCGGACCTTCAGGACGATCGGGTACGACGGGCGTGAGGCCTGGAACTCGCGCTGCGCCCGGGCCCAGTACGTCGCCAGGTCGAAATCGGCCGGCCGCGTGAAGGTGTCGTCGGTGAGCTCGGCCGAGGTCAGGCGCGACAGGCGGTAGGTGCGCAGCCGGCCGTCGGTGCGGGCAGCGACCAGGTACCAAGTACGCGCCTTCGCCACCAACCCGAGCGGCGCCACGACGAACGGCCCCCGCCGCCGCCTTGCGCGGTCGGGCATCGCGCCGTCGCCTGCCGCTGTGGTGTCGCCGTACGTGATCTGCAGGTGGCGTTCTTCCCAGACGGCTTGGCGGCAGAGGTCCAGCCAGCGGGGGGTTTCGCGGCGGTCGTCCCAGCCGGCGTGGTCGATGAGGAGACGTTGGCGGGCGTACTCGGCCTCGCGTCGGGTGCCGTCGGGCAGGGACGCGATCAGCTTGGTCACGGCCAGTTCGCTGGAGGCGTCGAGGCCGAGGTCGGCGAGGACGTGTGCGGTCGCGCCGACGAACACCGACATGACCTCCGACGGCGTCAGCCCGGTCAGCCGGCTGCGGTAGTCCGGCAGCATCGTCCACCCGCCACCCCGGCCGCGGATCGAGTACACCGGCACCCCGGCGAGGCTGAGCGCGTCCAGGTCGCGCTGGACCGTCCGTGGTGAAACCTCGAGCGCTGCGGCCAGTTGCGCGACCGTCGACCGGCCGCGTGTCTGCAGGTGCAGCAGCAGTCGGAGGAGCCGCTCGGCGCGCATCCTCCGACTATCTCAGGAAAACAAGCCATCAGCTGTCGTCTTTGGTTCCTACGGTCGGGCCCATGAGTGCAGTCGAGGTGGAGAACCTCTCGATGTCCTACAAGGCCCCGGTGCGCAAAGGCGGGCTCCGCGCGGCCCTCGGATCGCTGGTACGCCGCGAGTACAAGACCGTCCAGGCCCTCGATCAGGTGTCGTTCACGATCGCCCCGGGTGAGGTCGCCGGGTTCATCGGGCCGAACGGCGCCGGCAAGACCACAACGATGAAGATCCTCTCCGGGATCCTCTACCCGACCGGCGGCGAGGTCCGGGTCCTCGACCACGTCCCTTGGCAACGCCGCTCCACGTTCCTGAAGCGGATCGCTTTCGTCCGCGGCAGTCAGCCGGTCGGCGGCTCGCAGGAACTGACAGTGATGGACTCCCTGGAGTACCAGCGCCTGCTGTACGACGTGCCGCGCGCGACGTTCCGCCGTACCCTCGCCGAACTCGAAGCGCTGCTCGACCTGGAGCCCCTGCTGGAACGCCAACTCCGCGCGCTCAGCCTCGGCGAGCGGATGCGCGTCGGCCTCGCGATGGCGCTGATCTATCGCCCCGAGGTGCTGTTCCTCGACGAGCCGACGATCGGCCTCGACGTCAGCGCCGCGAGCCTGATCCGCGAGTTCGTGCGCGAGTACGTCGAGCAGACCGGCGCGACTGTCCTGCTGACCAGCCACTACATGGCCGACGTCGCGTCGCTGTGTCCGCGGCTGATCCTGATCGACCACGGGCAGGTCCAGTACGACGGCCCGCTGGCGGAACTGTCGGCGCGCCTGTCGCCGTACAAGCTGATCCGGATTTCCGCCGCGGCGGATCCGTCGGCGTTCGGGGAGGTGGTCGAGAAGGCCGACGGCCAGTGGGTCCTGCGGGTGCCGCGGGACGAGGTCGCGGGCACGACGGCGCGGTTGCTGCAGGCGCTGGAAGTGGTGGATCTCGCGGTGGAGGAGCCGCCGCTGGAGAAGGTCATCGACCAGGCGTACCGGGAGGGGCTGCGATGAGAACCGCCGTACTGCTGGGGTTCCGGCTCCGCCAGGAGGTGCTGGAGTGGTCCGGCGCGTGGTGGTTCCTGCTGACGCTCGTGGTGCAGGCGGTGGTCGCGCCGCTGATCGGGTTGTTCGTCTGGTCGGCGGTCTCTCCGGACGATCCGGCGATCGGGCGGTACTACACCGCGGTCATCCTGGTGACGCTGATGACGGAGTCGTTCGAGCAGCACACGTTTTCCGAACGGATCTACAACGGCACGCTCAGCCACGAGTTGCTCCGGCCGCAGCCGGTGGTGATCGGCGTGATCGGGATGAATCTCGCGATCCGCGCCTGGCTGACGGTGCTCGGCGCGCCGCTCGTGCTGCTCACCGGGATCGCCTTGCAGGTGGGCTTCGAGTGGTCGGCCGTGCTGCGGAGTACGCCGTACCTCGTGCTCGCCGCGGTTCTCGTTTTCCTCTGGACGTTCCTGTTGTCGCTGACCGCGTTCTGGACGGATCGGGTGCATGCCGTGGTTGGGTTCGGCAGCCAGTTGGTGTTCTTGTTCGGCGGTACGGCGGCGCCGATCGCGCTGCTGCCGGACGGGTTGCGCCGGGTCGCCGAGGTGCTGCCGTTCTACGGGATGACCGGTCTGCCGGCGGAGATCGCCGCCGGGACCCGAGCTGGTGGATCGCTGCTCTACCAGCTGGCGTGGGTGGTCCTCCTGGTCGGCGTGGTCGCGGTCCTGTGGCGGGCCGGCGTCCGGCGGTACACGGCGGTGGGCTCGTGAAACCCCTCCGTCTGCTGGCGGCAGGCTTCTCGATGTCGCTGCGCCGGAGCCTGGCGTTCCGCGTCAACCTCGTCTTCGACGTGCTGCTGGCGTTCACCGGCCTGGGTACGGCGATCGCGGCCGTGCTGATCGTTTTCACCCGGGCCGACACCCTGGCGGGCTGGTCGAAGGCGGAGTTCCTGGTGCTGATCGGGACGTATCAGCTGATCACCGGGCTACGGACGACGTTCATCGACCCGAACCTCGCGTGGTTCCCCGAGTCCGGGATCCGCAACGGGAAGCTGGACGGCTATCTGTTGCAGCCGGCGTCGAGCCTGTTCCTGTCCAGCCTGTCGCAGTCGTCGCCGCTGCAACTGATCCAGGTCGTGCTTGGTGTCGGTGTGCTGAGTTGGGGGATCGGAGTCGCCGATCGGCCGCCGAGCGCGGGCGGTGTGGTGAGCTGGTTGGTGCTTGTCGTGGCGGGAACGGTGGTGACGTGGGCGTTGAGCGTACTGCTGGCGTGCCTGGCGTTCTGGGCGCCGAAGCTGCAGCTGGACGTCTTCTACCACTCGGCCTGGCAACTCGGCCGCTACCCGACGGATGTCTTCGCCCGCCCGCTCCGAGTCCTCCTCACCTACGTGTTCCCGATGGCGCTGATCGCGAGCGTCCCCTCATCCGCACTACTCCACCTTGCCCAACCCTCAACGATCCTCGCCGGCGTCACCGCAGCAGCCGGCACCGGCGCGCTGGCATTCCTGACCTGGCAAGCGGGCCTGCGACGCTATACCGGCGCAACGTCGTGACGCTCTCGACAGGACATGTGCCTCGATTCGGGGGTGAGCCGGCGTCGGCTCAGGCGTGCGGGCGGATATACGTACAGACGTACGTCCTGTCGAGAGTGCTCTAGCGTTAGGCAGCGTCGAGCAAGGCGGTCAGGGTGTGGTGGGCGGTGCGGGACATGACGGGGTTGGTGTCGACGTAGTACCAGAGGCAGCCGATGGCCTGGGCGAACGACCAGCCCATGCCACGGCGCCACTCGTCCTCGTCGCTGCCGAGTGCTGTACGGAACGCCGCGCGGGCGGTGGGATCGAAGAGGTTCCACGCGGGCTGCAGATCCATCGCCGGATCCGAGACCGTGAACATGCCGACGTCGATGACTCCGGCCAGCCGGCCGTTCTCGGCGAGCAGGTTGCCGGGCATCAGGTCGCGGTGCGTCCAGGCGTCCGGTTCGGTGCGGGGCGTCGTCCGCAGGTCGGCCCACAGCTTGGTGAGCGCGTCCACGTCGATCATCCCGCGACTGCGCTCCAGGCAGTCCGCGACCCACTCGTCCTGTGACGTCAGCAGCCCGCCCCGCCACGGCCCCGTGAACACCCGCCCCTCGGTCGGCTGCGCCCGCAACGCGAGCACGAACCGCGCGAGATCCTCGGCGAAGGCGGACGACCCGGCGACGTCGGCGTCGTACGCGATGGTGCCGTCGACCCAGGTCTGCACGGCCCAGGGCAGCGGGTACCCGGCGGTGGGTTCGCCGATCGCGACCGGCTCGGGCGTCGGGTACGGCGACATCGCGTGCAGTCGCCGCGCGGCCTCGGCCTCGCCCTCGAGCTCTCGCCGGACGTCTGCCGCGTCACCGGGCTGGATCGGCAACCGCGCCGCCAGGCCGTCGCCGATCCGGAACACCGCGTTGACCGTCCCGTGCGAAACAACGGCGCGCACCGCGAGGCCGCTCCAGTCCGGGAACTGCTCCTTGACGAGCCCTTCGACCAGCTCGACCGTCACATCCAGTTGTCCCTCGTGCATCACGCCCAGAAGTATCCGGGAGCCCCTCGAGGCCCGCACACGATTTAGACCAGGACTGCAGGGGCAACCCGGGCCGAGCCGATGCCCCGGTCCGGTTTGCCGAGCCGGAACCGGACCTTTCCCTTCAGCACGGTCCCGGACTCGGCCTGGCCGTCGACGAGCTGCTCACCGGGGAACAGCGTGAACGTCCACCGCTCGTTCTGCTCCCAGTCCGGCGGCGTCGCGCCGCACTGCAGCACCCGCGCGCCCCAGAGCTGACGGGTCATCCATTGCCGCGTGTCCTGGCCGTCCACGACGAAGTCGTCCGACGCGATCACGTCGTTGTAGCTGCCCAGCGACGGTCCGTACGAACCGGTCACGCTCACGACCAGCTGCCACGGCCCGTCATCTGGCAGCGCGACGCCTGCGGGCAGGCGCTTGTCGAACACGTCGGGCGCGGTCAGTTCGCGCGGCAGCGGCCGCCGGGTGTCGAGCCTCGACGGGTCCGGGACGAGCAGTACGCCGTACTCGACCTCGTCGGCGAAGCGCGCCGCGGCGAAGTGCTCGGTCAGCGCACGAGTCGCGTCCGCGGCGCGTTGCCAGGAGAACGTGTCGAGCAGGTACTCGCGGGTGATCGCGGGCAGGCCGCGGTCGCGCACGAGGGCGGCGACCGGCGGCGCGTTCCAGGCCGCGACGAGGCGATCGAGTGACGAGGCAACGAAATCGTTCATCCCGGGCCACGCTAGCGAGCGGCCCGGACACTTTCAGTGCGTCGGCAGCGGGCGAGCTCGGTCGGTGGCCAGCCGGACCGCGAAGACCGCGAGAGCGGTCCCGGTCACGTAGCGGTGGATGCGCATCCAGGTCGGACGGCGGGACAGGAAGACGGCGACCGATCCGGCGGTGATCACGAAGACGGCGTTCATCACGACGCCGACGGTGAGCTGGCCGAGGCCGAGGATCAGGCTCTGCAGGCCGAGGTGCCCGCGGGACGGGTCGAGGAACTGGGGCAGCAGCGAGATGTAGAGGATCGCGATCTTCGGGTTCAGCAGGCAGGTGAGCAGTCCCATGCCGAACAGCTTGCGCGGGCGGTCCGGCTCGAGCTCCTGGGTCGCGAACACCGACGTACCGCCCGGGCGGAAGGCCTGCCAGGCGAGCCACAGCAGGTACGCCGCGCCGGCCAGCTTCAGCGCCACGTAGATCTCGGGAACCAGCGCGAACAGCGTGGCGAGGCCGGCGCTTGCCGCCAGCAAGTACGTGAGGAAGCCGAGCCCGACACCGGCCAGCGAGATCAGCCCGGCGCGGCGGCCCTGCGCGATCGAGCGGGAGATCAGGTAGATCATGTTCGGTCCGGGCACGATCACCAGGCCCAGCTCGACCAGGGCGATCCCGAGCAGTGCCTCACTACTGACCAGCATTTCGTGTCCCTCCCTCGGCGTCCTCCGAACCTAACAGCGCCGCCCGGGCCGCCCCGGTCGGTTTCCGCGAACTGGTATTCCACTCGCACCCACGCTCACCCTCGGTTAGCGTGGGTGCGTACGCCTACGGTTTGAAGGAGACGGTATGAGCGATAAGTCCAGCGAGCCGGCGGACGATCTGCAGAAGAAGTTTCGGGAAGCGCTCGAGAAGAAGAACGCCGGGAACCACTCGCACCCCGGCAGCGGGGTCCGGGGCTCGGGCGTCGGCGAAGCGCACAACGACAAGCAGAAGCGCCAGTTCCGGCGCAAGTCCGGCAGCTGAGTAACCGCCAAACTGTCCATCCATCCGCATGAGCCCCGGGTTGCCGCCCGGGGCTCGACCTTTGTCAGACCCGGACGCCGAGGACCGCGGCCAGGCGCTCGATCTCCGGGTCCCAGCCCATCCGGTGGTTCGCGGCGTCCTCGGCCGTCGCGAAACCGGTGTGGCTGAGCACCATCCGGGTGCCGTCGGCGACCTCAGCGAGCTCGACCTCGACCCGGGTCGGCTCGTCGTCGGTGCCGTCCCACTTCCAGCTGAAGACCAGCCGGCGTGGCGGATCCACCTCGAGGTACGTGCCCCGCACCACGTGCGGGCCCATCTCCACGACGTACGAGCCGCCGGCCCGGACGTCGGCGTCGACCTTCAGCTCGAGCTTCGGGTTCGGGCAGTACCACCGAGCCAGCAGATCGGGCCGCGTCCAGGCGTCGTAGACCTTGCCGATCGTTGCCGGGAGCACTCTTTCGATCCGGATCTCAGTGTCCATCGCCATCCCCTCGCAGAAGCTCTTCCAGCCGGTCAACGGTGCTGTTCCAGTACGTCGTGAGGTCGCCGAGCCACTGCTCGACCTCCGCGAACGCCTCCGGCCGCAGCGAGCACACCACGGTCCGGCCGACCCGCCGCCGGCTCACCAGGCCCGCGTCGACCAGCACCCCCACGTGCTTGGTCATCGCCGGCGCGGTGAGCCGGTGCGGCTCGGCGAGCTCGCCCATCGTGGCGTCGCCCTGGCTCAGCCGGCCGACGACGGCCAGCCGGGTCGGGTCCGCGAGCGCTCCGAAGGTTCTGCTCAGCACCGCATTACTTCACCAACTGGTGAACTGTTCTGTCAAGGGCGGACCTCGAAGACCAGGTTGAACGGCGTCTGCGCGACGGTGCGGAACCGGCTGAACCCGGCCGCCTTGGTGACGTCCTGGATCCGGGCCGGGCCGGCCTGGGTACTCAGTGCCAGACCCACCGGCTGCGACAGCGAGGCCGGCGTGCACAGCAGCGTGGAGAAGCCGTAGTACGCCCGGCCGACCGGGTTGAGGTTGTCCTCGACGCGGTCGCCGGCCATCGGCTCGACCAGCATCCAGGTGCCGTCCGGTGCGAGGGCCTCACGAACGTGCCGGGCCGCGCCGACCGGGTCGCCCATGTCGTGCAGGGCGTCGAACGTGGTCACCAGGTCGAACCCCGATCCGCTGAACCGGTCCGCGGCCGCGACCTCGAAGGTCGCCCGGTCGGACACTCCGGCCTCGGCTGCGCGCTGCTTGGCCGTCTCGATCGACTCCTGGTGGTAGTCCGAGCCGGCGAACGTGGACCGCGGGAACGCCTCGGCCGTCAGGATCGTGGACGCGCCGTGCCCGCAGCCGATGTCGGCCACCTTCGCGCCGCGCTGCAGCTTGTCCACCACGCCGTCGAGCGCGGGCAGCCAACTGGGTAGCAGGTTCGCGTTGTACGACGGCCTGAAGAACCGCTCGCACCCGACATGTACGTCGGAGGTGTGCTCGTGCCAGCCCACGCCGGCGCCGCTCCGGGCCGCCTCGATCGTCTCCGTGGTGTGCTGCACGGTGCCGAGCGCGATCTGGAAGAAGCCGGGCAGGTTCACCTGCGCAAGGTCTACGCGAAGCTCGGTATCCACTCCCGCACCGAACTGACCGAGCACCTCGGCCGACCGTAGGCTGGCCGCATGCGGCAGCCGTTCACGGAAACCAGCGGAATCGCCCGGCACTGGGGCTTCGAGGACCTGGCGGCCACGGGACCCGTGCAGCGCATGACGCTGTTCACCGGCGTACCGGTCCAGCTCGTCACCGGGTACGCCGAGACACGCGAGCTGCTCGCGCATCCGGACGTGGTGCGCTCGCCGATGGACGGCCCGCACCGCGACACCGTCATGGACGACCTGATCGCGCGCACCGAGCAGCACATGCTCGGCGCCAACCCGCCCGACCACACCCGGCTGCGCAAACTCGTCACCGCCGCGTTCACCCGGCGCCGGATCGAGGCCCTCGAGCCGCGGATCCGCGAGATCGCGGCCGGTCTGCTCGACGAGATGGCCGCGGCGACCGGGCCGGTCGACCTGGTGAACGCGTACAGCTACCCGCTGCCGATCACTGTGATCTGCGAGCTGATCGGCATCCCCGCGGTCCGGCGCGACGACTTCCGCCGCTGGTCGTCGGTGTTCGTGAACGCGGCCGTGTACACCGCGGAGGAGTACGTCGACGCGATCACGTCGATGCTCGGATTCGTCCACGAGCTGATCGTCCAGAAGCAGCAGGCACCGACCGGCGACCTGCTGTCCGGCCTGATCGCGGTCCGCGACGGCGGCGACAGGCTCAGCGAGGACGAGCTGACCTCGATGGTGTTCCTGCTGCTCGCCGCCGGCCACGAGACGACGGTCAGCCTGATCACGAACGGAGTCCACGCTCTGCTCCGGCACCCCGACCAGCTCGAGCTACTCAGGGCCGAGCCGGAGCGGCTGCCCGCGGCCGTCGAGGAACTGCTGCGGTACGACGGCCCGCTGCAGGCCGCGATCCCGTACATCGCCAGCGCTCCGATCGACATCGCCGGGACCCGGATCGAGGCCGGCGAGGTGATCGTGTTCGCGCTCCTCCCGGCCAACCGCGACGTCCGCAAGGTGGAGCGGCCGGACGAGCTGGACATCACCCGGGCGGACACCGCACACCTCGCGTTCGGGCACGGTATCCACCACTGCCTCGGCGCCCCGCTGGCTCGTTTGGAGGGCCGGATCGCGCTCGGCATGCTGTTCGAGCGATTCCCGCGGCTGCGGCTCGCCGTACCCGCGCAGGATCCGCCGCGGCACCCGAGTCTGCTGATGAACGCGATCAGCGAACTCCCCGTGCTGCTCTGACCGCAGTGGGTGGCGCAGCCTGAACATCGGATGAAGCGCAGCTGAATCACACCGATGGGATTGCGGCTCTTTTGCCGATGGATGGCACACTGCCGGGGTGACAGAGTTCATGGAGGTCGCCCGGCACCTGCTCGGGATCGCTATGGCCTCGCATTGGCTGCTGCTCATCCTGTTCGCCGCCGCGGCGATCGACGCGGTGTTCCCGGTGGTCCCCAGCGAAGGCATGGTGATCACGGCCGGCATGGCCGCGGCCGCCGGTCACCAGAACCTGCTGCTCGTGATCACGGTCGCGATGGTCGGGTCCGTGATCGGCGAATCGGTCTGCTACTTCCTCGGCCGCGGTTCCGGCCCGGCGCTGCACCGGTGGATGAAACGCCAGGAGCGCCGCCAGCAGCTCTACGAGAAGGTCTCGGCCGCGCTGCACTCGCGCGGCGGCCTGATCCTGATGACGGTGCGCTACATCCCCGGCGCCCGGATGGTCGCGACGCTGACGGCAGGCGCGACGCGGTACTCGTTCAAGAAGTTCATCGTCTTCACGTTCGCGGGCGTGACGGTCGCGTACACGTACGTCGCCCTGCTCGGGTATCTCGGCGGTGACGCGTTCGCGCACGACCAGCTGAAGGGGCTCGTGTTCAGCCTGAGCCTCGCCGCGGTGATCGGTCTGGTCGTCGAGACCTCGCGCCGGATCGCGGTCCGGCGCCGCGCTGCGAAGATCACGGCCGCTTAACGATCCCGGCCCCGGTTTCCCTGCGGCCGCGTGTTCAACTCCAACCTCTGAAGGCTCTCGTGCGTCAGTAGAGCAGTGGTGAGGCCTGGGGCGAACCTCGCGGCCGCTGCGGTGGTCGTCGCGGCGGTCCTGGCCGGATGTGCCGACGTACCGCTGGAAGGCGCCCCCATTCTCGGTGCGCCGAGCTCCGCGGAGCCCACTGGCAAGCCGACGTCGAAGCCGACGGGCAAGCCGTCCTCCGAGCCGACGGGCAAGCCGTCGCCTGGGCCCAGCTTGCCGCCCTCATCGCCGAAGCCGTCGACGCCGGCGGCCACAGCGTCGACGCCGCCTCCGGCCGGGAACCTGCTCGCCGCCGCGCCGGTGACGCGTTCCTTCCCGGGCCGGCTGCCGGACGGCAAGCCGCCACTGTTCGTGGTCGTCTCGTTCGACGGCGCGGGCGACCTGATGCTCTGGTCGCGCTGGCGCGCCGTCGCGAAGCAGGTCGACGCGCGGATGACTTTCTTCCTCTCCGGCCCGTACCTGTACCCGGGCGATCGGCGGAGCGACTACATGCCGCCGTACAAGAAGCCGGGCGCCTCGGACATCGGCTGGGGTGACACGGCCGGCATCCTCGGGCGGACCAAGGTGCTGCGCGAGGCGATCGCCGAGGGCCACGAGATCGGCACTCACGCGAACGGGCACTTCTGCGGCACGAACGGCATCGGCCGCTGGACCACCGCGCAGTGGATCGCCGAGCTGGGCGCGTTCGACCGGATGGTGCGGACCGGGCCGTCACTGGCAGCCGGCAAGACCGTCGCGCCGCCGTTCGACCCGGCCACGGTGAAGGGCATGCGGACACCGTGCCTGGAGGGCGACCGGCCCGCGTACCGGCTCGCGATGGCGCAGCGCGGCATGCTGTACGACGCGTCCGCGCCCGGGTACATCGCCTGGCCGAAGAAGGCGAACGGGCTGTGGAACTTCCCGCTGCAGTCCGTGACACTGGCCGGCACCAGCAAGAAGACCCTGACGATGGACTACAACCTGTGGTTCGCCCAGACGCAGGCCCGCAAGGCCCCGCTCGCCCAGGCGCCGGCGTTGAAGGCCCAGGTGCTCGCGACGTACCGGCAGGCGCTGGCGAAGTCACGCGCGAGCGGCAACCCGCCCCTGTTCCTCGGCAACCACTTCAACCGCTGGAACAACAGCGTCTACTCCGACGCGCTGACCACGTTCGTCCTGGAGACGTGCAAGCAACCCGACGTACGGTGCGTGTCGAACATCGAGCTGGCGAGCTGGCTCACGAAGTACGGCGTACCCCGCGGCCCTCGCCTGCCGTCATAGGCGGAGGTAGCCGTAGCCGCTTTGCCAAGTGCCGCCGTTCTTGATGCGTTCGACGACGAGGCGCTGTAGGCGGGTGTCCTGGGGGAGGTCGTCCAGGTGGTCGGTGCCGTGGGTGCGGAAGGTGAAGAAGATCGCGCTGTCCTGGCTGTCGTTCGGGGTGCCGTACGGCGTGAAGCGGCGGCCGAACTTCACCGTGTTCGAGTCCTGCGGGAGATGGTCCAGCAGGTACGGGTCGATCAGCCAGGACCACAGGTTCGCGGTCCGCACCGGGTACTCCGGGAAGTAGCGCGGGAAGAACTCGCGCGCCTGCTGGAGGCTGTCGTCGACGAGCTCGGGCGTGAGCGGACCGGTCTCGGGAATGTGCACGCCGATGATCCACTCGCCGGGCTCGGTGCCGGGGACCGGCTTGTCGGCGGGGACCTGGTGCAGCAGGTACTGCAGCCGGCCGAGCGCGTAGATCTGACCGGTCCAGTGGATCGTCATCCACCAGTGCGTCTCCAGGCCGTAGTCGCCGTGGGTCCGCCGGTTCACCTTGATCTGCTGCCCGAGGTCGGCGAGCGTCGCCCAGCTGATGTCGTCCGGGATGCCGCGCTCGGCGTGGTACCGGCGGATGTCCGGGACGGTCTCGAGGAACGCCTGGATCGAGTTCCGCGGGTCCTCGGGCATCCGGAACTCCGGCTCAGTGCCGAGCTTCCCGATCGCCCCCCGGATCTGGTCCGCGAGCTCCTTCACCGCCACCTGATCCGGCGAGAACGCCTCAGCCGCCTCCCGATCCACGTCGGCGAACCCAAGCAGCCGATACACCTCAGCACTCGTCACTCGTCAACGGTAACCGATCCAGCCGAGCCAGAGACTTACCACCTGACCCCCGGACGACCTGCGGTCAGGTGGGGACGAATGGAAGAGGACAAAAGGGTGTGGGGAGGTGCCGGGGGAAGGCAGGGAAGAAAGACACAAGACAAGGGCAGTGAGGTTTGGGGGAGTAGGGAGGGGCGGGTCTGCAGGCGCCGCCTTCGGCTGTCGGCAGAGGTTGCTGTTCGGGGCCGTCGGGCAGCTGCCACAGGAACAGCGAGTCTCCTGTAGCTCCGGCCTCGTTGGTGACTGCTGCGAGGCAGTGGGTGGTCGGGCGCGCGCGTCCGTTCGATGGCGTCCGTGCGAGCTCCGACCAGAGTTGGGCGCAGGTGTGGAACTGGGTCGATGTGTGGATCGTGCTTTCGACCGAGCGGGTGCTCCTACGCGGCGGGGGGTGTTTGCTGGTGTGGGCCCCCGAATTGCCCACAAAATAAGGGGATTCCGGCTCGGAAACTGTCGGTGGCGCCGTCTAGAGTCGGTGCCATGGAACTTCTGGGCGAGCGGCCGGCGTGGTCGATGAGTGGCGGCGAACTGCTGTCCACCCTCGACACGCTGGAAGCCGAGCTCGCCCGCCTGGAGGCCTACCGTCTGAGCGTGGTCGCCGCGATCGAGTCCACCGGCTACGCCACCGAGCTCGGCGCCCGCGACACCGCAGAACTCCTGCGCTTCCGGTACCGCCTGGACGCACCGGCCGCCCGCCGCACCCTCCGCCTCGCCCAGACCGCCCCGCACTACCCGGCCGTGGCGACCGCACTCGAACGCACCGCCTCCTCCGCACCCACCGACGCACCCGACGACAACCGATCCGACAACAGCGGATCCGAGGACGGCGACGGTGCTGGCGGCGATGCTGGTGGTGGCTGGCTGCTGCGGCCGGCGCAGGCGGCCGCGATCGTGTCCCCGCTCGAGCGGGTGCGGTCGCGGGTGCCGGTGGAGCACTTGGACGCGGCCGCGGAGCAGTTGGTCGGGCTGGCCGGTCACCTGTCGCCCGGCGAGCTGCGCACCGCGGCCAAGGAGATCGCCGACCTGCTGGACTCTGACGGCCCCGAGCCCGAGGAGCTGAAGGCGTATGAACGGGAGTCGCTGACGTTGTCGGCTGCGGACAACGGGGTGAAGTTCAAGGGGTTCTTGGCCAACGAGAACGCCGAACTCCTGCGCGCGGTCGTGCACGCCGGCGCCCGCCCGCACAAGACCGTCGACGGCGAACACGACCCCCGCCCCCGCGACAAGCGCCAGGCCGACGCCCTGTCCGGGGCCCTGGGCATCGCGGCCGCCGCATGGGACACCGCGGGACCCACCGGACCCGCAGCGACGCCCACGGCCGCCGCGGGCAATGCTGGGAGCGTGGGGAAGGATCGTCGGGTGGCCGGGTATGGCGCGAAGGCGAACATCACCGTAACGATCGACCTGGACGACCTGAAGGCCGCCACCGCGGACGCGATCGGGCGCACCGTCTACAGCGGCGGGCTCTCTGCGGCCACGATCCGGCGGCTGGCCTGCGACGCGAACATCATCCCGCTGGCGCTCGGCTCGAACTCCGAACCGCTCGACGTCGGGCGCCGCGTGCGGCTCGTCACCGGGGCGATGCGCCGCGCCCTGGACGCCCGCGATCGCGGCTGTGTGGTCTGTGGGGCGCCGCCGATCATGTGCGACGCTCACCATCTGATCTCCTGGATCGACGGCGGCGACACCAAAGTCTCGAACCTGGCGTTGCTCTGCCGTCGTCACCACGTCGACCTCCACAAAGGCCGCTGGCAGATCCGCATCGCCAACGGCATCGTCCACGTCACCCGCCCGACCTGGGCCACGGCCCCACCGGCCGCCGCCGCAGCACGACGATCGGGACCGCCGGACGCCCAGCCACTCAGTACGGCGCCACCGGACGCTCAGCCACGCGGGACGGCAGGGCCGGGCGGTGTGCCGGGTGGTACGGCGGGGCCGGGTGCTGAGCCGCGTCGTACGGCGCCACCGGACACTCAGCCACGCCGTACGGCGAC